>NZ_ADHJ01000049.1:0-149289 GCF_000193415.1 Paenibacillus vortex V453
GATGCGGCGAGCTGCTTCACCATCAATAGCCACTTGCCTTAATTCTTCTTCGAATTTTTCAAAATCTTGCATGAGCATGGTCATCGCTTTATATTTTCCGAGCAGGAATTTTGTGCGCTGGATCTCCGCTTCATTCGCTGTTGGAAAGAGTTCCCCTTGTCCCCATGACATCGCCATTCCCCTCAATCCCCTTTGTGATATAATCATTGAGAGTAATGTATTACCGATTGACCCCCGCCCGGCCAAGGATCGGGTCTTTTCACTTTTCTGGAGGTGTTTTTTTGAGCGGTAAAAAGGTGGTTCTAATAATTTTACTTGCCTCAGCACTTGGTATATTGGGTTGCTTTGCATTTATCTATGGTTTTCTTTGGATTGCGTTTAATTGGTAAACCTATTTCGTATATAGTTTGGGAGGATTACTCTCCCCAAGGGTTAAGCATCGGATGCGAAACAACCGCATCCATCTAAGTCGTTCAAGTCAATTTGGTTTCCTAGTCCAGACTCCCATTCCTCGCGTAACTGACGAAGGGTTAATTTTTCCTCATCGCCCTTTACCTCTCTTGTCAAGATGGAAACATCAGTACGCCCGAGATATTCTTGCATGTCAAGCTCTTTCTGTTCGTGGAATAGATATAAACTCCGTTTATTTTGCAGTAGATTTATAAAATGCCCCTGTCCAGCTCGTACACAGAATCCACCGCAGTTGTTATGAGCGAATCCCATATCATAAAGTCGTGGCTTGCGTATCCCATCCTGTTTTAGAGCCTTAAGCATTTCGTGTTTGTCCCAATATGGGGCTTCCGTCATCAGGTGCTTTTACTTCATAAGGAGCCCAACCGCGCTGTATGGCCTCCATACGATGTATTTCCATCCAATCAATGCCGACATATATCAAGGCTTCATCAGGGCCGTACCTTGATTCTACCCACTCACGTGCCAGCTTCTGTTTTAGTTCCGCTGAACACTGAGCCACACGACTGTTCCCGATCCATCGTTCATCATGAAATACTTCCCAGGGATCTCGTCCTTCAGATATCTAGTAAAGCTGAGGTATCCTTTCCATAGCATCCCTGCTGAGCTGATCCAGATATCCTCTACGCATTTCCATGGACTCGTCTACCGATGGGATATGATTGCAGTTTTCCAATAAGACAGACGGCTTTGGGATCCCGTAAATTGTTATTTTCCCATTATTAAGAGACGATACTTGAGCAATTAATATTATTTAGGAGGTCGATGGAATAGTGGCTAGCTTTTTTCAAGGTACCAGCAAAAAATAAACAAGGATTTAAGTGGGGATGTATAAAGGATTGTCACCGGAAAACGCAATATCAAATCAAACGTTGAGGAGATACAAAAAAACAAGCCGAAGAACGCGTCGGTCACGATGAGCAAGATGAACATTCAATTTTCAGACATCCTAGCTGGCCTTTCCTCGCAAGGAATGTGACCTTGTTGTGACCTTATACAAGAAAAGAGACCCCGAGAGGTCTCTTTTTCATTGATATGGCAGGCTTTTGAGGCCCTTTTTACATCATGCCGCCCATACCGCCCATGCCGCCCATATCAGGCATAGCTGGTTTTTCTGGTTCTGGCTTGTCAGCGATAACCGCTTCGGTTGTCAGGAACATAGCCGCAACGGAAGCTGCGTTTTGAAGAGCGGAACGCGTTACTTTCGCAGGGTCAACGATACCTGCTTCGAACATGTTCACCCACTCGTCTGTAGCAGCGTTGTAGCCGATACCGATCTCTTCTTTTTTCAGACGCTCTACGATGACAGAGCCTTCTTTACCAGCATTGGCTGCAATCGTACGGATTGGCTCTTCCAGAGCGCGCAGAACGATGTTTACGCCTGTTTTCTCATCGCCTTGTACTTCCACAGCAGAAACAGCGTTGTATACGTTCACGAGCGCTGTACCACCACCGGATACCATACCTTCTTCAACCGCAGCGCGAGTTGCGTTCAGGGCATCTTCGATGCGCAGTTTGCGTTCTTTCAATTCCGTTTCAGTAGCCGCACCAACTTTGATAACTGCTACGCCGCCAGCCAATTTAGCCAGACGCTCTTGCAGTTTCTCTTTGTCGAAATCGGAAGTGGTTTCTTCCAATTGGTTGCGGATTTGCTTCACGCGAGCATCGATGTCTTCTTTGTTGCCAGCGCCATCCACGATGATTGTGTTCTCTTTGGTTACGCGCACTTGACGAGCTGTACCCAATTGATCGATGGAAGCTGTTTTCAAGTCAAGACCGAGCTCTTCGGTAATCACTTGGCCGCCAGTCAATGCAGCGATATCCTGCAGCATGGCTTTGCGACGATCGCCAAAGCCAGGAGCTTTAACAGCAACCGCGTTGAATGTTCCACGCAGTTTGTTCACGATCAGCATCGCTTGCGCTTCGCCTTCGATGTCTTCTGCAATCAGAACAAGCGGTTTGCCTTGTTGTACGATTTTTTCAAGGATCGGCAGAATCTCTTGCGTGTTGGTTACTTTTTTATCCGTGATCAGGATGTATGGATTTTCAAGAACAGCTTCCATTTTATCCGTATCCGTAATCATGTATGGAGAGATGTAGCCGCGGTCGAATTGCATACCTTCTACAACCTCAAGCTCCGTCAAGAAGCCGCGGGATTCTTCAACAGTGATAACACCGTCTTTACCCACTTTGTCCATAGCTTCTGCAATCAGTTGACCTACTTCATCGTCAGCTGCGGATACGGAAGCGACTTGAGCGATCTCCTGATGGTTTTTCACTTCTTTTGCGATGTTTTGAAGCTCAATAACCGCTGCTTTAACCGCTTTATCGATACCCTTGCGGATAATCATTGGGTTTGCACCAGCTGTTACGTTCTTCAGACCTTCGCGGATCATGGCTTGCGCCAGAACCGTTGCAGTCGTTGTACCGTCACCGGCAACATCGTTTGTTTTGGTAGCTACTTCTTTAACGAGCTGAGCACCCATGTTCTCGAATGCATCTTCCAGCTCGATTTCTTTAGCGATGGTTACACCGTCATTCGTGATGAGCGGGCTTCCGAATTTCTTCTCAAGCACCACGTTACGGCCTTTCGGTCCGAGTGTTACTTTAACTGCATTTGCCAAAGCGTCTACACCTCGAAGCATTGCGCGACGGGCGTCTTCACTGAACTTAATGTCTTTTGCCATGGTATTACATACCTCCCTAGTGGATTAATGAATATTGGAACATGATATATTCAGGCGTTCATTTAGCCTAAGATCGCGTGGATGTCGCTTTCTTTCATAATCAAATATTCTTTACCTTCGTATTTGATTTCTGTTCCAGCGTATTTGGAGAAAATAACGCGGTCGCCTTCTTTAACTTCCAAAGGTACACGAGCGCCGTCTTTCAGGGAGCCACTGCCTACAGCAATAACTTTACCTTCTTGCGGCTTTTCTTTAGCGGAGTCAGGAAGTACAATCCCGAATGCCGTAGTTTCTTCTTGTTCGATCGGTTCTACCAATACGCGTTCACCTAAAGGTCTGATCATGAAAAAATAGCCTCCTTTAAATATGTTGTGATGCTTTTTTCAAAGCTTTATGTATTAGCACTCGACAAGCCTCAGTGCTAACAACCAATTTTATGATACTCAAGTTGTCTCAAAATTTCAAGTCCTTTGCATGATTTTTTGATCATTTTTTTGTAAATTGGACTCCGGTTGGGGTTGTCTCTCAACCCCCTTCTCCATTGTATCCATGACCAGCCAAAATATGCCTGAGTCCTAAGGATGCCTATACAAACATCTATACAAAGAAAGAGCGCCTTCTGCCGATCTCGAAGGTGCTCTTCATGCTTGAGTAAATATTAATCTTCATCCTCTTCGTCCGCCCGTATGTACCGGCTGTCTCGTTCCATGTCCGCCTCTAATTGCTTGCGATAGATCACAGAGGACAGGAACACACTGAATTCATACAGCAGCAGCAGTGGAATCGTGACCAGGAAATCCGATATGAAGTCCGGCGGCGTAATAACAACCGCTATGAATACGAGTGCAAAATAAGACACTTTGCGCATTTTCCGAAGCCGCAGCGGGTTCAAAATGCGGATTTTCGTTAAGAACATTACCACAAGCGGCAGCTCAAACAGCAGGGCCAAGGGCAAAACGAGATTGAACATAAAATTTAAATAATTGGCAATCCCGTAGGTTTCCTGCAGCCCCATACTCTGTGTAATCGCTGTAGTAAATGACAGCGTCATTGGAAACACGATGTAATATCCGAACGAAATGCCCACGATGAACAGAAGGAACGCGTAGGGTACGTAGCGAATGGCCGCTTTCTGCTCTTCTTTGCGAAGTCCAGGCTTTACGAACGCCCATAACTGATAGAAGATCAGCGGAACCGAGATAACCAATGAGAAAATCGCAGCAATTTTCATATAAATCCCGATGCCATCCCAGAAGGAAAAAGCATGCAGTTCAAAGTTCTTCGCTTCTTCCGCTGCCGTCAAATAATGATAGATCGGCTCCGCAACAAAAAGCCCTGCAATCAGTCCGGCTATGAATACCACGAGAACGATAATGATTCGTTTGCGAAGCTCGCCCAAATGCTCGACAAGCGCCATATCTTTCACTTGCTCTGACATGTTAGACACCACCCTGTATGTGACCCTGGCAAAACAAAATCCCTCCCGAAGGAAGGGACTTCACGCCTTGCATTCTAGTATTATTCCGGAAGACGCTTGTCTTCAACCTTGGACGGTTCAGCGGCAACGGCTTGCTGGGGAGCCTCTTCCTTCTTCTTCGCAGGTGCATCGTCAGCAATAATCTCGCGCGCACCATCCTTAAACTCACGGAAAGTTCTTCCGACCGCACGTCCAAGCTCAGGAAGCTTGTTCGGTCCGAACAAGAGCAGCGCCAAAATGACGAGCAAAATAATACCCGGCACTCCGATTTGACTCATATCTATTCTCCTCCTCGTCCTGCTCTATGCCTTCAAAAGGACTTCAGGATGACCTAAATCCATCATGCCTTGCACTACAACAGGTTTTAACTTCAAAGAAATTATCGCACGACAGCAATTGACAAGCTCATATATCGCCATCATACCATAATGTAAATCACATAAACAGTCTAGAATCGTGACAGTTTATTTACATAATTATCTAATAGGGTTCCCCTCAGAGCTGCTCCCGATACTGCCCCGTTACCATTAACAATGCTTCCGGAAGCTGGTCCATGACGGCAGCCAGATTCTCATGCACGCCTTTTGGGGAGCCCGGCAGATTGACAATCAGGGTACGGCCGCGAACGCCGCATACGCCTCGAAACAGCATTGCACTTCGATTCTTCTGCATAACCGTAGCTCGCATGGCTTCCGCAATGCCAGGCACCTCACGCTCAATGACCCGTCTTGTTGCTTCGGGGGTAACATCACGAACCGCCAGTTCCGTTCCCCCTGTCGTCAGCACGAGATCCACTTGGTAATAGTCCGTAAGCTCAATCAGTGCAGCAATAATCTCGTCCTGCTCATCCGGTACGATCCGGTATTCGATAATTTCACCGCTCAGCTCTTCCTCCACCAATTCCCGAATAACCTGAGCGCTCGTATCCTCGCGTTCCCCCCGCGAACCTTTGTCGCTCGCCGTCAGGATCGCCGTTTTCCACACCATCTGCTCTCTCTCCTTCCCACTCGTCCGAATATCTCCTGTATCTATGCATGCCTAAGTTGTTTCTTGTATGTAATCCCCACTCTTGCCGCCGGTTTTGCTCACCAGTTGGGTCGGACCGATGATCATGTCTTTCTGCAATGCCTTGCACATGTCATAGACCGTGAGGGCAGCTGCCGAAGCAGCCGTTAAAGCTTCCATTTCAACACCGGTTTTGCCTGTCGTTTTCACAGTTGTTTCTATATATAATTCATCTCTTGCATTATCACTGAATTCCACGTTAACACCGGTCAGCGGAAGAGGATGACACATCGGAATCCAGTTCGACGTGTTCTTGGCTGCCATTATGGCTGCAACCTGTGCTACCGCGAGTACATCTCCCTTGCCTATCTTTCCTTCTTGGATGCGGATCAGCGTGTCCGGCTGCATTCGGACCGTGGTCTTCGCTACCGCTGTCCGTGCCGTCACATCCTTCTCACTGACGTCTACCATTCGTGCTCTTCCTTGATTATTAAAGTGACTCAATTCCATTCGTTATCCCTCCGTAAACCAGGTCCGGCCTTCCCTGAATATCCCAGGTCGGTAACCAAACCGTCCAAGACTCTGTCGTGTTCTTCCATTGGAACATGCTCCAACACCTGAACCTCGTAGCCTATTCCCACCCACAAGGGCTCCTTGAGGCGAGCCGCATCATGCACTTCATGACAAAGCCTGTCCGCCAGCCGGTCATAATAACCGCCGCCGTACCCTAGTCTTCCGCCGTTCCTGTCAAACGCAAGCCCTGGTACCCAGATGATATCAGGTACGTCATTCATAAACATCTTAGACCTCTGCGGATCGGGCTCCTGGATACCGTATGCTCCCGGGATCAGCTCATCCCATTTCTGAAGCTCATACAGTTCCATCGATCGATCTTGGGGTAGGCTGCGGGGAACGATAACTTGCAACCCATGCTCCCATGCCCACTCGACAAGCGGCCGCGAATCCAGCTCGGAACGGAATGGAACATAAATCATCATGCTCTGAACATGGCACTCTTTCATAACCTCCGAAGCCATCTCGCAAGCCTGCTTCGACCGCTTGGTCCGTTCTTCATCGGATAACTCATCCCTGCGTAAGGTCATGCTCCTGCGCAGGGCATGCTTTGCGGATACCCGCTTAATTTCTTCTTCAGGGTTCAACAACGTGATCGTTCCTCTCACGCTCATAATTAAGTTTAGTTTACCACTGTTCCTTCCTTTAGCCAAGAATGCCGGAAGTCGCCAATCATGGTCGATTGTTCGGCCATTTTCATGTACACTTATTTTAAGATATCAGAAGCGCATGAACCTCAACAGCATGGCCATCCTGATATCGCAACAGAAACAATTTCTAAACGCGGTCTATCTTCTTAGAATATACGTCGGTAGACGTTTTTCTTATAATGAAGAATGAATCATATAGAATGATGGAGGTTTCACATAACATGCTGCTGCAAGCCAATGGCATTACCAAATTATATGGTGTTACGCCCGTACTGGACGGGATCAATTTACAAGTGCTTGAACGCGAAAGAATCGGACTCGTTGGTGTGAATGGAGCTGGCAAATCGACGCTCCTTAAAATTTTGGCTGGCGAAATGTCTTACGATGGCGGACAGATATTCAAGGCTAAGGAAACCACCGTCGGTTATCTTGCCCAGAACAGCGGACTTCAGTCTGATTCGTCGATATGGAATGAGATGCTGGATGTCTTCACCCCTCTGCTGGAGATGGAGCGTGAGCTTCGTCAGATGGAGGAGCAAATTGCCGACCCCAAATCGAGCGAGGACCCCAAAAAATATCAGGAGCTCCTGGATCGTTACGCGATCCGCTCCGACTGGTTCAAGGATCAAGGCGGGTATGAGATCGAAACACGGATTCGCAGCGTGCTGCACGGCATGGGCTTTGGCAGCTTTTCGCCGGACACCTCCATTGCTACATTAAGCGGCGGGCAGAAGACCAGGCTTGCTCTTGCAAAAATATTGCTTCAGGCACCCGATCTGCTCATGCTCGATGAGCCGACGAATCATCTGGATATCGCGACTCTCACCTGGCTGGAGGATTATCTGCGCGGATATTCCGGCTCATTACTCGTCGTTTCCCATGACCGTTATTTCCTGGATCGGCTTGTTACAACCATCGTTGAAATTGAACGCCGTCATTCCAAAAAATATACGGGTAACTACAGCCGTTACATTGAGCTGAAAGCCGCCGAATACGAATCCCAGCTTAAACAATATGAGAAGCAGCAGGATGAAATCTCCCGTATGGAGACCTTTATTCAGCGCAATCTGGTTCGAGCTTCAACAACCAAGCGCGCGCAGAGTCGGCGCAAAGCGCTCGACAAGATGGATAGGCTGGACAAACCGCTGGGTGATCTTAAGAAGGCACACTTCTCTTTTGAAGCCGAGTATATGTCGGGTAAAGATGTGCTTCATGTACGTGACCTGTCGCTCTCGTTTGAGGAAGGCAAGCCCTTGTTCAGACAAGCTTCCTTTGACCTCAGTCGTGGAGAAACCGTCGCTTTGATCGGTCCTAACGGGGTCGGCAAATCAACGCTGCTTAAATGTCTGATTGGTACGATGAAGCCCTCAGCCGGATCGCTGCAATGGGGCACAAAAGTGAAAATTGGCTACTATGATCAAGAGCAGTCAGAGCTTAACCCGAGCAACACGGTTCTGGAAGAGCTATGGGGGACCTATCCTCATATGGAAGAAGCGCGTATTCGTACCGTTCTCGGCAACTTTCTCTTCAGCGGCGAGGATGTGCTCAAGAAGGTCAGCTCCTTAAGCGGCGGTGAAAAAGCACGTGTCTCACTTGCCAAACTCATGCTGCTGGAAGCCAACATGCTTATACTGGACGAGCCTACGAACCATCTTGACTTATTTGCAAAAGAGGTGCTGGAATCGGCGCTGATGGATTACGAAGGCACTTTATTGTTCATATCCCATGACCGTTATTTCCTTAATAAAATGGCGGAGCGCATTCTCGAACTTCATCCGGACGGCATTCAACATTTCCTGGGTAATTATGACGACTATACGGAGAAAAAGCAGGAAATTCTGGATATGAACGATGAGCCTTCCGAGCCGTTTGCCCGCCACACCCTGAAACAGGAGGGGAAAGCAGAGGTTTCAGCCGAGAAACAAGGGGCCGTCTCCTTTGAAGCTGAGAAGCAAGCGAAACGGGAGGAACGCAACCGTCAGCGCAAGCTCGTAAGTCTTGAGGAGCAGATTCATACTTTGGAATCGGAAATTTCCGAACTGGAGACCGAAATGACACTGCCTGAGATCTATCAGGATTATATGGCCCTCCAGGAACGGCAGCAATCGTTAGAGGAGAAAAAACGTCAGCTTGAGCAGATTTTTGCCGAATGGGAGTCATTGCTGGAATCGTAAAAAAAATTTCACAAAAGTGTTTCAAATGAGGTTTTGCATTTATACACAAACTTATCCCCAACAATGGTGCATAAGTTCAACTTGAAAATGGCCGAAATGGCCATTTTTTTATTGTTAAACACGCATTTCCGGTCCTGTATCCAACTTTATCCACCAAGTTATGCACACTATCCACAGTTTTGACCATAAAATCTGAAAATCCTGTCCCCTTTTTTCAAAGCTTTGCAAAACACTGATTTATCGACATTTTTTTTGCTTATGCACATTTTCGGGCGAATATGTGGATAACGTTGTTCACAACTTGACAGATTTATATTTCCTATATAATGAGCTGCTATATAGAATTACTTCTATTTCAATCCAAGTTATACTGAGTTTTTATAAAAAAAGCGACCTTCCTCATTCTGAAAGTCGGAAGGTCACTAGCTGTGGGAACAGCTCATTACACGGGGATTCACATCCCGCTTCTTACAAAGTAATTCTCGTCAGCAGCAACATCTGCTGAAATCCTCCATCTGCACGCTTGCCAGCATCCACACCGTAATGGGCTCCACCGGTTCCGTCCCCATTTATAATGTCATGAGCTTAGCTTCCATTTCTGAATCAAGGCAGGTGTATATGACATCGACCGCTCTCATGTGAATCAACAACGCGACGAGAACTCTGCGTAATCAAACTTTCGGTTGTGGTTGTATCCCGAACTCTGCTGTTCCACCTACACCGACATCAATGCCGAGTTGCATGCAGCGACATAGGCCATACCCGCTGCCATGACGATATCCTGGTGTACAGCCGTTCCGCGGAAAATCTTGCCGGCCTTCTCGACGGTAACTGCGGCCTCCGCATGCGCATCTTCCCCGCTGCTCAAAGAATGGAGCTCCAGATCGCCAAAGGTGATATCGCTGCTAATGCCTTGGCTAATCGCCGATATGACGGCTTGCACGGGTCCCTCTGCTACACTGGAATAGGTGGCTTCCGTTTCCTCGCTCAGATGACGAAGCGTTACGGCTGCAACACGGCTTCTTCCCGTACCCGAGATCACCTGCGCCTCTGTCAGCTCATACACCTGCGCCGGTTTACCCAGCGTGCTGCTGACCATCTGCAGCAGCTGATCATCACTGACCACCTTCTGGCGGTCAGCCGTCTCCTTGAATGTGTCATACAAGGTTTCCATCTCGGCCCCATCGAGCTGAACCCCGTAACGGGCCAGACGATCCTTCAAGGCATGACGGCCGGAATGCTTGCCCAGCACGATCATGCTGCGCGGAATGCCCAATTTGTCCGGGTCCATAATCTCGTAGGTGCTTCGATCCTTCAGAAGACCATCCTGATGAATGCCAGACTCATGCTGGAAGGCATTTCGACCGACCACCGGCTTGTTGAAGGCAATAGGAAAATGCATGGCTCCGCTAACGAGGCGGGAGACTTCGTACAGCTTTTCCGCTGTAATCCCCGTCTCCGCACGCAGCATGTCACCCCGTGTAGAAAGAGCCATCACCAGCTCCTCCAATGCGCAGTTGCCTGTGCGTTCGCCTACCCCGTTTACGGTAACCTCAATCTGGCTGGCACCATTCTGAATGGCGGCCAGGCTGTTTGCAACAGCCAATCCCAGATCATTATGGCAATGGGCGCTGTACGCTACTGTCTTTCCGCCTCGCGCACCTTCCCGTACACGGCGGAACATCTCGCCATACTCATTCGGAAGCGCATAACCGACCGTGTCCGGCAGGTTGATAATCGTGGCTCCCTCTTCAATGACGGCTTCCACCATTTCAATCAGGTCATCGATTCCTGTGCGCGAGGCATCCATCGCTGTGAACTCCACCACATCGCTGAACTGCTTCGCATAAGCTGTCATCTCTCGTGCCCTTGCTACAACATCGGGACGGCTCATGCGCAGTTGATGGCGAAGATGGATGTCGGAAGAGGAAATGAACAGATGGATCCGTCTTCTGGCTGCGTCCCGGGTTGCCTGAACAGCAGCATCAATATCCCCTTTCACTGCGCGTGCAAATCCGCAAATCTCCACCTGCTGCAGCTGTCTTGAGATGGCCTGAACGGCGGCAAACTCACCTGGACTGGACACTGGGAAGCCAGGCTCCATTACATCAACCCCCAGCTCAGCCAGTTTGCCGGCCAGCACAATCTTTTGCTCAGGCTGAAGGCTTGCCCCCGGTGCCTGTTCCCCGTCCCGTAAAGTGGTATCAAAAATTTGGATCGTTCTCATGGACTCCGTCATCTTCCTTGTTCCTCCCTGGTTATGGTATATCCCGGATAGATATTCCGGGTCAATCTCAGTCATCCCATTCTAGCTATGTTCGCTTTACGTCCGCACGTCGACTTGCGTCCGCATATCCCACCCAGCTGCTGCCGGCAGCAAAAAAAGCCCGTCATCTCTTAAACATAAGAGACGACGGGCTTAGACCCTCCGTGGTACCACTCTAATTGACGCCTGTTCACAAGCAGCTATCGCTGTGACATATTAGCGTCCACTCACTGTCCATCTGCTCCTCATACCGGCCGGTTATGAGTTAAGATGAACCTCCTGATTACGGAGGATTCTCCGAAAGAGAGTACTTTAGCATGGTAAGCCATTGGTTCCTGTCGAACCATCAGCGAATGCGTTGTTCCCCTCTTCCGCTCCCGGGCGAGATTCAAAGGCTGCTGCCGCTGCGTTACACCTACCCGCAGCTCTCTGTAAGACAGCTTCCTTCTACTGCTCCCGTTCATCACGTTTATTCGATATGCTGTTATGCCGAATCCTTACTATCTGCGGACCGCTTCTCCGGACACCTGCCCCCGCTGCGCGATTTCATTAATCTGTCAATGGTTCCCCACAGCCTGCTAGAGATATCCCGGCATGCAAAAAAGCCTGCCGTCTCTTTATGCAAGAGACGACAGGCTATCCTATCGCGGTACCACTCTTGTTGACTTTAAGCTCCCAGGCTATACATGCCCGGTCCTTGAAGCCCCCTCAGCCGCCAAATAACAAGTTATTTGTGCGCAGCCATTCTCACGGAGGCCATTCCGTAGCAAAGTCAAACTCCGCAATCTCATTCAAGCCTTAACCATAGGCCATTTCATTGCGTAAGGTTCCCCTGCTCCGCTCCCAGGTGAGTTCAGGTCCCTATCGACTGCGTTGCACCGTCCCGCAGTTCTCTTCATCCAAGGGTAACCATACTAATCCTGTTCATCGCGTTTCAACAATCTGGAATTTGATCATGATTATACGTGCTATGCAGTGAGGTGTCAAGAAGCTTTTAGCTTCATAGCGCTGCCCAAATTTCGAGCGGCATTTGCGGATCGGCCTTCATATCCAGCGGCGTAAAGCTGCCCTGCTTCCATTTCAAATGCGCTGCGGCAGCAATCATCGCCCCGTTATCGGTGCAATACTGAAATGGTGGAATGGTCAGTGAAATTCCTTCCCGTTCGCATCGCTCAGATAGTTCTTTGCGAAGCCCGCGGTTGGCCGCTACGCCACCGCACAGCAGCAGCTGCTTGGCATCGTAAGCTCTGACCGCGCGTACGGCCTTCTCCACCAGCACTTCTACAACAGATTCCTGAAAGCCGCGGGCTATGGCCTCCGTCCGGACTTCCTCTCCACGCATTTTGCTCTGATTCACAACATTTAATACAGCCGATTTCAGGCCGCTGAAGCTAAAATCATACGAATCCGGCTCCAGCCACACGCGCGGCAGGTCCACAACCCCCTCGGCTTCGAGTGCCATACGATCCACATGCGGACCTCCGGGATAGGGAAACCCAAGCGCCCTTGCCACCTTATCATACGCTTCGCCAACCGCATCATCCCGCGTTCTGCCAATCAGTTCGAAGCTGCCCTCGTCTTTCATGTAGACCAGCTCGGTATGGCCTCCGGAAACAACCAGCGCCATGCAAGGATACTCGATATCTCCCACAAACCGGTTGGCATAAATATGGCCGGCAATATGATGCGTGCCGATCAGGGGTTTGTTAAGCGCAAACGCTAGGCTTTTTGCAGCCATAACACCGACCAGAAGCGCCCCAACCAGACCAGGGCCCTGTGTGACGGCTATCGCCGACAAGTCCTTCATGTCAATTCCGGCTTTTGCCACGGCTTCCTCTATAATTAACGTGATGCTCTCCACGTGCTTGCGGGAAGCCACCTCAGGCACCACCCCGCCAAATGCTTTATGCGTTTCAATCTGACTCGCAATGACGCTGGACAATACCTCGTGTCCGTCCTTCACAACGGCAACCGAAGTCTCGTCACAGCTCGTTTCTATCGCTAATATGCAGCTATGCTGCCGATCTGTCATTTCATCCTTCATAGTAGCCCATGACTTCCTTCCTCGCCATCGTCCTCCCGGTAAGGGGGCAGATCTGCCCACATAATAAGTGCATCTTCCTGGTTGTCGGAATAATAGCCCTTCCGGACACCGGCTGGTTTAAATCCTTTTTTAATATATAAGCGCTGGGCAACATGGTTGGATACCCGAACTTCCAGCGTCATTTTTTCCATTCCCATATACGCAGCGGTCTTCATCAGTTCCGTAAGCAGACGATCGCCCCACTTGCGGCCGCGGTACTGCTCCAGCAGCGCAATATTCGTAACGTGTGCTTCATCCACAATCGTCCACATGCCCGCATATCCAACGGTGTGGCCTTCATATTCCATAATCATATAACGTGCAAAATGATTCAGTTTCAGCTCATTGTGAAAGGCTTCCTCGGTCCAGGGTACAGTGAATGCTTCGCGCTCCACCACGAGAACCTCCGGTATATCCTCCAGGGTCATCAACCGAAAGGACAAACCGTCTTCACCTTCTGCCGGCATATTCTGCTGATCCATGACGAATCCTACGCTCCCTTCACCGCTTACGCAGCAGGTTCGCTTCCGCTTCGGAAAGCTGTGTATAATTGGGTATCAGTGTATGCAAATCGTCCGCTTCCCCGGATAACAGCCGGGCTGCTCCCAGGTACCCCATCCAGCGCCCTTCAAGAGAATACGGGTGGATGTGCACCCTGTTTTCAAACCCCGGTTCGAGCTGACGGGCTGTCTCGGCATGGAGATCGACTTCTCCCACAAACCATATGCAGACGGGTCGCTCTTCTTCGGGAAGGCGGGATATTCGTTCCGCAATGGTATTCACCCAGGTCTGCATCAGACGAATGCCGTCTGCTTCTATACGTACCGGGGCTTCTTCCTGGCGCTCTGCACTTGCGGCGAATAATGCCGTGTACACTTGTCCCCGCCTGGCATCCAGCAGCGGAATAACCCAGTGGGTTCCCTTCTCAGCCGAAGCTGAATCCCACCCGGATTCCAGGCCTCCCCATGCCAAGGCATGCAGACTGGATATTCCAACGACCGGAATGTGGTTGGCCCATGCCAACGTTTTTGCCGCAGTTACTGCAATCCGGATACCCGTGTATGAACCCGGGCCGATCCCGACAGCAATGCCCTCGATCTGGTCCATACCAACTCCAGCTTCTGCAAGCGCTTGTGCCATCACCGGGTGCAGATGCACCGAGTGGTTGCGGTCCGCATTCGTATTCACTTCTGACAGCAGCTTGTCCTTCTCCATCACGGATACCGCAAGCGATGCCGTAGACGTATCCAGCGCCAAAAACCGCTGCTGCGGCTTCGTGTCATTGTTGTTCATTCATGCTACCCCATTTTTCATTCAAATCCCGGCACCACTCACCATAGGGCTCGCCCTGGCTTGTGAGTGTGATGTTCCGGTGAGCTTCCCCTGTCGTTTCTAGATGGATATGCAGATACCGCTCAGGCATCAGCTCGGTGATCAGGCTGCTCCACTCCACGAGGCAAACCCCTTCGCCAAAAAAGTATTCGTCCAGTCCAAGCTCATCCGCTTCATCCACCGATAACCGGTACACATCCATATGGTAGAGCGGCAGACGCCCCTCATATTCTTTGATAATTGTAAATGTCGGGCTATTCACAACCCCGTTCACACCAAGATGCTGTGCAAATTGTTTGGAAAATGCCGTTTTTCCTGCTCCAAGATCTCCATCCAGACCGATGACCGTCCCTGCTTCGGCCCGCATGGCCAGCCATGCAGCCAGCTGCTCCGTCTCCTCCAGACTGCTTGAAGTCATTCGAAACTGGCCTTCCGTACGGCCATTGTTCACAGATAACCCACCCTTTATTTATTTTGCCCATATCTAAAAATACTTGATCTTCATTATATCGGTCCTCCCAATCCGCTGCAAGAAAATGAGTATTCCCGATTCACAGAGGTGAAAAAAGGTAAGCGTTAACTAGGTTTGGAAGACTAATACTATGTAGTCACAGATCAAACATTATAGTTATACCGGAACAAAGATACACTATGAATAATGACACCGTAACCCCCTGATCTGCTGACTGGCGATATCCGATTATTTCTCAGGGGGGATTACTTAACGGACGAATCCAGCACAAACACACCTTATCCGGGTTCCGGCGTCATGGAATCTCGACCAAGGTGTGTTGTTTTGGTGTTCATGCTCATGTTGTATTCATACTGCTTCTCGGAAGCAGATACCCTGCGGGAAACTATTCCCCTTCTTTCAACCGGTCAACGTTGACCGTCATCGTATTGGTTGGTCGGGAACCCACCTGAACCGTAGCCATCCCGTTCTGCTGATCCACATGCTCGATCCACACCGACTCCCCTTCCAGGTTGACCTTATGCGTATCCTTCGAGTTAAAAATTTCCACTGCGCGTTGTACATCCATTCGTTAATCCCCCTTCTCCGTCTCTCTTGGCGACTCGTCCACGACCTCCATTGTATCGGTCGTCGAAGGACCAATCAGCCCGTTGTCCAGCGTGACATTGCCTCCGCCAAGACCTTCGTTGATCATCCGGTCAATATCGAACATTGTAGATTCCCGAGATAGCTCGCTCTCCTCCGAGGTCAGGCTGTTCCAATCCACCGTTTCACCGTTGACCGGCTGCGCAGCGGAATGATCAGAAGCCCGGTCCTTCTGTATCTCTTCTGACGTATTGGTTTCATTAGGCTCCATCATGATGAAGATTACCTCCTTATGCGGGCAGAGTTCATCGTCAATATGCCTCAAAACAGTTCTAATTATGCAATCCGGGGCTATAACTCATACTAGAGTCTTTTTTTGGGCACACTAATAGAGGTAATTCAAAAAGTCATCTTTTGATCACGAAGCAGCACATGAAGCTTAATCGACATCGAACTTTGAATTCAGACGGGCCTTCCGGTGCTCACGTAGGTTTTGCCTACGCTCCGCTCCTCAGTCCCTCCCTTCATCCAACCTTCTCGGTGCTGAAAACCTGACTTTTTGAAACACACATTTAGAGGTAATTCAAAAAGTCATCTTTTGATCACGAAGCAGCACATGAAGCTTAATCGACATCGAATTTTGAATTCAGACGGGCCTTCTGGTGCTCACGTAGGTTTTGCCTACGCTCCGCTCCTCAGTCCCTACCTTCATCCAACCTTCTCGGTGCTGAAAACCTGACTTTTTGAAACACACCATTTATAGTCGGCGTAAATAGCGTTTACTACACGGTCATACTCAAACATATTAGAATTTGATAGGAGGTTTCATAGAATGCATACGGTATGGAAGGGCGCTATCAGCTTTGGTCTGGTGCATGTGCCTGTCAAGATGTTCTCGGCTACAGAAGACAAGGATATTTCTATGCGTTACATTCACAAGGAATGCGGCAGCCCGCTCTCTTACATTCGTAAATGCCCTGTATGTGAAGAGGAAGTGGCCTGGGAGGAGATTACGAAGGGGTACGAGTATGAGAAGGGCAAGTTCGTGCTCTTTGAAAAAGAGGAGCTGGATCAGCTCGCGGAACAGAACAGTAAAAACATTACCATTCTGGACTTTGTGGATTTGACCGAAATCGACCCGATTTACTTTCAAAAAACCTACTACCTCTCGCCGGACCAAGCCGGCGCCAATGCCTATCGGCTGCTGCTGGAAGCGATGAAGCAGTCTGGCAAGATCGGCATCGCCAAAATCGCCATCCGCTCGAAGAGCAGCCTTGCCGCGATTCGGGTGCTGGACGAATGTCTTTCGATTGAGACCATATTCTATCCCGATGAAATCCGCCCGATATCCCAAGTACCGAACTTGCCTGAGAAAACCGAGGTCAATTCCAAGGAGCTGGATATGGCCAAACTGCTGATTGATCAGCTATCGACTCCCTTCGATCCTGAGAAATATACCGATGATTATCGAGAGCGTCTGCTGGATCTTATCAACAGCAAAGTATCCGGCGAAGAGATCAAGATAGCTCCTGCCCGTCAGGAGACCAATGTCGTCGATCTGATGGCTGCCCTTCAGGCCAGCATCGAAGCTGTGAAGCCGATCGGAACGGACCCCGGCACGAAACCGAAACCGCGTAAGTCCACCCGGAAAACCGCGGCCAAGGAGCCTGCCGCCAAGGTCAGCGGCGGTGAAGCGGATACGGATGCACCGAAGCCGAAGCGCCGGAGCACTAAATCCAAGAAATCCGATTCTGATTCCTGATCGGCATGGGACAGCTGCAGAATATGCTGCCTAAGGAGCCAATGGCCCCAATCTCGACGGAACAGATCACCACGGGTGAGGAGTGGGGATACCAATTGAAATGGGACGGCGTGCGAATTCTGGCCGGAGTAGACCCTAGCGGCGTATCTCTGTACTCCCGTAAGCTGTTGGATAAAACCTCCCTGTATCCCGAAGTCGTTCAGGCATTATCCGGGCTGAATGAACGGCGTCTTCTCCTGGATGGTGAGGTTGTCTACTTTCATCCGGAATTAGGTCGACCCGTGTTCCAGAAGGTTCTCCAGCGGGAGCGATCGCGTGCCATCAGCACGCACGCTCCTCTGTTCACGTATGTCTTGTTCGACATTCTGGTGGACGGCGATCAGGACCTGCGCAAGCTTCCTTATCTTGAACGCCATCACCGGCTGAAGGAAGCCGTTTCCGCCACGCCGGGTCTTCTGATCGCAGATCTGTTTCTTGAGGGCGAGCATTTATGGAATTGGGCCGAGGAACGAGGCTGGGAAGGCATTGTAATGAAGCGCCTCAGCTCTCCATATCGCGAAGGCAAGAAGCATCGGGATTGGTACAAAAAGAAAATTGCCGTTAACATGAAAGCCACGGCTGTTGGACTCATCATGAGGGAGGGCCGCGTAGCCAGCCTGGTTATTGCCGATGACGAGGGCAGCTATATCGGCAGAGCATCCCTCGGGCTTAATGAACAGACCAAAAAAAAGCTGCTGCAGTATGCGGAAAGCCACCAGGCTGGGGCCGCTTGGCACGCACTCCATAATGACCTGAAAAAAGAACAGCTTGCCTGGCTCAGTCAGCCGCTGACGGTGCAGGTTACATTTCTCGAGTGGAGTCAGGACGGCATGATGCGCCATCCCAAACTTGTCTCGATTGAGGGGGTGTAAGCAGCATGGCCCGTACCGTCAAAGGAACCTTGAACATTGAAGGTCAGGAGATTCAAATTACCAATCCGGACAAACCGCTGTGGCCGGAGGTCGGCATTACCAAGGCCATGTATTTGCAAAAACTCGCAGCGATATCGCCTTTCCTGCTTCGATATTGCCAGGGAAGGCTGCTGACTACCATCCGATACCCGCATGGGGTGCAAGGCGAATCGTTCTATCAGAAAAATGCGCCGGAGCCGCTGCCTCCTTTTGTGCACACCTATGTGCATGAGAACATTAATTATGTGCTGCTGAATGGATTGCCCGAGCTGCTCTGGCTCGGGAATCTGGCTGCACTTGAGTTTCATCCGTCGCTGCATTTGGCAGGCAGCGATCAGCCCTGCGAATGGATGATTGATCTGGATCCGACCCTGCCAGAGGAACCCCGGATCATGGAGGCAACTGCAATCGTTGGCAATGTGCTGAACTCCTTGGGGCTGAACTCTGTGCCAAAAACCTCCGGCGCAACCGGGGTTCAGATCATCGTCCCGATTCCGGCAGGCGTAACTTTTGATGAGCTTCGCGCAGTCGGTCAATTCGTAGGCCAATATGTGACGGAGAAATTCCCTAAGCTGTTCACCATCGAGCGGCTTATGAAAAATCGCGGGGATAAAATCTATTTCGATTATCTACAGCACTATAGCGGAAGAACCCTTGCTGCTCCTTATACACCTCGGGCGCGCAAGCTTGCGACCGTCTCTACCCCGCTGACCTGGGAAGAGGTCCATCGGGATGTTTCGCCTACAGAATTCCACCTGCTGAACATTGTAGAGCGTCTGCAAGAAAAGGGGGATCTGCTGCAAGCATTGCCTCCGCAACCGATCGAAAATGTCATCCGTCACCTGACATCCCAAGGAAAGAACGCGTCAAAAAGGAAAGGCTAGCTGCTCAATATCCGGCATCAGTTCCTCCCGGGAAACTGGCACAGCCGGTTGGGGCAGCTTTTTCGGCTTTGGTGATCCAGCCATGTCTGGCTGTGGCAGATGAAGATTATGACCCCCTTCGTCCGATATTTCGAATGGTTGAGAGAAGCCCGAATTCGTCCCATTCGCACCCGTGATGGCAGCAGGCTCCCGCTTGCTCTGACCGCTCAGATCATATTCGCTGAGCAGTCGGGCCGCCATCGACTTAAAAGCATGAACGTAGTGTTCTTCTGCATAGGCGCCTTGCCTATATAATTCGCGATAAGACTGAACCACATCGGGGAACTGGTGTTTAAGCGTCTCGATATACCATTTCTTCACATCGCGAGACAGCCTCAGCAATGAGATCATGGCAAAAGAAATGCCCCTCTCCTTCGACTGGGACAAAAGCTCCTTCAACTCTGATTCATCATCCGTCAGAAAAGGCAGCACGGGTGCAACAAACAGTCCTGTCGTTATGCCGGCTGCCGATAAAGCGCGCATCGCTTCAAGCCTGCCCCCTGGGTGCGGTGATGCAGGCTCCAGCTTTCGGATGATGTCCCCGTTCAGCGTATTCAAACTGATGTTGACCGACACATTCTCCATCCGGGTCAAAATGTCCATGTCCCTCAGCACGAGTGGAGAGCGCGTTGTAATGCTGGTAGAGATACGGTATTTGGCGAGCAGCTTCAAGCATTCCCGCGTGATTCCCTCTTTGCCCTCGATCGGCTGATACGGGTCCGTTGCCGTACCGATCGTAACCTGTCCAATGGATGTGCGCATCGCTTCAATATCATGATCAAACTTCCTCGCCGCGCTCAATAGCTGCTTCTCCAGTGCTTCGGCCGCATTTGCCTTCATAAAGATATGATGCTGGAATTCGTCCTCTGCCCCCATGCCGATAAACGATTGAAAAGCACGGGCATAACAAAAACTGCACCCATGTCCGCAGCCACGATACGGATTAATGGACCAATCGAAGGGCATCCTCTCTTCTTTCACCCTGTTTAATGTTTGTTTAGTGGTTATGCGTTCGTATTGCGTATGAGCCATTCCTCTTCCTCCCCTCGGATACTGCCATGATAAAGGTTGGGTATACCCTTAATTTTAACAAACATATGTTCCTATTATAAGTGGAACTTACTGGATTTACAAATAAAACTCCAGTTCACATCGTCAATAAAAAAACGTTAACTGAATTCTCATACTCGCTAAATAAAAAAAGTTCCACCCGCTGTTAAACAACACGGGTGAAACCTATATATCGGTATCATATTAATGGATTGCCTTCTTCTTAAAGCGACCGCCCTTCACATCATGGATGTTGCCGATGGCAACAAAGGCTTGGGAGTCCCAGTCTTCCACAATGGATTTCAGCTTCGCTTCCTCCAGGCGGGTAATGACAACAAAAATGACCTTCTTGCTATCGCCCGAGTAAGCACCCTCTCCATCCAGATAGGTAACGCCGCGTCCCAAACGCTGGGTCAATGCATCACCAATCTCCTTATGCTTGTCACTGATAATCCAAACCGATTTGGATTGATCAATACCTTCAATCGTAATATCAATCAGTTTAAACGCCAGGTAATAAGCAATGAGTGAATACATGGCATGATCCCATCCGAAAACAAAACCTGCACTGCCCAGAATAAACACATTGATGAACATCACGATTTCACCGACAGAGAACGGTGACTTCTTGTTGATCAGGATAGCCACGATTTCCGTTCCATCCAGGGAGCCACCGGATCGGATAACTAAGCCAACCCCAATACCGAGGAGAACGCCACCGAACACGGCAGCAAGCAGCGGATCGATCGTAAGCGGGTCGACTGGATGAAGGAAATAAGTGCCAATGGACATGACCAATACGGCGTATAGCGTGGATAGAGCGAACGTTTTTCCGATCTGTTTATATCCTATAAACAAAAACGGAAGGTTGAACAAGGTCAAGAATATCCCCAGCGGAATTTCTGTGATATGAGAAACCATAATGGATACCCCGGTAATTCCTCCGTCAATAATCTTGTTCGGCACCAGAAATATTTCGAGCCCTATTGCCATCAATACCGCACCGAAAGTTAAGAACACCAGACGGCGGAGAATCTTCAAAGTTGCTGAGCCTGCTTTGGGATTCTCCGGCTTCTGCTGCTCCGCTTTCACTTGTGCAAGAATCTTCACATCACTTGACATAAATCTCCCCCGTTCAACTTATGGAAACTAAGTTAATATATATTTATAAGTGGAACTTATATAAATATTCTATCATATAAATAAAAGCTGGACATCCAAATTTCAAAGTTCTTCCTCCTTTTTACTTGCTTTCTATTAAATATGACATTCGATGTAATATATTACAGTTATAGAAGTGGCGACAGCATGCGGCATAATATTTCCGCTGCTTTCTGCCATCTTCCCCGCTGCCGAAATGCCTCCGCATCAATAGGGCGGCTCTGTCTCAGGTCCTCCCTGAAGTCCGATACCAAGCGCTCTATGGGCTGCTGATCAAACAGCACGGCAGTCAGCTCAAAATTACAGAAGAAACTCCGCATATCCATATTTGCCGTACCTACCGAGCCCAGAAGCTCGTCTACGATCAATACCTTGGCATGAATAAAGCCTTTTTCATACTCATAGAAGGTAACTCCCGCTGCCAGCAGCTCTTCCACGTAAGACAAGCTTGCCATCTTGACCAGACGGGAATCGGCACGATCCGGAATAATGATCCGTACATCAACGCCGCTCACCGCAGCCGTCTTCAGCGCTTCATATATCCCCTCATCTGGAATGAAATACGGGGTTGTGATCCATATCCGTTCTTTGGCTACAGAAATCGCCCCAAAACACATCTCCTGGATGGCATTCCAGTTCATATCCGGTCCACTGCTCAGGATCTGGACTTGCTCATTTCCGGTGCATTCATGCTCCGGATACAGGCCAAAATCAGAAATGCGCTCGCCGGAGGCAAGCTTCCAATCGTGCAGAAATACATTTTGCAGAAAATAGACCGCGTCCCCTTTGACCTCCAGATGCGTATCCCGCCAAAAACCCATTTTCGGGTACTCGCCCAGATAGTCATCCCCGACGTTGATCCCGCCAAGAAACCCGACCGTTCCATCCACAACAACGATTTTGCGGTGATTCCGGTAATTGATTCTGCGGCTGAACATCGAAACCATGGCAGGCAGAAAGAAATAGAACTCCACCCCCGATTCTTTGAACCGTTGAATGAACGTTCTCTTAAGCTTATAACTTCCCAATCCGTCGCAAACCAGACGTACCTTAACGCCTTCTTTTGCCTTGCGAATCATTACATCCTGAAACCGGGTACCGATCCGGTCGTGGCGAAAGATATAGAACTCCACATGAATGTGTTCCTTGGCCTGTTCCATGGCATTCAGCATCGCATCGTATGTCTCTTCCCCATCCGTCAGCACCCGGCTCTGATTACAGCCTGTGATGGGACTCTCCGACAGATGATTGAGCAGATTAAACAAACGGTCATTGTGATGAAATCCGGGATTATTCATATCCTCTTTACGCTTAACAACGGCGGCTCGATCCCACAGATGCCCTCTGATTTCCTGGAATAGCCTGGAGCCCCGCTTACGAATCTTCAACCGCTTCTGATAATCCTGCGCCACAAAGAAATAGAGTACGAAGCCGATCAAGGGGAGGCAAAATAAAATAAACAGCCATGCCACAGCCTTGGACGGGTTTCGGAACTCAAGCAGCAGCACCGCGGCCATCTGCAAAATAAAGGTGATTAGTGCAAGCAGAAGCCACACCATATCGGCAGCCTCCTCACGATGAATAATAGTGGTTATTGAATAGAAATGACAATGCACTGGAATGCGAGACCTGCAAAATAACTACACTACATCATTGACCAATTCCTTATGTATTTATTCAATTACCCAATCTGGCACCATAGTGAATAAGTTCTCTTATCTCATCATTTTTGACATAGTTTTCGAAAGAATAGAATACATACTAGATAAGGGGCTGGCCAAGTCTAGCGGATAGCCATTAAGATCCATTCATTATGTAGGGAAGGGAGATGCCATGAAAACCGCACACCGTAAACAACGCTTAACCCTGCTGGTGCTTCGGGATGCCCAGCATTCAGTCAGACAGATCCAGCTGTCCAGACCTCTGATGATAGCGGTGCCTGCGGCCGCTATTTTGTCAATCGCCGGATTGATTGTTTCCTTGCAGATCCAATCAGCCCAAACGATCATGGGGCTGGAGAAGCAGTTAACCCTGAAAAGCCTGGAAGCCATCAAGATGGAAGTAACGGTCACAGACAAGGATGAAGCCATCGAACGCCTCAATAAAGCCATCATTCAGCTATCGGGCGAAGCAGAGCAAACGAAGGTCCAGATGGAACGCGTGCAGCAGCTGGAACAGGAACTTCAGCAGTTCATTCAGAAGCACGGCAGCTTGTCCGGACAGACCTCCTCCATTCCGGATGATAACGACCAACATGTCGGCGGGGAATTCATTGCCGTTCATGAGAATGAAATGCTGAGCCTCGCCCAAGAGACCCAAGATGATTTTGTGGAAATTCAGCAATTGATAGCCAGCATGGAACGTCATATTCCACGCACGCTGGACCAGGCGCAAGAAACCCAGGAAAAACGGGAAGGGACGCCTTCACTGTGGCCGACAACGTCCAAGCGTCTGACATCAAACTTCGGTTATCGTAGCGATCCTTTCACCGGGCGCTCGGCCTATCACGCAGGCATCGATATTGCCGGCAAAATCGGTGATCCGGTTTATGCCGCAGGCGCCGGTGAAGTAACTGCTGCCGAACGCAGCGGAGCCCGTGGCCTTTATATCATTGTGAAACATCCCAATGGCCTGGAAACCTGGTACATGCACCTGGACAGTCTGGATGTATCGGTAGGCGATCATGTTAATCAAGGAGAAACCATTGGCAAGCTGGGTTCCTCGGGAAGAAGCACAGGGCCTCATCTTCATTTTCAGGTTGTCAAAAACAATCAGACGGTTGACCCGATACCTTACCTGCAATAAGTTCCATCCATTTATTATTCATTAATAGGAGGAATGTAGTATGAAGAAGAAGAACAAGCGACCATCCCACCGGACTGATACGCTGATTGGACCAGGGAGCGAAGTTGAGGGTGTTCTGCAATGCGAGGATAATTTACGGATCGACGGACGCTTTAACGGCTCCATCGAGAGTCAGGGCTGCGTTACCATCGGGGAGAACGCTGTTGCGCGCTCCAGCATCTCAGCCCGGGAGGTCATTGTGGCTGGCAAGATCTACGGGGATGTAACAGCGGAGAATAAGCTGACCATTACGCCTACCGGACAAATGTATGGAGATGTGTGTGCCAATTCCCTCGTCATTATGGAAGGCGGACTCCTTCATGGCGCGAGTGTAATGGAACATCAAGCCGCAAACGCCGCTCCTTCAGAATCAACCGAAACCCCACTGCCGCTTCAGCGTCCGGAAGCAGGTTAACCCCGCATATGGACGAATGCCTGAACCCGGCAGTTTTATATAGACCGGCTGCTGCATTCAGCCGGCACAATCAAAGAGCCCCTTCTAAAACCATGTGATCACACGGCAGAAGGAGCTCTTTTCTTATCCTGTCGTTCCCGCTATGCGGCTACATCTCTCTTGGTAAAGACTAACCAAGAGATGAGCATAAACACTAGGCAATAGGCAGCCAGAACGGAAACGGAGAAGCCGATACCCACTCCTCCCGGTCCGATAGGAGACTGGATATACCCGCTCAGATCGGTATGGAGAAAGAGCAAGTATTTGGCCCATTGAAACCGTTCCGGATTGAAAATAAAACCAAATATATCTTTGGTGAACAGAACCAGCAGCGATAATCCAATCGCCAGTCCGCCTGAACGGAATACGGTAGATAGCATAAAGGCTATCAGCGAGATCACAAACACCTGGATCGTATCCGTCAGCAGGAGCAGCAGGGAGTTGTTCATGGACGATCCCTCAAATCCGCTAGAGAATCCCGTGTTGCCCGAGAACAACAGCATGGAGATAGCGATACCCACCACAGCCGTAATTCCCGCACAGAGCAGATTAAATAGAACCAGGGACGTGAATTTGGACATCAGGATTTTGCCTCGGCTCCACGGGCGAATCAGCAGCAATTTGATTGTGCCTCCTGCAAATTCGCCGGCAACAAGATCCGCAGCGATGATTACCGAGAATATGGCACTCAAATAAATGGTGAAGCTTTCGGTCCAGGTAAACACGGTCCAGACATCCATCGGTGCGTTGGTAAAGTACAGCATGGCAGGCATCGCCACATTAAACAACACCAGGATTGACAGCATAACCCATGTCCGTACACGGTAGTAAATCTTCATATTCTCATTGGCGACAAGACGGGTAAAGTTACTCAACGGCTGATCCCCCTCCCGTCATTTCCAAAAATTGATCCTCCAGCGACCGCGTTACCGGCTGTATGGCATACACCTGAATGCCGGCTCCGACCAAAACCGCATTGATATCGGCAATCATGTTCCGGTCCCCACGGACGATAATTCGATGTTCCTGGGCTCTCGCTTGAAAATCCTGGAGCAGTCCTTCGGCAGCGTCCGCATCACTCACAGTAAATGCCGTTTCCTCAAACATCCGCTCCCCTTCAGCCGTCCGAAGTTTCCGGATGTCAATCAGCTTGCCATGGCGAATAATACCAACGGTATCACACATAAGCTCCATCTCAGACAGCAGGTGACTGGATACGAATACCGTCGTCCCTTCCTCCTGCGTCAATCTGCGCAAGTAATCGCGCAGCTCCCGGATCCCCTGTGGGTCCAAGCCGTTTGTCGGCTCGTCCAGAATCAAGAGCTTCGGTCTATGCAGCAGTGCTTGCGCCACGCCCAGACGCTGGCGCATCCCCAGCGAATAGGTCTGCACCTTCTCATGGATTCGGTTGCCCAGCCCAACGAGCTCCACCACTTCGTCGATGCGTTCTTTGGTGATGCCCTGCATCATACGCGCAAAATGCTTCAAATTGTTATAACCGGACAGAAATTTATACATCTCGGGATTCTCGACAATCGCTCCAATCTGGGCGGCTGCCTGCTCATAATGGTTCCGAATGCTGTAACCCCCGACGGTAATATCCCCTTTGGTAATGGACATCAGCCCCACCATCATCCGAATGGTCGTTGTCTTGCCTGCTCCATTCGGCCCAAGAAATCCGAAGATCTGTCCAGGCAGGATATCTAAGGTCACATCATCAACCAGAACCTTGGACGATATTTTCTTCGTAACCCCGAGCAATCTTACCAGCGGTTCCTGCTTCATGAAATCGATTCTCCTTTGCCAAATGACGCACGTTCAATTATCCCTAATTATACACATTACATAATATGAGTCTATTCGTACCCTCACTTGATGTGTCTTATACGACTAATCATTCAACTATCTTGCACTATAAGAAATGATGTATTGGATGTGACAGTGTTACACTCTCTACATATTCCCATCGGCATATCATATCTGTAGAAACCGGTTTTAAACACACTAACACCCTCTATCATCAGCACGATCCGACGGCAGCTGATACAATACATTTTCATTTCATTCTTCACACATGATCCACTCCCAATGAGAAATGGCTTGATATAATGGTTTTCGATACAGAATGTATCCTAATAAATTTGTACCCTTTTGTCAAACAAATATCTTCAATACTTAAGGACAATTAGGTGAACAGGCATCACTTCATACGATCCTTGATCATATTTTGTAAATAAGAATAAACAAATCAGCTGGGAGGAAACAAACATGCCTGTCCTGAATAATCTAGCCAATGTTAAAAATTTCGGAGCAAAAGGCGATGGTGTTGCAGACGATACGTTAGCCTTCCAAAGCGCAATAAATGCGTGTGCATCAGGTTCATACTCGGTCATCTATATGCCTAAAGGCCGATACCGTATAACGCAAACCTTGGTATTACCGAAACAGGAAAGGCCTAATACCAACGCCACACAGGGGATCGGGCTTACGATCTATGGGGATGGAATGTATGACAGCGGTATTATCTATACGGGTACCGACTACGCCCTTTACAGTGATAAAGACATGGCTGAAACCATCTTATTTAGAGACTTTTATATAAACCACGCCCAAGGCGGGGGGATTTATTTGCCCCAAGGTGCACACCAAATGTTCGAGCGTTTCTTTTCAAGTGCATGCGGCGAAGGGAAAATCGGGGTATATATTCAGGGGATGCGAAGCGGTACGAACTCCACTTCAGGTTATGGGGGCTACATGATCTCGTTTCGCAATTGCCGATTCTGGCAGGAGACGGGGTATCTGGGAACAGGTTTGAAATTGGAGGATATCGTATTGTGTACAACCATTGATAATTGCTTTTTTTCAAGATCAGTACGGAATTACCCCCACCTTGAAATAGTGAACTCAGACAGTATTCATATTACGTCAACCGCTTTTGAAAGGAGCGAACAGGCCGTTCCCCCTGCTTCTCCCTCTGAAGGACGCACCGAGGAAGATGTCATGCGAGATGCAATTGCTGCAAATAAAGTAATGACAGCCCCTCTAATCAAATTGAATAACTCCCGAGCCATATCTATTGAAGAATGTCATGCAGAAGCCACCTATGAAAGCTTTGTCGGTATCTACGGGCATACTTCCGGCGTATGGATTGACGGATGCCGTCTGGATCACTATGCTATCACGGATTATAATCCCAATAAAGGTTACATCGTTACCGTTGATCCAGGTTCTACAGCATCACAAGATATCATTCTCGGCCCTCGCAATTACCGAATTCAGGCTAATCATCCCAATACAACACACGGGACACTGGTCAAAGATCCTGTCGGCTGTGTAATCGTCGAGAACATTGCGGATCGAACATCATTTCGGGATTCCTTCTATTTAACGGAACGACGCACTGTACCCTATATAGGCTCTGCAGGGCATAACCTGCTTCGAAATCCGTCATTATATGCCATGTTTGCAAATGATGTCCCTTACTCGGTAGAACCCGACCCTGGCTTTACCTTCAAACAGGCTGCTCCATCAGGTTGTATTGTCTCGCAAAGTACGAGCAGCACCAAGATCAAGCTCCGAATGAGAACCATAGAGCGATTGCATAAGCATGAATACTACACTTTTGTTATCTCAGGCACTAATCTTTCCGGTATATCCACTCCATTATTTGTTGACATCGGGGGGGACACCAACGATCTGACACTCATACTTCCTTCTGGCTCTGAACGCTTCACCATCACCAAAACGTTTAAGAAATTCTATTCCGATATCGTCGACCTCGTTGTATATGAACCGCTGAACCTTCAAATCCATTCTATTTACGTTATACCGAATATCGTTAATCAAATCCCTTATGGTGAGGAGACGATATCAAGCTCAGCAGTCTTTACTGAACTGATCCGTTCCAGCAGTATGGTCATCAGTCCGCTGCCCGCAATCCCTGCAGCATCTGCCGCCCACCGGGGCCGAATCATCATGGTTGAGGACAGCAGCGGCGTGGATTCCCTATATATCTGCAAGCAGCGTTCAAAAGGTGTTCATACCTGGATCAAGCTGGGATAGTTCAAACGACCTGAGCTTTGAACATTTTAATAAAGAAGCGGGCGAAGACGCACGTCTTCACCCGCTTCGTTTCAGATCAAGAACCCTCTCGATCCATATGCTCTTTGAGCAGCTCATGGATTCGCTCACGCTCCTTATCAGCCACATTATAATACCAGATACCGCCGATATTCTGGCCGCTGCCCTGAATCTCGACCTGCTCGATCTTCTTCATATCCTGCCGATATTCCGTTACAAAAGTCTTCATCTCATCAAATCGTATATCTGTCTTTACGCTTGTGCCTACCTCCTTAAGTAAGGTTTCAAGCTTAAAAGCGGTTGAAACATCAAGCGCATTCTTCAATACCTCTTTCACAATTTGACGCTGACGTGAGTTTCGGCCCAAATCGCCGCGCGGATCCTCATAACGCATACGAGAATAAGCCAATGCTTCTTGTCCGTTCAAATGTAAACTGCCTTCTTTAAAATGATGTCCCTCATAATTAAACGTTATTGTATTATCTACATCTACTCCGCCAAGAGCATCAATAATGTTCGCAAACCCTTCCATATTAACTTTAATATAATAATTAACAGGAAAATGCAGCAGTTCTTCCACCGTCCGGACGGACATCTGAATTCCTCCAAAGGCATAGGCATGATTGATTTTGTCCTCGGTACCATGGCCTACAATTAATGTTCGGGTATCCCTTGGTATGTTGAACATGAGTATGGATTGTTTAGACGGATTGACCGATAGCATAATCATCGCATCCGAACGCCCACGATCATTGGGGCGCTCATCGATGCCCAGCACCAGAACTGTGAAGGACTCGCGCTGATCAATATCTGCGGAATGTATTTCCTCCAGGACCGGATCGGCTGATATAAAAGCGGGAAGCGATGACGGTTCTCGCTGCTCGTAAATTTGTTCAGCTGTCGCTTTAACAGACTGATACACATATATACCGTAACCGCCTGCCAACACTGTAAGACTTACAAGTGCAGTCCCCGTAATCTTAAGCCACTTTCTCATACCTTGTCATCCTCTCCGATCTAACACTTCCCTCGGTCTCGTTCTTGCAGACCTCCAATATGTATATGCACTAACCAGCGTAATACCGAACAAAGCGGCGATTGAATCCAAAACAACATCCTGTGCTTTAAAGACGCGGTAACCTGATGTACTTTGATGCAGCTCGTCGCTGATGGCATACAGCACGCATAAGCACCACGCAATTGGCATGGCGACCCTGGCCCTGATTCGCAACAAGGTCGCCAGCAGTAGAAACAACAGGCCGCCAAGAACTAGATATTCTCCGATGTGAGCAGCCTTTCGAATGAAGAATTCAACAAATCCAGGCATACCCTTTGCATCGATACTGACAATCTCCCCGGCATAAGTGAATGAAACCCAGGAAAACCAATGTTCAATCGTTGTTTCAGGCAAGTGCCTCTGCAGCCACGGTCTTAGATCCTGCTGCTGATACGACTGGGAGGAGAAGAAAAAAATGATGCTCATCCACATGATTACGATGATGATGATCAACAGGCGCTTCTTGCTCCTGTAGCTGCTTCTCTTTCTGCTCACGATATCCTCCCCGTTACATTATCGCCTATACCCTTAGACGAACTGAGTCATTTCTTCCCATTGAAACGTTAGCCTTATCGTATCTTCCTCTGATACCTCAGTACCGGATTGAACCTCTATAAATTCAAGATCCTCCAGGGCACGAATACCATGCAGGGTTCCCGCTGGAATTTTGAGCACATCTCCGGCTTTAACGGGTTGCACCTTATCTTGAATGCACACTTCTCCAGTACCGCTCGTAATGGTCCAATATTCTTCACGGTGAAGATGATAATGATAACTGGAGTTCTTCCCTGCATCTATCCGAATTCGCTTTGTCAGAACCTCCTGCCCATTCTTGTGCTTTTGCAGGTCCAGCACCCGATACCACCCCCATCGCCGTTCCTCGTACATTGGCCGCTGTTCGATATGTGAAATGAATTCTTTCAATCGCGGACTGGATGATTTCTCCGTAACCAAAATACCATCAGCACCTGTAGCAACTACTACATTAGAGAGCCCCAACACGGCTACCGGAATATCCAATTCATTAATTAAATGCGTGTTCTGGCAATCATCGCTGATCATTCCCTTTCCGTTTATGGGCGAGGGAATCTCTTCTGTTAGCGTGTTCCATGTCCCAAGGTCCTTCCAGCTGCCTTCATACGGAACAACCACTACGCGCTGAGCCTGCTCTATTACCTCATAATCAAAGCTGATCTTGGACAATCGCGAATATTGTTTCGACATCTCCTCATATTGAATCGGCAGTCCCTTATCAATCAACAGCTGAATTAGATAATCGAGCTTGAAAGAAAACACACCGCAGTTCCAATAAGCAGACTGTTCCATGTATTCCAGGGCCTGCTCTTCGCTTGGTTTTTCTTTAAAGCTTTTTACTTTATGGAAGGCGACCGGTCCGGCTTTGGCTCGCTCTGGCAGAATATAACCGTATTTCTCCGAAGGATAGGTTGGTTTGACTCCCATCAGAGCGATATCTGCTCCTGAATCGGCTAAAACTCGATCTAAGGAAGACAAGGTCTGAAAAAAAGGTTCTTCCACAAAAGGGTCTACAGGCAATACTGTTATTGTTTCCTTCAAATCCACATTGGCAATCGAATACAAGTATACGGCAGCGAGCGCAATAGCCGGGAAGGTATCCCGCCGCTGGGGTTCCACGATAATGGGCACTCTGCCAGGGAGCTGATTTCGAATAATTTCAATCTGCGATATGCCTGCGGCAATAAAGGATGAATCAGCCAAATTGGTCTTCTGCAGTTGTTTCCAAACCCGTTGGACCATAGATTCAGACTGTCCCTTATCTCCTGGGAGCACTTTGAGGAACTGTTTGGAACGAAGTTCGTTGGAGAGAGGCCATAGACGCTTACCTGAACCACCGGACAATAAAATAATTTTCATCTTACTACTTCCCTCCATCCTTCACACAGAAATTATATGGATTGCAGAAGCGTTCGGTATTTATCGATGGACTGAGATTTGGCAAGATAACGTTCCAAATATAACCTGCCGCCTCGCCCTGTCAATTCCAACGTCTCCTGACCGCAGGCGTACATATTCGCTATATGCTCGGAGATTTCATGGTATTGTTGCGGCTCTATCACAACTCCGCATCCGCTCTCCTTAATTAGAACAGCAGCCTCGCTGCCTTGTTCCAGGACACCGAGAATTGGCTTTCCAGCTGCCATAACGCCGTATATTTTGCTCGGAACAGAGACACCCTTGATTCCCTTTTGATTGACTACCAGATGAACATCTGCTGCGCACAGGGAGTATTTGATATGTTCCTTAGGCTGAAAAGGAAGGAAACGCACATTCTGTAATCCCTTATCCTTCACATACCGCTGCATTTCGGGCTTCACTGCGCCATCCCCGATAAAAACAAACAGGATTTCCGGATGATCCTTAAAATCCGAAGCCACTCGAATAATATTCTCCAAATCGTAATACAAACCCAGATTGCCCGAATACATCACGATAAATTTCCCTTGTAAATCATGCTCTCTCACAAACTTCGATACTTGAGCATGACTGCGAGGCAAGGGGATGATATCCTGCTCGTCAGTCCAATTGTTGATGACACTGTTGCTGGGCACCCTGCGCCCGCGAAAACGGTGGTTCAGCGTTTCTTGCATGTCCTGTCCAACTGTGATGATATGATCGGATACGCTACAGCTCAAGTTATCAATTTTCTTCGCCAGACTAAACAGCCATTTACGATTCGTATAACTGATAGCTTCAGCCTGCTCTGGATTAAAATCCATAATGTTATACACGAGTTTGCCCCGTTTCAGAACCTTACCGATTGCTCCGACCAATCCCCCGATAATTGGAGGCGAAGATATTGTATAAATCACATCCACCTTCTTAATACGCAGCAGAGCAATAACAGCCAATATAAAATATGACAGGATAAACATGACACGGCTGAATTTGCTTCGTTTATCCACTTTGGGTGTACGCAGACGGATAACGCGTATTTGTTCGAGCTGATCGTATTGGAACAGCTTATTTCTCTTGCCTAGATCTACATTTTCCGGCTGAACAGCGATAACTGTCACATCAAAATCATGCTGAAGTTCAAGACAAAGCTCAGTCAATAATTGCCCTGAGGAAGCATAATCCGGATGAAAATAATTAGCTACAAACACAATTTCTTTTTTCATTTCATGACCCCTTACTGTCTTGGAATGTTCTTCTGGTCATTTGTATGAACCTTACCGACATCCTTATGTATCAGGCAAATCAGGGTAAGGATCATTCCGTACGACAAGGTTTTGTAACTGACCTGAAACAACAGGCCGATGACTACAGGTACAAACGCTGCCAGCATATAAGGAAGCATGACCATCGTAAACCGCTGTAAAGCCCTGTACATGATCCAGCCAAGATAAGACATCAACACAGCGATGCCAATCAATCCACCCTTCAGCAAGAAAAAGCTGACAGCTGAATGGGTATAGGAGACAAGAATGTTGTTCACCGCCGGATCATGAAACAACCCTCCCCAGCCCACTCCAAACAACATGGAGTAGGGAGACGCTGAGGTTTCAGCCAATACGGCAGCGAGCTCATCCGTTTTTCCGTTGGCGCCAAAATCCTCCTGCTTAGATACCAACAGTTCAAATGAATTGGAGATTTGTTCTTGGGCAAAAATTCCTGCTGCAACAAGAACGATCAGCCCGATGATCAGCTTATTCATTGATTTGCGTGAACTTACCAGGAAATACACAGCAAAGCACAGCACGGCAAGTGCAAGAGGTGCACGCTGGGCAACGGCCATGAGCGAGCCAAGCGCCAGAAAGCCTCCAGTCAGCATCGCAATGCTGCCCAACCATCGAAATGGGCTTGCACTTTTCCACGTATGGACCGCCATGATAGGAAGAAAGACTCCCGCAAAAGAAACGCTCGGATCATAAGGTAGATATAAGAAGTTGTCAAAATAGTACATTCTGCCCACTTCAAGCGGGGAAATCTGTACAACGAGGTAAAACCGAATAGATAGAATGACGCCCATTACGGATATGATCCAGGGCAATATGGCAAGCCAGTTGAGCGTTGAGCGTTTCATCGCAGGCAGAAGCAATAACGGAACGAACAGATACACACATGGGATCAGATCGCGGATAATATCCGTCATATCCCAGCCATAAACAACCCCGCCATTCAGGAGTCCAATCCACAATAAGAAGAAAAAACCCGCGTGAATAATGACAGGGACGGTTCCGTAATGCCGATACAACGAGAAACCTCCACCCAAGACGATGATTCCCGTTGGAACGGATACAAATAAAATCAAAAGAACGGCAATCAAAGCTTCTGGAATACCTGGGTCCGCTGGAAAAGGGGTACTAAACAGCGCATATAACAGCAGCGCCGCTATAAAACCGAATCCTCCCCAGTTGGCCACTGAGCTTCTGCCTCGATTATGCAATGTATCAGCAGGTAAACTCAGATTGTGATTCATGAGATTGACTCCTTATCTTTTAAGATCAGAACAGTGAGGAGCATTCCATAGGAAAGAGTCTTAAAACTGGGCTGAAAAAACAATCCGATCATAATCGGAACTCCAGCTGCAAGCATATAAGGCAGATTGTTCATGTTTACCCGTCTTAGGCACTTCAGTGAGATCCAGCTAAGATAAGCCAAGAAGACAGTCAGGCCGATAACCCCCCCTTTTAAAAGCAGAAAGGTAAATGCCGAGTGCGTAAACGAGACTTCCGACATATAAGTAGGATCAAAGAATAATCCCCCCCACCCGATGCCGAGCAGCAAGGTGTACACCGATTTGGATGTTTCCTGAAGAACAGCTGCCAGTTCATCTGTCTTACCGTTCGCTCCATAGTTCACTTGCTTGGATAACAGCAAATCAAACGAACTCGATATCTGTTCCTGTGCCAGCATTCCAGCTCCAATCATGATCACAAGGATAACGAGCAACTTGCGTACGGACCTTCCAGAACTTAAACCAAAATATACCGCAAAGCATAGGACAGCCAGCCCAAGAGGCGCCCGCTGTGCCACTGCCATTAGGGACCCTAACGCCAAAAACCCTCCGATTAACATAGCAAGACTGCTTAGCCAACGGAGTGGGTTTGAGCTTTTCCACGTGTGTACAGCCATGATTGGAAGGAAAACCCCTGCAAAAGAGACACTCGGATCATACGGAAGGTATAGAAAATTATCAAAATAATACATTTTCCCTATATCCAGCGGTGAAATACGAACTTCCATATAAAATCTGATGGATAAAATAACACCCATTACTGCGACTAACCAAGGAAGAATAGACAACCACTTTAATTTGGAACGGTTCATCGCTGGAAGAAGGAGCAAGGGGACGAATAAATACACACATGGGATGAGATCACGCAATATATCCGTAGAATCCCATCGGTATATTACGCCTCCATTTAGTAGGCCCAGCCACAGCAGCACAAAAAAACCCAAATGCAGCGGCATGGGAACTGTGTCATATCTGCGATATAGCGTGAAACCGCCGCTTATGACAAAAATTCCTGTAGGAAGTGATACAAACAATATGAGCAATACAGCAATCAGAACTTCTGTCATGCCTGGATTGGCTGGAAATGGAGCGCTGAATATAGCGTAAATCAAGAGAGCCAGGATAAATGCCAGCCCTCCCAAAATCCCTCCTCCGTTCGGAGTTGGGACTGAGGACAACGGATTACCGATAGCACTACGGCTGTTCATGTGCCCTGACTTACTTTCCGAAGTTCCGACATCTTGATTCCAATCTGCCAATAATAAACGGAACGAGCAAAGGCATAGTGGAAACCGGCGGATCCATCAAGAAAACCGAGTTTAACAATGTATGAGTGTATAAAGGCAACGACCCATTTCAGCGGCATTCGATCAAAAAGCTTTTTCTGAAGACTGCGGATAAAGATTTGGGATTCGTTCAGATTACGGAAACCACCATTAGAGCGGACAACAGCCTCCCAATCCGAGTAGCGATTATGCTTCGCAAAATAGTCAAACAGGGAATCATGATCATAGTGCACCATGCAGTTGCCCAGCACCCCGGTACCTCCATCGATTTGAGGCTGATAATGCCCTTCCACTTCCCACATATTCGACGCAGACAGATCGTTATGATCCAAAAACCTGCCTTGGCTACGGTGAAACAGTACAAGCTTATACATCCTGTGCCCATGCTTGAGCACTTTGTTCATGAAAACATAGTCGTATGCTACGAAGTAACCTGCGGCCAATGTCTGCTTACTCTGAAACATATCCATCATTTCGGCAACCAGCTTTGGAGTAGCTTCTTCATCAGCATCAACATAAAACACATAGTCGTTTCGGAATGGCAATTCCTCAAGGCACCATTGCTTCTTCTTGGGGTACTGACCATTCCAAGTGAAATTGATTACATGAGCACCCATTTCCCTTGCTATAGTACAGGTTCGATCCGTGCTGTTGGAATCGACGACGAATATTTCATCAAAAGCAGATACCGAAGCCAGACATTTCGCGATATTTTTTTCTTCGTTCTTTGTCATGATAATGACGGACACCGGAATTTTATTTTTCATAAGAAAAGCGCACCTTCTTATAGAATTTAGGAAAGCTATGTTTAACCAAACGAACACCCCAATGCAGCGATGCAATGGCAACACGAAGGATGATCGGCATCCCAAGAATAGTCTTGCGGATAAACCATTGATCCCTCTGACCTTGCCTATGCTGCATTTGTGAGACTCCACCCTGTTCAAAAATACATAAGGGCTCCGGAATGTATGCTGCAGTTCCACCTCTTACCAACAGTTCTGCCGTCAAAGCGTAATCGGCTCCAATGGGATATTCAAGGCGATACCTGATGCTGTGCAGGCTTCCCAGCCTGAAAGCCATGGATTGATGATGCGTAAACATGCCGTACCACATTCGCTTATGACTGCGGGCTGCTTTGTATAACAGTTCACCGAAAGTTGTTTCCTCAAGTGCATCGCCATACAGCAAATCGGGTAGGTGATTTCGTAAGGCCTGCACTTGAAGCAAGTCTCCAGTCAAATGATCATGAAACTGATCCCCGGAATTCATGAAGACAACGTAACGACCTTTACAATGTTCCAGCCCTTTATTCATGGCATCGTAGATGCCTTGATCTGGTTCACTGATAAAAGACAACCGTTCATCTTCAATACTCTGAAGAAAAATCAGCGTACCGTCGTCTGATTGTCCATCCACTACGATCCACTCCAACGAGATAGATTGGGACCTTACGCTCTGCCAAGTTTTGATCAGACCCTGCAAATTATTCCTGCAAACCGTGACTACGGACAGAAATACTTCAGATCTGTCTTCTACCCACTGAGTCCGTATCATTTGTAACTGGCTCCCTTTATTCGAACTTGCTGTTCTAAGTTTTTGTTTCTGCCTGCAAGACGTATCAACTGACGAACCAGATCAACGGGATTGAAGTGAACCGAAATACCAAGTTTTCTTCTCACTTCTACCCACATCCACCCGTTCTGTGCAAACAAACCGCATACCATCACTATCGCAAGCGCAAAAGGTCCCCATAGATAAACAACTGTTACAGCTGCTATTACCGTGACAACACTCGTAATCAGTGTAATCTTCAACATGGTACGCTCATTACCGGTTAAGGTCAGAAGCAGGCCTGATGGACCTGCAAACAAATTAATTAACTGCCCCACCGACAATACCGCCAGTATCGTTTGACCCGAACCATATGTAGTTCCAAAAGCCAGATTGAGTACTTGCTCGCCCATTACAATAAAAACAGCTCCAATAACAATTGCAGGCAATGTGGAGATCCCCACTATAATTCGTCCATAATTCTGTATTTTGGGGAACTGAGCACTGCCGAAATATTTGGAGATGATACTCGTCATCAATGTATTCATCAACACCACAAAAAAATTAAGCACCGCCAATAAGCGAACTGCTGCCCCGTAAATCGCCACTTCACTCTCGCTGTAAAATACACCTAAAATCCAGATGTCGCTTGAGGTCAGCATAAACAGAGCTACATTGGATGCCATCATTGGCAATGAGACAGCCAGCAGTTGCCGTGCCCTTGGCTCATTGCTCATTGCCGCTTCATTCGTTTGCTGCCGGTTTCTTACCTGGAGGAGCTTTAACAATCGCCAACCGGCTATGAAGCAGCTTGCCCCCATACAGACTGTCACGAGCAGGAGCGCTTCCTGAAGCGACCAAGACGAACGGCCCAGCCACATCATCAAACCCAAACCCACAAGCATGCAGAAATTGGACAATACGCCGCTAAATAATGTTGCCTGTTTGACATCACCATGACCCCGAAAGGTTTCAGCTATTAAATTCTGCAGCACCGTCAGCATAATCCATAGCCCTGTCCATAGTGCAGCGGAAGCCATAAGTTCCGAGCCTAATACGCCTTTAAGGAGCGTGAGCTGCAAAAATATATACAACAGTCCCGTACCCGCCGCTCCAATAGACGCTAACTTTAAAGACAGCAGCGCGGTATTCTTGGCCCTCCTCCACGTTCCATTTTCCCTGTGCTCAGCCATAAAACGAATAATACTCTGATTCAATCCGAGCGTACCGAACACACCACCGAAAAAAGCGATGTTAAAAGCCATCAAATATGCACCGAAAGCTGCCGTATCCAGGACCCTTGATAGTAAAATGTTAATAAGTAAGGCGGACCCCGCAAAGAATGCCCGCCCTACAAATATCCACAAACCACCATTCACAGTTTGATTACGAGTTAATTCACGAAGATGATGGAGTCCATGCTTCCCGCTCTGTTTTCTTGATGAGCGTTTGCTTCTCACACCAATGCCGCAGACAGCGCTTCTTGGTATTTAATCTCTGCTCGCACCCGCTTCATGTCCTCATCCACCATCATTTTAATTAACTGCTGAAAACTGACTTCAAGTTCCCACCCCAGCTGCTGTTTAGCTTTCGTACAATCCCCGAGAAGCAAATCAACCTCCGCAGGTCGTACGAATTCTGGGTCCATGACTACATAATCCTCATAATTTAAGTCCACATACGAGAAGGCTACTTCAAGCAGCTCTCTGACTGTATGCATTTCACCCGTCGATATGACGAAATCGTCCGGTTGCTCCTGCTGGAGCATTAACCACATGGCCTTAATATAATCCCCTGCATATCCCCAATCCCTCAACGCATCAAGATTCCCCATACGCAGCTCTTGCTGCAAACCATGTTTGATCCTGGCCACAGCATCTGTCACTTTCCTGGTAACAAACTCCAACCCCCGCCGAGGGGATTCATGATTGAATAAAATGCCGGAGCAAGCAAACATCCCAAAGCTTTCTCGATAATTCACCGTGATCCAATGACCATATACCTTAGCTACACCATAAGGACTTCGCGGATAAAATGGAGTGGTCTCCTTCTGCGGAGTTTCAATCACCTTGCCAAACATCTCGCTACTCGATGCTTGATAGAAACGCGTATCCGGTTTAACCAGTCGGACCGCCTCCAGCATATTGGTAACGCTGATGGCTGTCATTTGACCTGTCGCCAGAGGCTGAGGCCAGGAAGCCGCTACATAAGACTGGGCTGCCAGGTTATATACTTCATGAGGATCCGCAATACGGACAGCCTCGATTAGTGATGCAAGATCGGTAAGATCGCCAGATATCCAGTGAATTTGCTCCTTGATATGCTGCACATTCTCATAATTGGGCGTGCTGGTCCGACGTCTCAGTCCATAGACCGTGTAGCCTTTGCTGAGAAGAAATTCAGCAAGATATGAACCATCCTGGCCGGTAACACCGGTAATCAATGCTCTTTTCATATTTATCCTCCAACAGGTTTACTGAAGATCTGATTAGATTCCAAAAAATGATCGTACGTTCGGGCTAAGCCATGCTCCAAAGTAATCGAAGCCCTCCAGCCAAGCTCAGTCAGTCTGCTAACATCAACCAGCTTCCTTGGTGTTCCGTCAGGCTTCGAAGTGTTATAAACAAACTGTCCTTCGTAACCAATAATGGAGGCAATACTTTCGGCAAGCTCACGGATCGACACATCCTTACCGCATCCGATATTGACAATGTCATTCCCCTCATATTGATTCATCAGGAATACACAAGCATCGGCAAGATCGTCAGCATGGAGAAATTCCCGTTTTGGCTGACCACTTCCCCATATTTCTACTTCTTGTCGGCCATTCTCTTTAGCTTCATGTATTTTCCGCAGTAAAGCCGGAAGAACATGAGAGGTTTCCAAATCATAATTATCATTCGGACCGTATAAATTCGTAGGCATGGCCGATATAAAGCGAGTTCCATATTGCCTGTTATATGATTGACACATCGTGATCCCGGCTATTTTGGCAATGGCATATGCCTCATTGGTAGGTTCTAAAGTGCCTGTCATGAAATATTCTTCTTTCATCGGCTGTGGCGCCAATTTGGGGTAAATACACGTAGAGCCAAGAAATAGCAGCTTCTTCACTCCGTAGCGGTAAGAAAGATCAATAACATTATTCTGGATTTGAAGATTATCGCGTATGAAATCGGCAGGATAATCGCGATTAGCAACGATGCCACCGACTTTCGCTGCAGCGAGAAACACGTATTCGATTCCTTCACTGCAAAAGAATTGCTCTACGCGATCATGTTCTCGCAGATCCAGCTCTTGACTGGTACGGGTAACCAGATTATGGTATCCCTGTTGTTCAAGAGCTCTTACAATAGCAGATCCCACAAGACCGCGATGACCGGCCACATATATCCGGGAATCCAAATTCATATCTGCCATCTCCTTCATTAAAAAGCATCTTTGGACCCTAGAAACACTCGGACTGTCTTTAGCATAATCCGGATATCCTGGGTCGTAGATTGTTCACGGATGTACTGCAAATCCAACTCCACCATTTCATGGAATCCAAGCGCGTTTCTCCCGCTTACCTGCCACAAGCCGGTACAGCCAGGTACTACACTTAACCGCTGCATATCATATGGTGTATAGGACTCTACCTCTGTAGGCAGCGGCGGTCTCGGGCCAACAAGGCTCATTTCGCCCCGGAGTACATTCCACAGCTGTGGAAGCTCATCAAGACTCGTTCTCCGAAGAATACGTCCGACCTTCGTGATCCGAGGGTCGTTCTTCATCTTGAACATAGCACCCTCAATCTCATTTAGATGAATCAGTTTTTGTTGCAGCTCCTCCGCGTTTACAACCATGGAACGGATTTTGTACATTTTAAAGATTCTCCCGTTCTTTCCTACGCGGGTCTGAGAGAAAAACATGGGGCCATGGGGATTTTCGAACTTCATACACAGGAATATGATCATAAATAGAGGCAAGAGCAGAATAAGACCAACTGCAGACAGAATGGCGTCCCCTACCCTTTTCAGTCGGGAATACCCGATATGGGGCTTCGCTGGAACAAGGTGTACCCCTGTCATCATCGGATATTCTTCTGCTACAACACTCTCCAGCGTTCTCGTTTCTATCGTCGTCTCTACATTCATGGCTTGACCTGGTCTCCTATCTAGCCAACGTTCGATTCTTATGTATCATTTGCTCAAGTCCATGCAGTAATGGAAGACGCAGCTCATCTTTCATCAATGCGAACTCAACCGATGTAAGAATAAACCCGAGCTTCTCTCCAACGTCATAGCGGGTGCCTTCATACTGGTAGGCGTACACTTCTTCAATGTCAGTCAACTTCTGTATGGCATCCGTCAGTTGGATTTCCCCACCGATTCCTTCTTTCATTTGTTCAAGGTATGAAAATATGGCTGGAGTTAGGATATAGCGTCCCATGATAGCCAAATTCGATGGAGCTTCATCGGCTTGCGGCTTTTCCACCATTCCTTGTACTCGGGATAATCCCCCAATGGTGGGTACAGGGTACGGATCAATGATTCCGTATCGATGCACCTCTTCGGGAGATACGTATTTCACGCCGATGACTGAACTCTGTGTCTGTTCGTACTGCTCAATCAATTGTTTGATGCACGGCTTATCGGCACGAACAATATCGTCCCCCAGCAGAACGGCAAACGGTTCGTTGCCTATAAACTTTCGTGCGCACCATACAGCATGACCCAGCCCTTTGGGTTCCTTCTGACGAATATAATGAATGTCCGCCATTCGTGAAGGACGCTGTACCTCATGAAGCAAATCAAGTTTCTTGGTTTGCCTCAACTTATGCTCTAGCTCAAATGCATGATCAAAATGATCCTCAATTGCCCGCTTGCCTTTACCTGTGACGATAATAATGTCCTCAATACCTGACTCTATTGCCTCTTCCACAATGTACTGGATAGTTGGTTTATCCACGATCGGAAGCATCTCTTTGGGCATTGCCTTGGTTGCTGGCAAAAATCGAGTACCCAGTCCGGCAGCAGGTATGATAGCTTTTTTAATGGTTGCCATTGTACTTCCCTCCTCTATCCTTATCATTTCGTGTGTACCGGAAGATTGGTTGTCGTGTATGCCGAGTGCTTAAGCGAGGGCATCTAACCCTGCCTCACTTTATGCCCTTGACGATGAACGTCTAAGGCATCCTTCATTACGGATGCCCACAGCATAATCGAGTGCCTACGGTGGTAGAGGTTCAGTAGGCATCACCTGATGTATGCTATCTTAAAATCCTATCAATCAGACGCGTTAACGATAGCTTTACCGGACCCTGGAGGTTCTACCGGGCTGCGTCTGGAAACGGATCCGCCTCTCGCTTTGAAATCACTTGATTTGAAATGCTGTATGACAGCAAGAGTTGGAAGTCCAAGAACCATCTCGACCTCTTTGTCAGTACGGATAGAATCATCCAAATATTCGAGCAAGAAGCAGAAGCCAATCGACAGCATAAGTGACACTACGAAAGCAATCACCACATACAGCAATGGGCTTGGAGTGACTGGTTTGGGATCTGCATTATTTTCATACAGAATCGTTATGTTTCCACCCGGAATGATAGAGGAGATTTCGGATTTAAATACATCAGCAACGGCCTTTGATACTTTAAGGGCACCTTCATAGCTATAATCTCTGACAGATATCGTCATAACCGGTGTATCCTGCACCGAATCAACCACCATCATATCCATCAAATCTTTCACAGTGAGTTTCAATTCCGGATGCTGCTCAACGACCTTCTCCAAAATCACGCTCGTTCCGATAATTTCCTTGTATGTATAAACCAAGCGCATCCCCATATCCATGTCATCTGAACTAAGGACAGACTTTTTCTCCTCTGTTTTGTTTGTCACAATCATCTTGTTGCTTGCTTCATATTGAGGTTCAACCATTCGATAGCTGTAAAATCCAACGAGTACGCAGACCACAGCAACAACAAGGAGAATTAGCCATAGTCTTTTTTTCAAAACGGTAGCATACTCCTTAAGTTCAAGTTCCACTAAATTTCCTCCGTCCATAAGCAAATGTTCTTTTACGATACAATTCGTATCATATAGCATCTTCAATTTACGATACAATTCGTATCATGTCAATACTGAATTGGTCTTATTTACCTATTAACGATACATTTTGTTACACATTCAGAAGATATCTCACAATATTTCAGCATATTTTCTAGGCATGAAAGCGTACACAAATATAAATACAGGATAATAAAAAAAGAAAAACGCCTCCTTTCGGCAAGCGTTTACATAATTTGGTACTCTTTTCATTTAAATTGTGAGTCCATATAACTAAATGATTTTATTCCAAAATAGCTTGCTGCGTTTGTCGAGGCGCGACACATGTAGAGCAAATCGCCTTCCATCGGTATCTCGAATGATGTATGTTTCGTTTGATAGTATGTCTATATTCTCTTGGGGTTGGTTCGTACGAAACGCAACCTTGCCATAACTGGTCTCCACATCCCATAACCAATGGTTACCCTGACGTTTGATCATCTTGATTGCAACAACTTTAGGAATCATATAGCGGCGCTCAAGATCCTCCCGTACCGCAGCTTGGCTTGATATATCTAACTCACTTAACGAATGAATTAGGTGAATCTCTTGATGCGATGCGGTTCGCACAGAAATATACCTCTCCGGCTCTGTAACTGGAAATGTGAGAACGAGGTATATATCACTGACCGGCTCTCCATTCATAACAGCCTCCAGTACCCCTTCCTCATTCCGATAAAACCGAAGCCCTGAACCCTTATGTCGTATTCCCCTGCTTATTCTCACTATCTCGCAACCTCCTGCATCGGTATCCATACCTCTCTGCCTGACGCCCCCTGTGCAGCATGAAGCAAACGATGGTATACCCCTCCGCGATTGAGCAGCTCCTCATGACTTCCGCTTTCGACAAGTCTTCCTCCTTCAAGAACCAAAAGCCGGTCTGCGCGCTGTAGGGTTGACAGGCGATGGGCAATCACAATGGTCGTCCTCCCTTGAATCACCTTATCCATTGCTTCCTGAATGACCGCTTCGGTCTCAACATCTACGGAAGATGTTGCTTCATCCAGAATGAGGATCGGTGGATCGAGTAATACAGCTCTTGCAATCGCTATTCGCTGCCGCTCTCCCCCAGACAGACGGTGTCCACGCTCTCCTACCTTTGTCTCATAGCCATGAGGGAGTCGGCATATAAAATCATGTGCATTTGCGGTCATTGCTGCCTGTATAATATCCTGTGCTTCAGCTTCAGGATTTCCGTAAGCGATATTCTGTGCAATCGTACCATCAAAGAGGAAGGTTTCCTGAAAGACAACACCGATATTTTTGCGCAGTTCCTCTTGTCTGATGCTGCTAAGGCGACGGCCATCCAGTAATATCTCCCCCTCATCCGGATCATAGAAGCGGCATAACAGATGAATCAAAGTCGACTTGCCCGCCCCGGAGGGACCGATTAAGCCTATCATTTCACCAGGTGCAATATGGAGATCGATTCCATGCAAAATCCGTCTATCTTGCGCATAACCAAACCCCACATGGTTGTATCTAATCTCTCCCCGGACTTTGCTAAGTGGCTGCGCTTCCTCGTCGTCCGTCACTTCGGCTGGAGTATGGATCACCTCAAAAATTCGTTCTGCGGATCCAAGCACCTCATTTATCCAGCTTGCGGACTGCGCCAACCATTTAACAGGTCCGAAAAACATGATCAGATAAGTTGCATATGCACTCAAGGTTCCGACAGTCATGCCACCTTCCAGAACTTTTCGTCCTCCGGCAAACCAGATAAGCGCAACAAATAATGAAATAAACAACGTCAGTACGGGTGTCATGAACATCCATAAATTCTGTATGGATATCATGCGGTTTACAAATCGAGAATTTGCCTTATCAAAACGCTCTTTCTCATCATTTTCCTTAGAGAAAGCTTTAATGATCCGTATTCCCTGAAGGGCTTCTCCAACCATATTTTGAACATGAATAGACGACTGCCACTGGGAATACCACATTTCTCTCACCTTGGGCCACAGACGCATCACGAATAGTCCAAGCGGTGGAAGCGGTATTAGAATCATCAAGGTCATACGCCAATCCAAATAGAACAGCATCCCCAGAATAAAGAGGGCTGATAACAATTGCGATGTCAGATGAACTATGCCTTGGGACATAAAATCCTTGATGGTATCGGTATCCTGGTTAATGCGTCCAATATATTGAGAAACCTGACGGTTATCAAAAAAACGCATGGATTGCTTCATCAGGGCATGAAACATATCTCTCCGAAGTTCACCCAGAAAACGCCCACCGATCGAAATCGCAGTATAGCCTTCAATCATTTGCAGCAGGGCTTGTAAAATGTAAATCCCCGCGAGCAAACCAGACATCCATAATAAATGAGAGGAAACGCCACCCATACCGACAGGTGCTGATATCCCGTCAATAATCCATTTGATTATATACGGAGGGGCAAGTGATACAAGAACCGTAAGGATAACGATAATTCCCATCACAATCATAGAAGCACTATAGGCTCTACTCCGCTGAAGAAGATGAGACACGGTACTCCATTTACGGTTACAACGCATACAGGAATCCTTAGCAGATCTCATAACGCGCCCACAATGGGCACAGGTTTTATTTCTATCCTTCAAATCGTTGCGTTTATCCGTGGTGAATGAATCTTTCGATACCCACTGTTCAACCCGTGATAGAGCCTTACGACAGGAATCGAGATGCATTTCCGTGAACCGAAGAATTTCAACCGGACCTTTAGCTGTCGAAGCCACAAGATAGCCACCGCCCAGAGCCTCAATCAATCTAATGTTTTCAACATTCTGCTTGGGAATGTGCAGGATTTGTCTCCCTTCACGATCCAGTACGAGAAGCTTGGAAGCAGTAAACAAAACCTGTAATTGTTCAAACTGCATATTGCGGTTCAAGTCTCCCTGTAATGTCAGCCATGCTTCTTCCATGCCAAATAATCCCGAATTACCAGATGCGCTCGATTCTCGTCTTCTTATTCCCCTCATAATCAACACAACTTTCTATTTATAGCCTTCTGAACGACAAATACCGCCTCACCATCTTTGGCCACAGCGGTATGTTAAGTGTTATCCAGGTTAGCAATGACAACTTCCAATGATGGGCCGGAATCCAGCCTTTTTTCTTATACGTGCCCGTGAAACACCCCAGAATCCGAGCGGCATTTACCGGTTCATCAGGGACAATATTCGTATCCCCTTTAAATATGTACTGTTTCGAATCGCCTTCCCCTTGAATATCATAAAGACGATGACAGACGAGCTTTCCCTCTGTGGTAATGAAGAGATATACTTCACCGATCCGGAGTCCGTCATGGCTGAACGCCTCAAAGGAGCTGCGCTCCCCTTCCATCATGAAGGGAAACATACTGCGTCCCCAGGAGGGAAGCTCGATCCCTCCGCGTCTAGTCAACCATTCGGTCACGATTTTGGTCTCATCCATCATATTTCAGCAGACCGCTGCCTAACAGCTGCTCTATAAAGGAGTTCACATCTTGTTCAGCAGTATGACGATCAATCTCATACTCTTCGGCAATTTTCTCAATGATCTCATCAATGAGTCCATATTCAGGGATGATGCTCCATATATAACCTCCAAGCTCATTCAACTTGGTCGCCACATGCTCCTTCATATTTAGCAGAATCCATTCACTGCCAATCATTTCGCTCTCAACATGTTCATTCCTTCTCAGCAGCTTCGTTTGTGTTTGACTCATGAAATCCTCTCCCAAAACGTATCATTTTTCTGAAAATAGAGCTGGTACGATGGAACCTGCTGTACCACTTTCTTGCATAAAGCGATCATGTTTCTTGTTTCCTCTGCATCGTGGCGCCAATAAAATACCTTATCCAACATAAGAGCGAATCCATCTAACGGTGTGATTGAAATACGCTCAACGTCAGGTGATTGAATAATATAATGAATACCGTATAATTTCGCCTCTTCAAGTTCACAGGGATTCTCCATCTCGCTACGAAATGGAGAATCGTAAACGGTCACACGTCCGTTTTCTTCTATGTACAGAAACGTAGCTTCATCAGATAAAATCGGACGCGGACGCGACAACTCAGCTACAGTAGACTTCCCTGCACCGGATTGGCCTGCAAACATCCATGCTTTGCCTTCATGAATCACACAAGAGGAATGGATCAGCAGCCCGCGCGCTCCATGGATTAGCCATGAGCTATACAAGTTAATAAGTGCATGCTTCAAGGCAAACTCATCATAGATATGAATTTCCGCCGAGCTGTAATCCCGGGATGAAACCATATGATAATCGCAGCGCTGGAAAGTAACCGAATGGTCGGATGCGGAAATATGGACAGGTCCTTCATCAAAGGGCTTTCCGTACCCATCCTGAATACGAACATACAGGTCAGCCTGCGGCTCCTGATGTTGAATATTGGATATCCTGAACCGCCGCTTGACAAATTCATCCATTCGTTCTGATTGTGTTTTGAAGGATATCCGGGACTTTCCGACTATTGCAGTAGCTACAAACATATGATCAACCTCAACTTCCACTTATAATAATTCAATTCGAGCGAAAACTGTGCATGGAGTCGTTAATAAATAAATGTATACCTGTTACCAGATAGGATTCCCGCCTCCACCCGGGTTGCTGGGACGAGTTGTGCCGAACTCCACTTTGCCTTGTGCCAAAATCTTGGGAGCCTCATACGTTTTTTTCATACTTAACACCTCCTTCTTGAGGATTAGTTTATGATACAATATGTATCATGTCAACTGATTATTGTTACACATCGTAACTTATAAATAGTAAAAAGAACCTATCTGAAGATTTCACGTTTTCGGATCCACAATAATGGAAGATTCCAAATCAGGAACCCTAGCTGGGACCAACGCTGCCCCCATGTATCGTGAACCGTAAATGCAGTCACAATTCGAAACCAGGAGTAACTGAAACCTTTACGACCCAGCATTACCTTGCGTGCTTTTTCAAGATTCCATCCAGGATACTTAAACTTATAAGGAAGCATGGGCATCGGCTTCAACCTTTGAAGATGTGGAAGCATATCATAAGCTAAAGACAAAGCAATCCATACCTTAGAAAGATTTCGATCTGCGGCGGCAACATCTAGTAATTCAGCATACTCGAGCCTGCTATCCATCACGTGAATAAGGGTTGCTATATCTACAAAATATTTCATCGACATCATATGATGATTCATACCATGCAAGCATATATGATAGAAAGTGTGCAAGGGACTCAGCTCATAGACATAATGGCATCCACTCATTAAGGAAGCATCTCTCCACAAGCGCGAGACATCAGTATTCGTAAAATCTTCCCTGATAATATTCCAATGCAGTTCTACGGTTAATGAGGGGAAACTGGCATTATTCAATGGTTTGACGTATTCTTCATGGAAATGGGTCGGATCGCCTGTCACTTTATCAAATCCAAGGCTGATCAACAAATCGCTTGCCTGATGTAAGTCCTTCTTAGCAACAAGCAAATCAATATCCGTCGTTCCACGAGCTGCAAGACCGCCGAAATAGCGTTCAGCAAGCTGTGTCCCTTTTAAAGGGATTACCTCTATACAGGACGCTTCGAAGGTCTGAAGTATCATTTTCAGTTCGGTTTTAATGAGAAAGTTCTGTATCAGGACAATATCTGCTTCAGAGCTTAACTTGAGCCGGACCTGTTCAGGTACTTGATGAGACAATCCTTTTTGTCGAAGCTCAGCGAACACCTGTGGGGCGATATCAAATAAATCGATATCCATCATAAGGTTGACATATTGCATCTCATCAAGAGAGGGCAATCGTCCCTGATATAACTCATCAAGAAACGTAACCAGGACATCTTGGTTCTTCATTTCAGCCATGTACTGCCATAATAAAGCTGTTCAGCTTCATTTTCGCGAATGGTGATATTGTTAAGCACTACCCCAAGAAGACGTGCCTTAACATGCTCGAGTTGAGCCTTTGCCTTTTTGACCTGGGATTTCTTTACTTTCCCTCCTAGCACAACTAAAACAACACCATCACACAAAGCGCTGACAATAAGCGCATCACTGACTGCCAATACCGGAGGCGTATCAAACAAGATCATGTCATACTTCTGCTTGAGATCGTGGATTAACACTTGCATATTTTGAGAACCTAACATTTCGGAGGGGTTGTATGGAATAGAGCCTGAAGGAATAACGGAGAGATTAGGAACAGCAGTCTGTCGTATCACATCTTCAACATCCATCTGCTGGGCCAAAACATTTGTTAATCCAGTTTCATTGGAAACGCCGAATACATGGTGTAACGATGGTTTGCGTAAATCTGCTTCGATTAATAATACATTTTTACCTTCATGAGCATAGGCAACAGCCAGATTACTTACCGTTGTGGTTTTGCCTTCATTCATTTGGGCCGAAGCAACCATGATGACCCTTACTTGCTTGTCATGAACAGAAAATTGAATATTAGTCCGCAGTCCTCGATAAGATTCTGCTGCCGGAGATTTTGGATTAATGACGGTAACCAAGGGGTTTTTGTATTTTCTTGCCATATTACCTCACCTGCCTATTAAAATAGTCCGTTCTCTATGCATGAGTGCACGGATTTAAGGTAAAAGAACTAATGACCAAGCAACTCAAATATAGTAAAATGTCTGTATCACTGTATGATTAGCTTTTTATTATATTGGCCTTGCGAACTATGTATGTAATTTCTATAAACGGAGTGATTTAGCGCCATATGACTACTGATCATTCGGTTAAGCATTCCTGTTATCCGTGCTTTTTGATCGCGGTCTGTACATATTTCAACCTGATATAACTGATAATCATGTAAATGCTCTTGAATCTGGATCCTGCCAAAAACTTGAATATGATCATAAGTGTCATCAATTTCGTAGCTTAGTTTTATCTTAGGACTTATCGGGATGTCCCAGGGACACAGGAAAACAAGCTTCTCCGGGCTAAGCTCAACCGGAGTTACATTGTGGCTTCTGCCGTGCACACTCAGTGCGCCAATTTCCATGACTCTAATCCCAAGCGTTATAAGATGCTTCGTTTCACTTGACATCAGGAATTTAATTCGCTCCTTTATTTCTATAAATTCTGGTATGGGACATTTTATCCATGGATAAAATGATACTAAGTGTTACTTCTTTTGAATTATCCAGATACATTATGTATCATTTTATTTTCCAATTTTACGATACATATTGTATCAAGTCAACAGGAAAATCGTCAGTTTCTACCTCCTGTGTGTGAAATTAGCATGTTTCGTAAAGGTACAACCTCTCAGGATAAGACTGAGTTAAAGTACCTTAGGCTGATTGATATAAATTTTGGACAAATTTATTTTTTTACACAACAGGTATTGCCAGCAATTGAAAGGGGGATCTAGCATGAACTACGGAGTACGAATTTCAGAACTACGTGAACAGCGCGGGTGGACTCAGGAAGAACTCGCTACCTCTGTCGGCATTACTCGTGCTGCACTATCCCATTATGAGAAAAACCGGCGCAAACCGGATTTCGAAACATTGACCCGCCTGGCAGACCTCTTTGACGTATCGATAGATTATCTAATCGGGAGAACGGCACAGGAGAAAGCGGTGCTTGATCCGGAGGTTCGATCATTTGTGGACGGACTTGAACTCTCGGATCAAGACCTGCTGGAGCGATTCAATCTCACGGTGGATGGTCGCAAGCTAACGGAAGAGGAAGCCAGACGGTTTATTGCATTTGTTCGCATGGAACGGTCTATGAAGTAATCATGGCAACGAATAATGGAAATCCCCGATAATCACTGATGAGAAGTTCTCAGTGATATCGGGGATTTTCACTAATTGTCATGTATAAGTGATGACAAATGATTTAATCTTTATGAAGTTCCTCCATTTGCAGCCATTTATCAGGATGGATTCCCATTTGAGTCATGAGCTTATAGATGTCTATATTCGTCTTCTGCTGGTCAAGCTGCTGCTCGGTGCTTCCAGAGCCTCTCTCCTTGTCCACACTCATTTCCACAACTACCTCGCTTATCTATAATTTCCTCTCCATCCCCAACTCCGCAAACTCGTTGTCATTATTTCTCATCCGTACAAAAACTTACTCGCTAAACCAATTTACTCACCAAACTTACTTACCAATATTATAGCGAATGTATTCACACGATACTGTCGTCTTGTGGAACCATTGTCCTATGCTTCGGGTTCTAATTTTGTCGAATTTTATATGGGGAGATGATGTCACATATTTTAGATTATTGATGATTTCGATTGTATCTTATTTATATATAAAAAAACCACATTGGATTCATTTAAGAATACAATGTGGTTTGACGCAACTTGAGCCCGGTTCTAGTTCCCTGTACGAGCCAGTTCTTTCATATTTGCCTCAAATGCAGCGAGGAGCGCCGCTTCGCCTGTCAGGCCTTGGTCTTGAACCTTCTCGATATGCAGCAGCATCCGTTTATAATCCTTCGGAATGATACGAACAAAGCGGCTTAGCGCCTGATCCCAATCCGCAAGAATTTGCTGTGCCGGCGCACTGCCGGTATACCGCTCATGCTGCTGAACCAGACGAAGGAGTGCTTCCGCTTCTGATGTTTCCTCTACACGCTCGAGGAGCACCATTTCCAGGTTGCAGCGATCTACAAAAGTACCTTCCGGATCATAGACGTATGCAACGCCGCCGGACATGCCCGCTGCAAAGTTGCGCCCGGTTTCCCCGAGAACAACCACCCGGCCGCCCGTCATATATTCGCAGCCATGATCACCGACACCTTCAACCACGATGTTCGCACCCGAGTTACGAACGGCAAAGCGCTCGCCCGCGATGCCTCTTACGTAGGCTTCGCCTCCTGTAGCACCGTAGAATGCGGTATTACCCGCAATGATGTTCTCTTCTGCTTTGAAGGTCGCTTTCGGTGAAGGCTTCACGACCAGCTTGCCACCGGAAAGTCCTTTACCAATATAGTCATTGGCGTCCCCTTCTACCGTCAGGGTCATCCCTTTCGGCACAAATGCACCAAAGCTCTGACCAGCGGAACCAGTGAAACTGAATTGAATCGTATCTTCCGGCAGTCCGGCAGCACCGTATTTACGTGTCACTTCACTGCCCAGAATAGTACCAACCGCACGATCCACATTCGTGATCGGGAACGTGCCTTCAACAGCTGCTCCCGATTCCAATGCAGGTGCAGCGCTGCTCAGCAGAGAGCGCATATCCAGCGTTTCTTCCAGGCCATGATTCTGCCTTTGCGTGCGGAAGCGTGTGCTGCCTTCCGGAAGCTCCGGCGTATACAGAAGTGCGGAAATATCCACGCCTTTCTTCTTCCAGTGATAATCGGCTTGAACGGCGTCCAGGCAATCGGTGCGTCCGATCATATCATCAATGGTACGGAAGCCAAGCTCCGCCATAAGTTCCCGCATGTCTTCAGCAACAAAACGCATAAAGTTGACCACATGCTCCGGATCGCCCGTAAAGTTCTTACGCAGCTCCGGATTTTGCGTGGCTACGCCAACCGGACAAGTATCCATTTGGCATACACGCATCATGATACAGCCGATGGCAACCAGTGGTGCAGTCGAGAATCCATACTCTTCGGCTCCAAGCAGCGCCGCCACAACCAAATCGCGTCCGTTCAGCATTTTGCCATCGGTTTCAAGCACAACGCGGTCACGCAGATTGTTCATGATGAGGGTCTGATGCGTTTCGGCAAGTCCAAGCTCCCACGGCATACCGGCATGGCGAATGGAGCCTTGCGGTGAAGCGCCTGTACCGCCATCGTAACCGCTAATCAAAATAATATCTGCACGGCCCTTCGCAACACCTGCTGCAATGGTACCTACACCGACCTCGGATACAAGCTTCACGTTGATATCCGCACGCGGATTCGAGTTCTTCAGATCATAGATGAGCTCTGCCAAATCCTCAATGGAGTAGATATCGTGATGCGGTGGTGGCGAGATCAAGCCTACACCCGGCGTTGATCCCCGAACCTCAGCTACCCAAGGATACACTTTACGTCCCGGCAGCTGTCCGCCTTCACCCGGCTTCGCCCCCTGCGCCATCTTGATCTGGATTTCGTCTGCGTTAACCAGATAGTTGGAGGTTACGCCGAATCTTCCCGAAGCAACCTGCTTGATGGCACTGCGGCGGGAATCGCCGTTAGCATCCGGCACATAACGTCCCGGATCTTCTCCGCCTTCGCCCGTATTACTCTTGCCGCCGATGCGGTTCATCCCGATTGCAAGACTCTCATGCGCTTCCTTACTGATGGAGCCGAAGGACATCGCACCGGTCTTAAAACGCCGCATAATGGAGGCTGCAGATTCAACCTCATCCAGCGGAACCGGTTCGCCGACCGGCTTGATTTTCAGGAGGGAACGCAGTGTCAGATGCTGCTCATTCTCACCCTGTACAAGCTCGGCATACTTCTTGTATGTTGCATAATCATTCGTCCGAACAGCCTGCTGCAGCAGATGGATCGTTCTCGGGTTGAACAAATGATCTTCCCCGTCTGCTCTCCATTGATACTCGCCGGCTGAATCCAGCGCCTTATCATTGCCATCTTTATCAGTAAAGGCACGGTCGTGGTGGGCCAGCGCTTCCTTGGCCACTTCCTCCAGGCCGATGCCGCCAATACGGGATGGTGTACGTGTGAAATAACTTTCCACGAAATCTTCCTTCAGGCCGACAGCCTCGAAGATCTGAGCGCCCCGGTAGGACTGGATTGTAGAAATCCCCATCTTCGACAGGACTTTAACAACGCTCTTGCTTGCTGCTTTAATGTAGTTCTTCACAGCCTTCTCATGTGAAATGCCGCGCAGCATGCCTTCCTGTATCATATCGTCCAGCGTTTCGAATGCGAGGTACGGATTGACCGCACTCACACCGTAACCGAGCAGCAGCGCGTAATGATGCACTTCGCGCGGCTCACCGGATTCCAGCAGGATAGCCACCTTCGTCCGGGTTCCTTGACGGATCAGGTGGTGATGGAGCGACGAGACGGCGAGCAGCGAAGGAATCGCAGCATTGTCTTTGTCCACACCCCGGTCCGATAGGATCAGAATGTTATGGCCCTTGGCAATCACTCGATCCGCTGCCTCGCACAGCGTATTGATTGCTTTGCGCAGACCTTCAGCCCCTTCCGCTGGCGGGAAGAAGATCGGAATCGTCATGGATTTGAAGCCGGGACGGCGAACATGGCGCAGCTTCGCAAATTCTTCATTGGACAGCACCGGCGAATCCAGGCGGATGTGGCGGCAGCTTTCCGGTTCCGGCTTCAGCAGGTTGCGCTCCGGACCGATGGTCGTTGCGGTTGAAGTCACCAGTTCTTCGCGAATCGCATCGATCGGCGGGTTGGTAACCTGGGCAAACATCTGCTTGAAGTAGTTGAACAGCCGCTGCGGCCGGTCGGACAACACCGCAAGCGGTGCATCGTAACCCATGGACGCTATGGCTTCCGCGCCGGTGATCGCCATCGGCTCCAGCACTTTGCGCAACTCCTCATAAGTGTAGCCGAACGCTTGCTGGAGCTGGCGCACATTCTCGTGCTTCGGATCGGGCAGTTCCGGCGCTTCAGGAAGATCATGAAGCTCTACCAGATGCTCATCCAGCCAATCCGAGTAAGGAAGCTCGGCTGCAATGCTGGCCTTGACCTCTTCGTCGGAGATGATGCGGCCTTCCTTCGTATCAACAAGCAGCATCCGTCCTGGACGCAAGCGGTCCTTGTACAACACATTTTCCGGCGGAACATCGAGCACGCCCGCTTCGGAGGACAGGATGATCAGATCATCCTTGGTCACATAATACCGGGATGGACGCAGTCCGTTCCGGTCCAGGGTAGCCCCGATCTGGACTCCGTCAGTGAACGCCATGGCTGCTGGACCGTCCCATGGTTCCATCAGCGTGCTGTGATATTCGTAGAATGCTTTTTTGGTTTTATCCATGCTCTCATGATTGCTCCATGGCTCGGGAACCATCATCATAGCCACATGCGGCAGGGAACGACCACTGAGATACAGGAATTCAAATGTATTATCAAACATACCGGTATCGGAACCGTCCGGATTGATTACAGGTTTCACCTTCTCGAGGTCGCTTCCGAACAGCTCATGCTCGAACAGCGACTGGCGTGCGTGCATCCAGTTCACATTACCGCGCAGCGTGTTAATCTCGCCGTTGTGAATCATGAATCGGTACGGATGCGCCCGTTCCCAGCTCGGGAAGGTGTTCGTGCTGAAACGGGAGTGAATCAGCGCGATTGCGGATTCCAGTCCTTCTTCCTGGAGGTCAAGGTAGAACTCCCCGACCTGTTCCGTCGTCAGCATGCCTTTGTATACGATTTTGCGGCAGGAGAGACTGGATACATAGAAGCTGTCGCCCTCGGGCTTGCCGCTGTAACGGATAGCCAGCTCGGCACGACGACGGATGACATACAGCTTGCGCTCGAACGCAAGATCATCCTGAATGTCGGCGCTGCGTCCAATGAACACTTGGCGAACATACGGCTTTGCCGCTTTTGCGGACTTGCCGAGCATTTCATCGCTGGTTGGCACATCGCGAAACCCGATCAGGGTCTGACCTTCCTCAGCAATAATGGAAGCCAACTGGTCCTCATGTGCCGTGCGAACGGCAGGATCATGGGAAAGGAACAGCATGCCCGCACCATAGTGCCCGGCCTCGGGGAGCTCAAAGCCCAGTTTGGCCGCTTCTGCGGAGAAAAAAGAATGAGGAATCTGCAACATAATCCCAGCGCCGTCACCGGAGTTCGGCTCGCTGCCCTGACCGCCGCGATGCTCCATATTGGCAAGCATAGTCAGCGCGCTGCTGACGATTTCGTGGGATGGCTTACCCTTGATATGGGCAACGAAACCCATACCGCAAGCATCTTTTTCAAACTGCGGATCATAGAGGCCCTGTTTCTGGGGAAAATCAGTATGTTTCATAAGATGCAACCTTTCTTTTTATAGAATAAAAACTGCTGATCAATAACAGAAAAAACATAAAGGTTGGACATCAATCCTCACCTGCAGTGGACACACTGTCTTGAGGTGATGCAGTATTGTGCAAAAGCGCCAAAGGTTGACATTTACCTAACACGTAGATTAATTAGTTCTATATATTTTATCACCCTCATACAATGCAGGCAATTCAAAGTTTTTATGAATTTGATAAGAATTGTTTTTGTGAGAGTAATCACAATAGATCGCTTATTTTTATGTAGAATAGTGCAAAAAAACATGCAAATAAAACATTCCGAACAGGTCGATGTATTGACTTTTTTTGCAAAATGAATATATTCGGTTCAGCTTTGCCATTCCCCATTCTACCGAAATCAGACTTCACGGATCTGTTCAGACCAAAAACCTCGTCCAAATGGATCCGTCTTTAGAGCGTGCTCAAGTATACATTGCCAAGCTCATCTGGTCATTAAAAAAAAGACTTCCCCCAGATCCGATCGACCTTTGGGGAAGTCCTTTTGTTTTTTACTTACATATAAATGTGATCTTGCTTAAGCAGTCACCGCTGCGTCTCTCTCTGCCGTCTTCTTGTTATTTCGGGCAGCCAGGAAGTATACGGCGGTCAAAGCCAAGAATACCAGACCGAATCCGGCCAGTACGCCTGCGCTGGCCCACATGCCGTCGAAGCTTCCTGTGGAAATGACGTCCTTGTAGCCTTTGACACTGTATGTCATCGGCAGCAGCGGATTTAATGCCTTCATCCAGCCTGGAATGAGCTCCACCGGGAACGTGCCTGCGCTCGTGGTCAACTGGAAGATCAGAATCACAATGACAACAAAGCGTCCAGGCTGATCCAGCCAGGTTACGAACGTTTGCACCAGGAACATAAACGACAAACTTGTAATGAAGGAGAAGAGATAGAAGAGCGGAACGCTCTGCACCTCAAGCTTCAACCCGTACAGCATGACGACCACAGCCAGTAATGCCTGGATCAATCCCATACCGGCGAAGGATAATGTACGGCTGACAAACCGGTTCCATCCGGATGCATTCGGAACAGAAGCATCGCGAATCGGCAAGATAATCGTAGAAATCAATGCCCCGACAAACAAGCCGAGCGACAGGAAGTATGGTGCGAAGCCCGTACCATAGTTCGGCACTTCATTCATTTTGTGCTCTTCAACCTGTACCGGTTCGGCAAACATGGTCACCGTTTCGTCGGTTGTCTTAATGTCGCCCGTCTTGCCGGCAGCCTCGTTCAGCTTGCCTGCAAGCTCCCCGCTGCCATCCTTCAATTCATTCATTCCGCTCACCAGTTCTCCGGCGCCGGAATCCAGCTGCTTCGAGCCGTCGGCCAGCGTAGTTACGCCGCTTCCAAGCTTGCCTGCTCCGCCGGCCAGCTGCTGCGTCCCTTGCGAGAGCGTGGCCGCACCGCTGGCAAGCTCCTTGCCACCGGCTGCCGCTTCGCTCAGCTTCGTGCCGAACAGCTTCATGCCGTCAGCCAATTGGCTTTGGCCGGCATTCAGCTGCTTTGCACCCGCCAGCAGCTCTTGGCCGCCGGCTGCAAGCTGCTTGCCGCCTTCAGTCAGCTGAGCCGCTCCTGCGCTCAGCTTGCCTGCGCCTTCCTGCAGCTGCTGCGTGCCCTGGTTCAGCTCCGCTGCACCTTGTGCCAGCTGCTTCTGGCCCGCATTCAGCTCGCTCGTGCCGGATGACACGGATTGGCTCGCTGCCAGCAGCTGCTGAACCTCGGGACTCTGCGCAAGCTCCGGATTCCCTTCTGCCAGCTTCTTCAATCCATCCGCAACAGCCTGAGCCCCTTGCTCCAGGGCAGCCGTAGCTTCCAGCGATTGATTCAGCCCCGCTTTAAGGCTGCTGCTGCCTTCATGAGCGCTCTTCGCTCCTGCCGCAAGCTGGGAAGCTCCGGCCTGGTTGGCTTGCAGCCCTTCATGGAGACCGGTGCTGCCCGCTGCAGCAGATTCAATCCCTGCTTGCAGCTTCGCGCTGCCCTTGCTTGCTTCCTCAGCGCCTACCTGCAGCTGGCTGTGACCCGCTTTAAGCTGATCCAAGCCGGAGGCGAGGGTGCCTGCTCCCGTGTTCAGCTTGCCAGCACCGTTATTTAGTTCCTGCACCCCTTGGGTTAAAGGCGCAATTCCGTCCTGCAGCTCTTGCGTGCCGCTGACCAGCTTAGCCAGATTTTCCTTCAGCTTCACGGCGCCATCGTCCAATTTAACGGCACCTTTGGACAGCTTGGTCGCGCCGTCTCCGGCTTCGCTTAAACCATCGGATACTTTGGCTACTTGATCAAACAGCGTCTCCGTGTAGGCTTCCGTTACCTTCGCGGACACCTTGGACTGAATCTGCTTCACGGCAGATCCGCCAATTTGGGCTGCCAGGAAGTTGTAGCCTTCATTCGGCTCAAATACGATCTGCGCAGGCTGCGGATGTTCATCCATTAAAGTTGTCGCCTGCTGCGAGAAATTCTCCGGAATGCTGATGGTCATGTAATACTTATTATCCTGCATGCCCTGCTCAGCTTCATTCCGGTCAACGAACTGCCAATTAAAATCTTTTCCCTTCTTCAGTTCGGCGACCAAATCCTCGCCAGCCTGAAGCGTCTTCCCTTCAAAAACAGCGCCCTGGTCGTTATTGACGACCGCTACAGGCAAATCCTCCATCTTTCCATAGGGGTCCCAGAAGGCCCCCAAGAACATACCGCTGTACATGACCGGTATGAACAGCACCGCGATAATCGGAATCAAGATTTTTTTGTTCCGAACGGCAGCGCCAAGATCCTTTGCAAATACAGATAATGACTTCATCCAGTCTCTCTCCTTTTTTTCTCTAGATACAGCAGCTATTTTGCCGACATGAATCTGCATCACAGGCAGATAACATTTCCAAACCAGTACATAATGACCAATTCTCTCATTCGGTCAGTTTAAACCAAAAAAAAACGATCGCTGGCAAGGAAGACGATCCCTCAAGCCAAGAGAGTCCGCCTTCCTCATCACGAAGGAGGCTGCATTCTTACCTCTTATGAAGAGGCCTTCAACCCGTCAGCCAGGAACACCATCATATATTCCTTGATCTGTTCCTTGCTTAATGGCTCATGAAGCTGATTAAAGTCGGTCGTGAGCGCAACGTACAGCTTCAGCATCACGAAGGATACCACTTGAGCATCCAGCGGTTTGATCTCACCGATCGATATGGCATGCTCCACAATCCCCTGGAGATAGCCGACGATCCCGTTCTCCACTTTCGTCAATCCTTCATGAGCCTTCGGCGTGCCGATATCCCGCACTTCCTGAGACAGCTTGATGAACAGCTCATGCTCGCTCCGGAATTCAAGCAGCGCATCCAGCACGCGATACAGATTGTCAAAGAAATCCCTGTCCTTCTTGATCTCCCGCTCCGCAAGACGCTTCATCTCCATAATCGCCGAGAGCAGAATTTCGTCAAACAGTTCATCCTTATTCGTGAAAAACGTGTAGATCGTACCTTTCCCAACATTCGCAATCTTCGCCACCTGTTCCATCGTCGTCGCTTTATATCCGAACAAAGCAAACGACTTGGAGGCAGCATCTAGCACCTGCTTCCGACGGTCCACAGCTGGCATGCTTACCCCTCCTTCTATGATCTTCTTAAGATTGGTCTTACCCTCGAAAATGACCATAATACAATTCTGGTCATTCGGTCAAAAATCACTTTATCAGATTATCGATTCCTTTGCAATATCTTTCGTTAAATTTTTAAATAATTCTAAGTGAAGGTTCAAATCTTATTATAACGTCTAATGAAAGAAAAACGTCGATCAACGAATATGGGGCCGCAAAATAATTGAAATGCTTTTCCCTTTTGCGCGTATACTTAGGGTGCATACTCTTTTTTTTCGCGCCGCTCTTCAAAAAACGATTCCTGTTTTGTAAGATAGAGGGAGAAAGAAGTAGGTGAAACCATGCGATATACAAGAGTGCTCCTCTTTTCCGAGGGATTCGGCACAGGACATACGCAAGCAGCGTATGCGCTGGCTGAAGGTATACAACGGATGAGTCCCGGCATCCAATGCCGTGTCATTGAGCTTGGCAATTTTTTAAATCCGACCGTAGGGCCGTTAATCTTGTCCGCTTATCGAAAAACCGTCAGCACCAGGCCGCGCCTTGTCGGCATGCTGTACCGTTCGCAATATAAGAAATCGTTAAACCGTCTGACGCGGCTCGCGCTTCACCGGATTTTCTATGCACAGGCCCAGCGGGTGATCGAGGAGCTGCAGCCGGATCTTATCATATGTACGCACCCGTTTCCTAACGCCGTGGTCTCACGCCTGAAGCGTCAAGGACTTGAGGTTCCGCTCTATACACTCATCACCGACTATGATGCACATGGCACCTGGGTTAATCCGGAAGTCGATGAATATCTCGTATCCACTCCCCATGTGAAAAAGATGCTCATGCTCCGGGACATTCTGCCGGAATACATACATGTGACCGGCATTCCCGTGCATCCGAAATTCTGGGAAAGGGGCGATCGCAAGGCGCTTCAAGCCGAGCTTCAATTAAAAAACATGCCTACAGTACTGATTATGGGCGGCGGATGGGGTCTCGTATTCAATAAGGAACTGCTCAGTAAGCTGGCAAGCCGGGCCGGTGATATCCAGCTTGTCTTCTGTATGGGACAGAACGAGAAGCTGGTGGCCAGCATGCGCGAGGATCCGATCTTTCAGCACCCCAACATCCACGTCCTTGGTTATCGTGAGGATATACATAAACTCATGGACGTGTCGGACCTGCTCATTACGAAGCCCGGCGGAATGACTTGTACGGAAGGAGCCGCCAAAGGGATTCCCATGCTGTTCTACGAGCCGATCCCGGGACAGGAGGAAGTGAATTCCCACTTTTTTGTTAGCGAAGGCTATGCGGAGATTCTGGATTCTGCTTCCGTTATCGATAAATGGTTGAATCTGCTGTCGGATCGCTATGATCAAGTAACGAAACACCGTAATGATGCAGGCAGGCGGCGCATTCGGCATTTGGAGCCGGATCACTGCGCAGGCCAGGTGAGTGGGGCTGCTAGAACGAAGGACGCATACCCGGCTATCAGGAAGAAACCATCAAGATATTGGCGGACCAGCCCTAATATCCATTCTAATTCTTACATTGCCTATTCAAACAAAAAGCTTCCCTGTCACGGAGGACAGGGAAGCTTTTTTTGCATTAACCCATCTATATTTCGAGGCTTTCTCCCGCTTTCAACGGATGACCCTGAATACCGGTTTTGGCCAATTCGGCGCAGAAGGCCCCTGCATCCTGTTTAATGCCCGGGAAGGTGTCATAGTGCACTGGAATCACATGCCTCGCACGAATCCACTGTGCGGCCAGCAGAGCGTCCTCCGGACCCATGGTCAGCATGTCACCGATCGGCAGCGCAGCTGCATCGATGTGATTCATCTCCCCGATCAGGCGCATATCCCCAAACAGACTCGTATCACCCGCATGGTAGAATGTTTTGCCGCCCATCGTCAGAATGACGCCACCAGGCTGCCCTGCATAGATCCAGGTGTCCCCTACCGAAATGGATGAAGAGTGAAAGGCCGGGGTAAACTTCACCTTAAAGCCGTCAAACTGTGAGCTTCCGCCGATATTCATGCCATGGGATTTGACGCCCTGGGTACCGCAGTACACCGCGAGTTCATAAACCGCGATAATCGGACAATCGTTCTGCTTGGCAATCTCGATGCAATCGCCAAAATGGTCGGAGTGCCCATGCGTCAGCACAACCGCATCAACTTTCACATCGCTTGGTTTAATACCGGAGCCTGGATTGCCTGATAGCAGCGGATCGATGATAACACGAACTCCGCCTTCTTCCACCAACATGCTAGAATGGCCGTAATACGTAATATTCATGGTTAAACACACCTCCTACATACTAGTTTACCCATGTGGGCACTACTTGTAAAAAGAGTGGTTCCCTATTTTTTTCACGAACGTTCTTGAATGATGAACCGTCAGGTCCTGAGCAAGCTTTAGAGACAGGAAAAAATACGTGTCGTCCTTTACTTCCTTTTGGCCGTGAAGTGCCGCATTCACAGATTTGATCGTCTCCTCGTTTGGCTGGACACGTTTAAGACGCCCGTTCGCTACAGGACTAAATTGGTGCTTTTGATAGATTACATCGGTAATAGTATCGGGAAAATTGGCTGACCGCAGCCGGTTTAAGACAACATTAGCAACTGCTACTTTGCCTTCGTACGGTTCGCCTTCCGCCTCTGCCATGACAATCTTCTGGAGCAGAAGCAGCTCTTCAGCTGACAAATCATAGGTCCAGGTTGCTTTATCTTTCTGAGCCTGGGTTAACGTATTTGTTCTTGTGAAGAATAAAGTTGTGGGGGGTGTTAGGCTTTTAGCCTGTGATTTGACGACATGTGTCCCCTTTTGTTTTGCCGGTTTCCCGTCTGCATCCTGAGATTTGGATTCTTCCTTCTTCTCATCTGCAGTCTTCAATGTTTTTTGTGAGTATAAGTTCCCGGGATCAGCCAAACCAATGCCCTTTGAACTTGAAAAAGCGTCCTGCTTGCCACCCGGCTTATTCCACTCATGGAAAACAATTGAAGACAAAATGTTGACAGGTTCCCTATCCTGCTTTGTACTCGCTTTTACCGCTAATGTATCAGGGTCGCCTTCAGGAGCCAGGGCAGCCATCACAAACTTCGGCATGTCCTGCTGCTGTTCTTCCCCTTCAGTTGTTTCTGCCTGCATTCCAAGCAAACTTATAAGAGACAAACTCACAAAGAGCGCTCCGATGAGCAGCGCAACCCAGCGATTTTGCCGAAGAATTTTTATAACCATATTTTTCCTCCTATGATGTTGGCACATTTCCTACACTATGTAACCACATTTTTAGGCGTTGAAAACATGGTAATTTTATGAACATTTTATTTTCAATTTCAGAAAAAGGTTTAAAGCCGCGCCACACCTACAGTTTCGTACATCGGAATCGACTGCAAATTTGTACGGAAAAGAACAAGCTCCTGCACGCTCCACTGGATAGGATCGGGTCCTCTTCCGATTTCATCCAATGAAAATTTTTGATTTCCTTGAAATTTCCGGGCGATGGTAATATGTGGACGATAGGGACGATCCTCCGGCGCAAATCCGAAGGATTGCATTTTGGACACCACCGATTGCTGAAGATGGGCCAACGCATTCAAATCTCCGCCGACCCCTGTCCATAAAATCCGGGGTGAGCTGCTTGTCCCAAACACGCCGGCATCCTGTATGCCAAGTTTGAAAGGCTTGTGCTCCCCGGCTACCTGCTGAAGCCCCTCCGTCAATTCCTCAATGCGATGAGTCGGTGTATCACCTAGAAACTGTAAAGTAATGTGGTAATCCTGCGGATGAACCCATTTTTTGAAATTCACATGCTCTGCCAGCTTGTCCGCCCACTCCTGAATCCGGGAAGATACCTCGGATGGCAGATGAACGGCAACAAATAAACGATCCATAGCTCCCTCAGCCGAATGGCTCAACTAAGACACTTCCTTCCTAATCATCATCAAGCAGCCATCGGCTGCTATAAGCACCATGTTTTCGCAGTTCGTTTATAGTGTGAGCAATAGAGCCTGAAAATAAATATGAGGGGTACATCATTTCGCCTAAAAATATGATGAAGCTTCAATTTACCATAAATCGGACAATAATACATGTATAAATTTGTCAAGCGGACGGGTTCCGCCATGCGCAAAGCCATGATTTCTGATAATATGTTCCAAAGAGAGTATCGCTTTTATTCTGTATTATCATCACATTCCCCAGGAGGTAGTACCATGCCGAAAATCGTTGCCATTCACGACTTAACCACCGAGCAGCAGCAAAAAATCAAGGATGTCGCCCCCGGCTATGAGCTGATCGTTACAAAAGCTAAAGAGCTTACGACAAGCATAGTTCAGGATGCCGAAATACTGATCGGCTGGTCGCGCTCCATCCAGGAGGATGTCTTGTCTGCGAACAGTAAACTCAAGTGGATACAAGCATGGTCCGCTGGCGTAGATAAAATGCCGCTTCCAGAGCTTCAGGATAAGGACATCCGCCTCACCAATGCCAGCGGTGTACATAGCGTTCCGATTACGGAGCATATTTTTTCCATGATCCTGGGCTTCACCCGCAACCTGCATCTTGCCATCCGACAGCAGTCGAACAAGAAATGGGATACTTTGGGTACCTTCACGGAATTGGCAGGCAAAACGATTGTCATTGTCGGCGTCGGCCAGATTGGCAGCCACACCGCACGTGTCGCGCAGGCGTTCGGTATGCGGACGGTCGGGGTTCGTCATTCCGGTAAATCAGATCCCCATATAGAAGTGATGTATAAGGTCGATCAGCTTGATAAAGCGCTGGCGGAGGGCGACTATGTCGTGAACATCCTCCCGCTGACGGATGAGACCCATGGCTTGTTCAATCAAGCACGATTCTCCGCTATGAAGGACACCGCTATTTTCATCAACGTGGGTCGAGGCCAGACCGTGGTAACCGATGATATGATTCGGGCGCTTCAAGACGGGTCATTGGCGGGTGCAGGCCTTGACGTCTTCGAGGAAGAGCCGCTTCCGTCGGATCATCCGCTGTGGGCGATGGACAACGTTATCATCACGCCGCATACGGCGGGCGATACGGATCGCTACAGCGAGCGAGCCGTGGCTATTTTCCTGGAAAATTTAAAGAACTATGTAAACGGCGAGCCGCTATCCCGCAATGTGATCGATTACAGCAAGTCGTACTAGGATCAGAGTGCAAGAAGTCTGAACATTCGTTTGAAGCGATCTTGAAGCAAATAGAAAGGTGTCCCGTGATCTGTATCCTCGGGACACCCTATTCGTTTATATAATAATCCCAATGTCGGCAGGAGTGAACATGTATGCAGCCATTTACGAAACGCGTGATCGAAGTGATCCAGAGCATCCCCGAAGGATATGTGGCGACTTATGGACAAGTAGCCCGATTGGCTGGGAGTCCGCGGGCCGCACGCCAAGTCGTTAGAATACTTCACACCCAAAGTCATATTCATAAGCTTCCATGGCATCGGGTTGTTAATGCCAAAGGCGAAATTGCCATCAAGGACGATGAGTCCAGATTAATGCAGGAGCTGTACCTGCAGGACGAAGGCGTTACGGTTAACCACCTGGGCATGATCGACTTGAAGAAATTTGGTTACGATCCTGCGGAATAGATACACACAGCCAGATTTCTCTTACAAAACTCCCCTTACGGGTCGTGCTATGATGAAGTACCTTCCACCCCGTCTCCCGCAAATGTTCCCTTAATGGTTCCGTGCTAATGATAACCGCCCGATCTGCCAACCTGTGTAAGCTATGCAGCATCTTCAACTTCTCTTCCTCTGGGAAAACGGAACACACATTATAAGGAAGATCCAGAATAGCCGCGTCATAATGTCCTTGCCATGTATTCATATCATGAATGGCAACTATGTTGTCATCATAACCGTAATGCTTCAGGTTCACCCTTGCTCCCCGCACCGCAAGCGGGTTAATGTCACAGCCCTCGACCGAAATTCCCATCGACAACGCCTCGATCAGAACATTTCCCATTCCACAGCAGGGATCCAGCAGCATGACCCCATCGGGTTCAGGTGCAGCGATGTTAACCAATGCCCTTGCTAACCGAGCGCTAAGACCTGTGGAGTAATTTTGCGGCTTCTGCTTATGCTTCAGCCAGGCACGCGCTGGCTCTTGCAGTATGCCCAAGCGCCAGATGCCGTCTATGGATATCATCCCAAACGTGATATCGGGTGATTTCATTTGTGCTGTTCCTGCGATTCGGCTGCCTACCCTTCGCTCAAACTCGCGTAATTGATCATAAGTATAAGGATCTCCCGCCTTTAGGGAAACAACTTTGAAGGTGGCGTTCCTAAGCTGAATTTGGCCTGCTTGCTCTGCCATTTGTTCTATCGAATCGCCAGTCACCCTGACATCCAGGCAAGCGGACAGGAATGGGCTGCGATCCGGATCCACCCATTGCTCGCTTTCCAGCCAGTCCTCTCCATCCGGCATATGTCCGAACAGCTCGGCCAGCTCCATGAAGCACAGCTCACGCTCTGTTTCATGACAGGCGTAAGTATACAGATATGATGACTTATCCCTTATGGAAGAAGGACCCCATGCAATGTCATCTTGAACGAAATTCGTCATTTATTTCTACTTCCTTCTATTATATAGGTGAGTACCCTGCATCAGCGTAAACGTACGCATTAATACATATGTGGCAGGATAAATGTTGTATGGAAATAAAATGCTGCGCAGTTTAGAATAGTTTCTTCTATTATAAAGAGAACTATATGGATTCAACTAATAGACGATAAGATGCCAGCCGCGCAGCATAATCACTCACCGGTGTGACAATCAAGAACTCGTCACATTCATACTGCTCTGCCATATTCTGCAGCCTGAGGTGCACGCTTGCAGGCGTACCGACAATAAGTCGACTAGGGCCTGGCGTCCTGGAAGCAGCCGTATCCGGACTTCCTTGTTTGGATTTGCCTGCCGGATCTCCGTTGTAGATCGGATCTCGGCTGCGGCTCCCCCCTTTATCGCGATCGGCCGATCCATAAAACTCAGCTTGTCCAATCCTGGTTGAAGCAGAGCTCTGTTCGGGAGCAGCTGCCACCGTGTCCAAGCGGTTCGAGGGCAGCGGACGCTGTCCGAACCCGGAAGCTTGAGCAGCAAGCTCGCCTGCTCGTTCCTCCGTCTCTGCACACACAATGCTTACTGCCACCATCGTGTGCGGTTCTCGCAGACGTGCGCTGGGCTGAAAACCTTCACGATAAGAGCGCAGAACCTCGGCACCGTTCGTATCGCTCATGAACTGGCCGAATACATACCCCGTGCCGAATTCCGCCGCATAACCGGCACTCTTCGTATTCGTGCCGAGCATCCACATAACCGGCTCCGTTACAGGAACCGGTTTCGCTGCCACCGGCACATCCTCGTAGCGATATCGGTCTTCGAGCAGTTCGGTCAGGGCCCGAATCCGATGAGGTAAATCTGCCACGTGGCCCAGGAAATTTCCGCTAAGCGCCATGCTTGTATGCGCGGAACCTCCCGGCGCCCGCCCGATCCCGAGATCGATGCGTCCGGGATACAGCGCCGCCAGCATACGGAAATTCTCCGCTACCTTCAGTGGACTGTAATGCGGCAGCAGCACGGCCCCGGAGCCGAGGCGAATACGTTCTGTCCGGGCGCCGATATGGGAGAGCAGAATCTCGGGCGAAGCGCAGGACAAGTGCTCCAGATCATGATGCTCCGCCGCCCAGTAACGGCGGTAGCCCCACGCTTCCGCATGCTGTGCCAGATCCACCGCATGCAAAAGGGCCTCCTCGAAGGTGCTCTCCCCAAAACGCGGAACAAGATCAAGCACGCTAAACTTCAATGGGTTGTTCATAAGCTCCCTCCTTCTCCTGACCCCTAATCCAGATCGTAGATCGAGCCAACCTTCAGGCCATATAACTCGTTGTATATTTTCTCGGCAAAGGCATCCGTCATGCCCGCGATATAATCAATCACCATATGCTCCCATGTCCAGATCGGGTGCGCCCGCTTCTGATCCGCTTCATAACGCTGAAGCCAATCCGATGGAATGATGGCCGTTGAGGCAACAGGATCAAGAAAAGCGTCCCACAGGCGCTTAATGATCCACTCACTGCGTTTTTGCAGACGCTGGACCCGCAGGTCGCGAATCATGGTCACCCAGGCGAAACTTTTCAGGACGCTGACCGTGCGCAGCATATCCTCGTCCTCCGCGCCGTCTCTGACAAACGTCACCTTTTTCCAGTCCCCGTTCGTGATCACGCCCAGGCTGCCTACAAACAGACTCACCCAATAGGCCTTTACCTCGCGCCGGGTACGGGAATAGTCATTCTCGCAAGTCGGCATCTTCTCATTCCAAATCTTGAGGAACTCATCCAGCACCGAATCCACCTTCGGATGAATCTTCTCTGGGGTCCAGCCCTTCCACACCTCGTCCTCCAGCGTCATGATCTTCTCCACGATCAGCTTGTTCAGATGACTGTCCCGCAGAAAATGCTCATGCACCTCAATCTTTCCGGCTTTAATGCCATCCTCCAGATCATGCGCGGAATACGCGATGTCATCACAGAGGTCCATCAGCTGCGCTTCGAGCGTCCGATACGTGGCAGGAATTTGCCAAGCCTCCCGGATGTGGGAGATATATTCCCATTCATGCCGGTACATCCCTTTCGGATTCACCAAACCGGAGAACGGATATTTATTAATTCCAAGCAGAACCGCATCGGACAGGTTGAGCCCGTTCACGTTCTCTCTTTTCTCCAAAAACATGATCAGCCGAAAATTGTGCGCGTTCCCTTCAAAATGCTCATATTTTCGACGCATCGCCCGCTGTACTTCAGCAGCCTGCTCCGGTGTGGGCGTACCCGGCTGACGCGTCAGCTCCTTCTCGGTTCTGCGGTCGATGAGTTTCTCCAGAATGCCCTGGAGCACCTCTTCGCCTTTATGACCAAATGGAGGATGTCCAAAATCATGGGCGATTGCCGCACATTCCACCACCTCGGGATCAATCATCAGGCCCGCATTCTCGGCTTGTTCCGGCAGCACTTCAGGATAATGACGGGTCAGGCTTCGCGCCGCTTCCCGTGCAATCTGCGCAACCTCCAGTGAATGCGTTAAGCGCGTTCGGTAGTAATCGCCGGTGCCTGCACCGAATACCTGTGACTTCCCCTGCAGCCTGCGGAACGTCGGCGAATGGATCAGGCGGGAATAATCCCGCTCGTATACTGCGCGCGAAGCATCGGACTTCGTCTGCTCCGGGTATTGGCGATGCTCTCTAAGCTCCCTCAGTCTCATTTTCCCCACTCCTGTTTATCTGTTTATGGTCGATTCTGAATTGTTCGTTCCTTAGATTATATGCCATCTCGCTTCTGAAAGAAAAAGGTTATTCCTTCTGTACCCGTTCCCTCATTGTATACCCCTATCGTAACGCCTGTTATCCGCTGTGGAGGATTTTCCTTCATATACCAAGCTTCAAACACCGACACGGTGAGCAGACTCTCCCTCTGCCAAGCATTTCATGTTATGTAAAAAGGATGGATTGGAGCGTAATAAAGCTTACATTATGTAAAGCACCAGACGCTTCTAGGATCACACAAAACCCGTACCGAATGAAAAGGCCGCCTATTGGCGACCCCAGTGTTTCACAATAAGTTTTTTTCTGCCAATACGGCTGTTAGATGCTGCAAAATTAGCGACGTTTCGTATGTCGTAAAACAGCGCTTGTCACTTACTCTCGCTATTAAAGACCCCTACCCGGTGCAGGACAGTCATGATTCGGTAAAAATCGAAGCTGCCTTCCGGGTCATTCAAAACCTCTGCCTGCTGAGCAGCCTGTATCGCGGGTTCTGCCCAGCTTGGAACTTTTGCAGACTTTCCACTCTCTACGTCCTTGAGCCTGGAGTTCATTTGCTTCATGGTATTGCTCTGTTCTGTTAACATTTTCATTGCGGAAGCATACTGCTCGTTAAGCTGACGTACCTGCTCTTGTGTCTTTTGCAGCTCCGCTGTTAATTGTTCGATTTTCATGCGTTCCTCCTCCTCCGGACTGGGTACATCATACTGATGAAGTGCGTTTTGCTCCATAAGGGAGATCAGCTTTTTCGGATAATTGGGATCTGTAGCGTAGCCTCCCTTCCATATCTCCGTTGCTGCCGTTTTATAGTCCGCCCATAACACGCCATGGTAACGCATTGGCTTGTCTCTCGTTCCATTCAGGATGAGCCGCGTATGATCAGCAACCGATTCGCTCCAGCTGTTATACTTGCGGAACTGGGCGTTGGTTGTATAAGGTGTCTGCCCCCGGTATTCCGTTGTCTGCATGGTGACACTTCCCGCCGGACCGGTTCCCTTGATACCAAACAGATTATTTGCTTTTTGCGTGAGACCACTCGTTCCCCAATTCGACTCCAAAATAGCCTGGGCCAGCGTAAGTGAAGCCGGTACCCCGTATTTACGCATGTCCTGAACAGCAACAGGGGCAAGTCGGGCAATAAATTCAAGAGGCTTCATTCTTTTTCTCCTCCTTTCCTTCGGTTTGCTTGTCCCCTTCTTCGGATTTGATCTGGAACACCTGTACCACATTACGCAGGGACTGAGGGATCGGTACTCCCATTCGCCCAACGTTCTCAATAATAGACAGCAGCTCATTCGCAAGATAGAAGAAAATCACGGTATTCTGAAAATAATTCATCTCTCCCAGCACCCGGTCCACCAGATGCATCAGGGCGATGATGAGAAAAATGGTCATTTTTCGTGCAATACCAGTATAACCAATGCGGCTGCGCAGCTCACCGTTCATCCAGGCCGCGCCCCATCCTGTCAGCCAATCGATCACCACGAACCATAACAACAGATGCAGCGGCAGCGACCACCCGCCCCAGACGTACCCTGTCACGGCCCCCGTCCCCGCCACCAGCATCTTAAAAATCTGACCGATGTGCTCATACATAATTGCTCCTCCTTTATATGGTTTTGAGGGTGTGAAAAAGCCCTCGGTGAGCCGAGGGCTGGATTGAAGTTAGAATTGAAGTTATTCATAGCTGATCATAATAGAGATCACCTTTTAGCATGTGCACCACTTCGCATGCGGATCATGCTTCCGATCGCTGTTGCCCCCAGATTTTCTTGTAACTTTATCGATAGGGTTAAAATCCGGGGACAAAGGCGAACGCTCCGCTTCTCCAGCCTGATTCCGCCTTCTCCGTTGAAGCTTTTTAATGTAAGCTCATTCAAAGCAGCGTTTAGTAGGCCTCGCCAGTAATAACTTCGAATTCTTCTGGCGTGATTACACCGAATGAAACATACAGTCTCAATTGGGGCTTCTGCGCCCATTTTTTTTCAAAGTAGTACTTCAATCGTTCAAAATCGTTCTCAAACATCGTCTCCCGCTCCTTTCAATCAGCTATTTTCAAGTGACAGCAGCCGCAATTCAAGCCCCACGATTTGAGCGCCCTGCGCCTCATTCTGCTGACGCAGCTCCAATACCTCCAGTTCACGTGTCACCATCTCGCTGCCTAGGCGATCCACTTCATTGGCTTCCTGCGGTTGAGGTTTTGTTAGTTCCTTGATTTCTTCCGGGGTTAAGCCTTCAATCCATAGAGTCGGCTGAGGTGTGGACTCCAGAACCGGCATTTCGCCGCGTTCTTCCTTCGACAGTTCTTGCCACTCCGAAAGGACTCGTTGGTATGAGTCTTGAGCTGCGCTTATGGCAGACTGGTATGCACTCCAGGCTGCGAGATCAAAACACGGGCGGTACAAGCCGGGAGTTGTCGGGATGCCAACAATGTAACCCGAGAGACTGGAGTCAGAGTCGTTTGACGGCTCATCTTCTGGTTCTGTAGCGTCTACTGTTGTAGAAACGTCAGGTTCAATGTGGGAATAAAAAGGGACGACACCGGAAAAGGCATCGTCCACAAGTGTGTCCTCTAAATAGAGGCCATTTGTATTTACTTTAGGTATGGCTTTCATGTGGATCCTCCTTTATTGTTCGGCTAGAAACGTGATGTTGGCGAGTGAATACCATTTGGCCCCTGTACCTCCAACATCTGCCCTAACTTCACCTGTATTTAGTACGACAATCTCACCATAGGTTCCACCATTCGCGGCGGGGAACTTTAGATAGCTTTCGGGCCTAAACCCACTAGGGAGTTTAAAAATATCCGCGCCTGACGATGTAACCTGGACTAGCCCTCGAAATTGAATTTTACCAGTACTCAATTTCCTATAAGCAACTGTTCCAAACCTTGTAGTATCCACAGATGTGGCCCCATTTAACAGTGTTGGCGTAATCCACCCCGGTGCATCGTTATCCACCTTCTTATTCATCAACACGGATACAGCGGTCGCATTCTGCTGCACGGTGTCGGTCAGCTCTTGGAGCATCGCCTTTTCGTTGGCCGCGTACGATCCGGTGAATAGAGCGATTGGCGACTTGTCAAGCATTAGGTACGTGACGGAATAATTTGCGGATGGATCGAAAAGGCCGCTTCCTAATCTCGCTTGTACAAGCCCAAATACGTACTCATATCCTACGTCCACAGGGTGGGCAATCCACCCATTGTCAGGTAGATTGTTCTTATATACAGACTGTATTCTGCTTGGTCTTTTGGATAATGGGTAACTTGGAGAAGTTCTACCGTTAATCCAATACGTACCGTCTCCCGCGTCAACTGGCTTTACCCCCTCCCGTAGTACAATTCCCGTTCCAACTTCAATCTGATTATCGCCTTCAATAAACGTCAACATGCCTTCGGAAACGATAGGTTCGACCGTTGGCGTTGCCAGTTGGTATATTATTTGATACGGCGCCCATCCTTCCGCCGTTACAGTTGGCAAAGTCGTAGTATAGTTCGACGAGTTACCTTCTTTGTGCTGTTTCAAGTTAACCCATGCCTTGAGACCAGTACCATTGTACGTACTAGATGCATCGGCCCCGCCGTCGTACATCTTCCATCCCATAAAATAGGCCTTAATCTCGTCGACTGTCGGTGTGTAGTTGACGCCCCATCCGCTGTCGGTATTGGAGATAGTTATAACCGTTGCTGTGATGTCCAAGATTACCTGATCCGATGCTGAGTCTATATCTCCTGCTCTCAATTTTTCTAATTGACTACCGTTATGCTTTGTCGCAATTACCGAATCCTTAATGGCGGTTGGGAAATTCCAAGTAATCCCTACAACTTTGTAGCCTAGTCGATTAACGGTAATTGTGTAGGACTGAACTCCATCGAGCACTACCTTCTTCCACTTCGCCAGCTTAAAATACTGCCCCTCCTTCTCGAACACTTCGTCAGCATGTTCACCTGTCACCGGATCGGCATATAGGTCCATTTGCAACGCGAGAATCGAGTCCTCACGTGGTTTATGAATTTCAAGCGCATTTCCGACATTAAGCGTGATATCTTCGATAACATAGTCACCAACAGCGGCATCTAGTGGTGCTACAATTCGAACTTCCATAGTTTTGATGTTTGCCGGAGTAGCAAATGTATCTTTACCAGTTGTATTGACGGTCCCCGGTGTGTCTAATACATACAACCCAGTCTCATCATAGCCCAGTACATCAACGTATACTCCATCATATTTTTCAACGCCATTTCGAGTGATTTTCGCCTGGAGAGTATAGATAGTATTCGGTATTGCCGAAATGAGTTTAGATCGGTATTCCACCACCGTTGACCCTGTTGCTTTTACTATTGCTGAATATTCAGATAGCACTTTCGTCGAACTTTCTCGTATGCCTTCAAATAAAGTAGGGGCCAAATTCTCCCCATACCGGATTACATACGGGTTTCGTACAGGCTGAACACTATCGACGTATGGGTACTTGGCGGCGATTTGTTCTGGTGTCATACTGTCAAGTGCAGTGTATTCAGTGGCAGATATCTCGTATATTCGAATGGAATCAAAGTTTCCCGACTGCCCATCCTGAATATATATTTCATTGCCTAATGAATCTTTTAGCTGCAATCTAGCAACAACTTTTATTACGGCTGTTGGCTTAAATTTTAGAACGACAGGTTTGAAGCTTGCTGTATCCTCCACTGTATTTGATGCTGCATAAATATTGTTAGGTTCATTGTTTGAGTCTAACCCGTATATCCTCATGTAGGCTTTACTTTTATTATTTGATGGTTTAGCCATTCCTACCAGGATGTAATGAGCATCCACCTTTACAGGTATTCCCTCATGGTCAATATAATGCTCGAATGATGCGGTTCCCGTAGCTGAAACTTTTAGAGAACTCGAACCCCCTTCCTTCATGCCGGTATCGAGCATTACCGATGTTTGATACGCTGCGGACCATCTGTTTACAGATTCACAACCCCCATCCCGCCCAAGCAAATTCACCAGCGTCCGCCCTTTAATCCCGCTCAACTTAAAAGGCGCGCTCCGCTCTGCGTTCACGATCTGAAGCCCTGGCTGCAGCACGACTTCCCTGCGTTCTTCCGTGTCCAGGCGCTTTTCCAAAGCGCCGATCGCTTCACTGGCTTCACCTGCGAACTGATCTACGGCATCCGCGTTCTGATCGATATACTTATCCAGATCGAAATACGTCGTGGACGGTGAGGTTCGATCGATTTTGTTCAATCCGATATTCGGTGTAACCGGATTTGTCATTTAAGCTCCTCCTCCCAACAATCTGTCTTGTGTTGTTCCTGATATTTCATCAAAGGTCATGCCCTCCACCTCGGTTATCGTGAGATAACGCAGCGCGTAATCGACAGTCATATGCGCAGGTTTAATCTCCTCAATGGCCGATTTCAGATCGCTTAAATTCGGGGGAATGCCCAGCGTATCCCGAAAATGAATTGTCACTTTATACGCATCCGGCTGTACGGTTACTTCGATGCTGCCCCGCTCGTAGGCCTGCGCCACGTTTTTGAGCATGCTGGCCGACACTTTCCCGCTCCCCCGCATCTTCGAGATAATAACCGAGCGCCGCTGCTCTATCGGCTTGGACAGATTCACCGGAATGTTCAAGTCCTGCTCATATCGGGACAGCGCCCAGGTAGCAGTCTCTGGATAATACTGATCCAGCAGATCCTCCAGTTCCTGCGTCAGCTTGTCCAGCTCGGTCCCTTCGGCTCCGGCGATGGCTTTCATCTCCCGAACATCGTGATAAAAGGACGGCAGGTAACTCAGCCAAACCTCCGCTTTGCTCATTGGACCGTCACCGTCCCCAAGACGGCTACCGCTTCCGGGTGAATGGGAATGCTGTCCGTTCCTCCATTAATGGTCAGTACCTCATAGTCGATTACCGCGGGTATGTCCAAAATCACGTTGGCAATCCGGTTAAACCGGACCAATGGATCGGACATGGCGAGATCTTTAAGATACTGGCGAACCCCCTGCTCAATCGCTTCCTGCACGCCATCCATGCCGGCTCCTTCCAGAAGCGTAACCTGCACTTCGATATGAACGGGCACTTCATTCGCGCCAACAACGGTAACCACCGAGCCGACGGGAGCCGCTCCTTCCCCCATCCCATCCATGGTCGGATCGATGTACTCCTGCACCGATTCCACAACAGAAGGCGTCGGCGATCGCATCTCATTGTCGAGCAGCACGACCTTCACGGTACCCGGACCATTCCACAACGGAAAAGCCCTGGCTTTGACCAACTCCGGCCTTTTCGTCTGGCCCACAGCTCATAGTTGATTCCGGTTCGCGCTGGTCACGGGACGGGCGATTTTTTCCCGGTAACGGTCATACAACGCTTCGTCCGACTCGGTATCTTCGCCTGGTACCCACAGTTCCATCAGCTCTGCCTTCACCAAGCCTTCAATGTATTCCAGTGGCAGCAGCGAACCGAAGCGGCGGTTGCCATCCTTCCCGATCGTCTCGCATTCCACAATATATTGACCCGCTTCCAGCCGGGTAATGACCTTATAGTTCAGCGGATCCAACGAAAACCGGCTTCCCAGCGGTACATCCACCGGGACACCATTACTGCCAGAAAAGTGTCCCAAAAGCTGCGCTTTAGTAGCCTGCTTCCGGGTCAATCCCGACCACGCAATGCTCCGATCCAAATATTCACCCGATGCCGTAGCGGCAAATTTCAGATTCATGGAATATCCCAATTCCGCGTACATCTGAGCAAGCTCAGCAGCAGAAGGTGCCAACGCATCGTAGATGATGCTGCCCTCTCTTTTGTCCATGCCGTCCGGAATCCGATCCAGCATCCGCTCCAGAATGGCTTCATACGTCTGTTCCTCTACCATCCTCCCTCACCTCCTTCGTCATATTGAAAGTCCCATACAGACTCCGAACCGTAAATTTCGCCATCGCCTGCTCGCCCGCAAAAGTGATATTCATATCATCCACGGACACAATCCGGTCATCCTGCAGCAGCGCTTCCTTGATGTGCCTCTCGATTTCGGCATAAGCCCACAGCGGGTCACGCCCGATGACGGAATCCAGCTCCTGCCCGTAGTTGCTGCTATAGATCAAATGCTCAAACCGGCGGGTCTGAAGGATTTTTACGACAGCCTGCTTAACGGCCTCAAGACCGTCTATGTGACCGGATATCGAGCCTTCCTCCAGGTTCAATTGGTACGTCAAACTGGGCTGCTCCAGTGTTTCCACGATCTCACTACCCGGTAGAGTTGTTCCTCCCTGCGGGATCATGACGACTTCACCAGCCGATCCAGCACGAGGTATGTCTGCCCGCCCTGATAACGAATGAGCAGCACCGTATCCCCAGTCTCCAGCCCTCTGCGAATGTAATACTCTGCACCGCCGATGTTCAGCTTATACTCGGTCATCGACTCGCCGATAACCAAAAAATCCTCCGTCAGGCTGAAACGCTGATCCACGTTCACCTCCAGAGGATGTACAGATGTGACTGTGCCATACAGCACCGCCATCGGATTCGTGCTTCCTACGGCGCTGAGACTGGCTTTTTTGATAATATCCAGCATTCCTGCTTACACCACCTTCATATTGAGCGACATCGTGTGCGTACCGTCCGAGAATTTATGCGTGCATTCATCGATGAGATACGGCTTCAGCCCTTCTTCGGGAAGATTGACATAGACCGTGTTTCCCGCACGGACCCGCAAGTCTCCCATAGCCTCAATCGACAACGTCTGCTGCTCCCTGTTCTTCAGTTCGAGCAAATTCTGTGCCAGCTGCTTCAATTGGGCCGGGTTCATGTTCTCGTCTGCCACCTCGTACAGCTGCAGCAAGCCCCACTGGGCGATGTTCTGCCCATGCTGGTACATATACACGTCCCGCTTCCCGCTCTCCTTGTTGTCCCGCACGACTTTAACGCGGTTGTACGTTTCGTTGTCGATGCTTTTTTTATATGAAAAATCCGTCATCAGGCTGTCTTCTCCAACAGCGAGCATGAGCAGCATATCATTGATGTTGCGAAGTGTCAGTTCACCATACTGGTCATAAAACATATAATACTGCTTGGTCGCAATCAGCGTGGACTCCAGCGCCTTGCAGATTATATCAATCAGCTTTTTGTCTGCTTCCAGCATCGCGGGAATCGTATGGCCGGTTTGGGCCAGCGTGCCTGTTTTCAGATTAAAATCCTTGGCAATCTTGCGAATGATTTCCTCTACCTTGGCATTGGTGAACCGATAGGTGTCGTTGCTGGACAAATAGCGCAGCTGGTCGTAGGCCATCAGTTTCACCTGGGCGTCCAACCCCCATTCTTTTGAAAAAACATAGCCATAAAATAGGTCCTTGTTATCCTTGCGGAAACGCACAATGTCACCGTTCTCCACGTCAAATTCCTTGCTCTGCGCCAGACCATTGTTGACGTAGTTGATATCAAGACTCGCCGGCTTTGCCTGACGGCTTGTTTTCCATGTAATATCCGTTACGATCTGCCCCAGATCCCACACGCTTCCATTCTTTCGGTCAATCATCAGCTCGATCATGCAGCCACCTCCTTAAGGAATCTTGAGAACCCGGCCAATCGCCAGCTTCCGAACCTCATGGTCCTGGATTCCGTTCAGTTTTTGGATGTCCGTATGGCGCCAGCCGCTCCCGAGCAGCTTTTGGGCAATGCTCCACAGGGTGTCGCCTTTGGCAACCGTATAGGAGACGGGCTTCTTCCGGTCATCCGGCCGGTCTTTCTTCTTCACGGCTGCCGCCTTCTTATCCTTGAGCGGTACCACCTTCCTTGCCCCATAGAACACATAGCGCTTTAAGGTAATGGAGAATTCAATATCCTCCGGCGATCCGGACATCGTGTTCCAGTTGAAGCTTTCGATGGATGCCGCCATGTTGATGCCAAATGACTTCATCGCCCGCACCACATTCTTGCCGTCTGTACCGCTCAGCGGATCGGGAACAAGCCCCGTCATCACAAAACGTACCGGTCTGCGGCTCTCCATCCAGCCTTTGATGGTATTTACGTATTCCATTGGAAGTTTCAGCTTCTCATCAGACCCTAGATGGACAAAGGGATATACCCTGCCCGGGAAAAAGCTCTCAAACGAAATCTCCGTCAGCTTCGGATGCAGAATCGCATTCACTTCGCCAAGTCCCGCTACCGTATAGGATTTGCCCTCACCACTATCCTTGACTTCAATCCGCTCAGGGTTCACCGGAAATCGAAAAACCTCCTCCTGGTTATTAAAGCTCAGGAAAAATCCGTAGTCGCTCATGCTACAAATACACCCCCTCGGCACTGGACACAAACTGTTCTTCCAGCGTACGATTTATTCTTGACATGATGGTATCCAGATCGGCGCCGGAGTTAATATCCCCCGTTGTCATCTGTACAGTCGGCGTCAGGGTGATCATATTACTGATCGCGTTCACTTCCGCCAGGTCGCGCATGACCTTCAGATCCTCGCTCGCCACGTCGACCGAATTGTCCACTTGACCGATGGAATCGATGCTGCCGCCCGCAGGGGCTACAGGAATTGGGGCGCTTGACATTGCCGGCATGGAAGACATCCCGGGCATGGCCGGGGTTGGAGTTGTTTTCGGCATCGTAACATCGTAACCGGTTTTGCCTATATTGTACTGCTCCAAAAGATCCTCGTTGTTCTTGCCCGCACTTTTATCCGGCATGAAACTGTCCTTAAACGTATCCATCGAAAAATCTTCTATAAAATCCTTCCCATTTTCCTTAAAATTCGTAAAGTCCGCCTTATATTCAATCTCTGCAATTTGCTTGGTATCCACGCCAAGAACCTTGCCAAAAAAGCCAGCTACCGCATTCACACCTTTGATGATGCCGTTAATAAGATTAATTACTGTATTGACGGTGTTTTGCGCAAGATCGACGATGAAGCCGAATACGTTGCTGAATATTTGCTTAAGTCCGAGGGTTACTACTTTCCAAGCACCGAAAGCGGCCATAGCAGCGATGACCAAAGAAATTAACAGCATAAGAGGATTAGCTTTGATAACCATGTTAAATATTCTCATCGCTCCTGTCACTACGTTCGTGATCATAGCCATAGTCGTTTGAGCTGCTGCAAACGCGTAAGCATATACTTTCCCCATGATTAACCCTGCATTTAACGCTGCAAAAAAAACACCTACTAAAGCAATAACAGGAATTAATCCCATAAAGATCGTGATCAAATTCCAGATAGTGTTACCAACACCCGCAATGGTTGCTTTAATGAATTCCCAGGCTGAAGGTATCATTTCAGCAATCCATAAGAACCCTTGAGCTAATAAGGCTAGTCCAGAATTCAATATGTTAAAAAACGGTTCAAATGCCCCTGATTCAAATGCAGAGCTAATTATATCTAGAATAGGCATTATAGATTCAAGTGCCCCGCTCCCTATTTGAATAAAGGAATTATTCACATATCCCAACATCTTTTGCCACTTACTCATAGGAGAGTCCATCATCTTTTGAAGAGCTTCCTCCGTCATCCCCGATTTTTGTAAGAGTTGATCCATAGATGCTAAAAATGCCCCAAAATTGCCCTTTGATGATGTCACTTCCTTGGAGAATTGTTTGATGTTGGTTTCAGGTAACTTAAACTCTTTCGCAAGCGAGCTCGTGTCGCCTTGCATGGCACTCATTATGGCAGAAGCGGCATCTCCCGAACTCTTTCCCGTAGATGAAAGCTTACTCAATCGCTCAGCATAACCATTTAACGTGGAAATCTCATCTGAGTTTGTCGTCATATTCATGAAAGATATTGAATTACCGAGCGTTTTATTGACATCGGCTCCCGATTTCAATGCATCCTGCTTGAATTTTTCAAACATAGCCGAGCCAACTTCTGGATCTCCTATCTTACTCTGAATAACATTCTCTAAATTTTGTTGTTTTGCCGCCGGTATAATGGAAACATCCGCTATGAATTTCATTCCATTATACGCAGCTTTAATTGCACCTAGCGCACCGCTAAATTTACTCGATAACTTCTCTCCCTTTTTCACTTCAGTATTCAGATTTTGTTGAGCTGTTGCCGCTTCATTAACTTTAGCCTCAGCTTCTTTTATTTTTTTGGTAGCGTGCTCAAAGCTCAGACCGAATATAAACGACTGTTCAAAAACGAGTTTATCCCAGTTGCTTAATGCCTTCATGATTTTTGGTGGAACAAGTATTTGAGAATTCGCCATTCCTTCACCCCCTTTTCTACAACCTATCTCCGCTTTCGTACCCGCTCGCGCTTCTCCTTCTCCACCCGCATCGAGATCATGGCATAGATGGCGGCCCGTTCCCGGACCGTCATCGCCATGAGCTGGTGAGGAAGGATGTGCAGTTCATGGAGGGCGTAGTACGCATAATTTGCGTCACCGTCGCCCTCTTGGATTAGTTTTTTACGTCGTCCACCAGATCGTTCATATCCCGATCAAAACCGTTCAGGGCTTGCACCCGCTCACCAAGCGCGGCGAACTCGCCGGGCAGCAGCATTTTGCGGAGCAGGGATTCTGCACCAAGCACGCCGTAGGATTTTTGCAGCTCGCTGTTTTTCAGATCCGGGTAAATAACGCTCGATACCATCAACTTCGCCATATAGTCATTCGGGTCGATTTCCGGCGTGAATACGCCGTTCTTGCCCTTGACCTTACGGGTAGCGGCTTTGCGGCACTCCTGGTTCTCTTCCTCCGTGATACTGCGCAGCTTCCAAGGTACGGGGCTCCCCTCAGCATCCTTAAAACGAACAGAGACCACGAATTCCTCCGTGATCTCCGCAGACGACTGTCCAGCAAAAAACATACTAAAATCGCTCATATTCCTTCCTCCTCATTCATGTTAAGTATTAGGCCAATGGGTTAAACGGCGTCTCAATCCGCACATTCTCAAACGTGAAGGCCACTTCTTCCTCCAGCGCCTCCGCTTCGGTGTCGAGGGATGCCATAATCACGCTGTCCAGGTTGACGCCTTCCAAAATCACCGTCTGACGCCCCGTTGACGAGCCCGGATCCTCATTACGCACTTCGATCATGAAGTAGGCGTCTTTGCCGGTCTGGATGTATTCCATCATCAGCTCGCGGAAAAGCGAGGTCACGTAATAGATTGTCATCGTACCGCTGCCCTTCCAGCCAATGGCTTTGTGCTGCACCGCGCGTTGGCCCATCGTTTTCAGCTCGGCTTTTTCCTTCTCAACCGTAGCTTCCAGTGTTTTAATGTAGAACATTTCCTCCATACGCTCGCCAATTTTGACGAATGCCTTGCCCTCTTGCCCGGAAATCGTGTCGTTTGCCCGCAAAAATGCCATCTTAGACCACCTTCACTTTCATGTATACTTTTTCAATTGCATCCACTGGCTGTACCTTGATATCCACAAACAGCACATCGCCTTCTGTACCCGGTGTCACCACAATATCCTCGTTCGCATTGAAATTCTGAATCGCCCCTATGTTCTGCAAGGAAGCAAAATACGCGGCACATTCCGCCCAGAATAGCGTTCGGCCATCCACATTGTTGTCTACCTTCCCGATATAAGACTTCTCAAAAATCAGCTTCAAGTCATTTGCAATGCCATCCAGCACGCGGACCACTCGGTTTTTGGAAAAATGGCGCTGTTTCGCCGGTTCAATCGAAGTAAAGCTATTAATATCCTGCTCGACCACGGCTTTGCCGCCGCTGTAGCTGAACAGGAACTCGCCCTTCGTGAGAGCCGCTTCAATCTCCGTATGGCTCAGGCGAACATCGGTATCCACCGCTTCGTCGTACGCTGCATACGTGAGGGATTCGTTAACAGCTGCCGCAGCCGTAGCACCAGTAACCCAAGCAGCGGCTTTCACTTTATCCACAACGGTACCATCGGTGAGAATAACACCATTTTTCACGCTAATGATGCCTTCATAATCCGCAGCAGGATAATCAGACAATACAGCTTGCACCTTCTTGCCTTCCGACTCGCGAAGACGCTTGACAAAGGCGGTATACAGGGACTTGAGCGTTGGATCTCCAGACAACAGACCTACGGTCTGGAAGTCTTGGACCTCGAGCGCAGCAAGAAAATCGACATGCTCTTGATTGGTCACGGTGCCGTTGGCGCCGCCTGTGAGAGCGAATCCTGCCGTTGCCGCCAAATCGCCGGTATCCGGTGCAAAGGTCACATACAGGTTCGGTTGCAGTTCTGCTGCACCAGCTACAAGCTGCTTGTCCACGGCTCTGACGCCGAGCAGGGTGCTGACTACGAACTTGCCGGGATCATCCACGGCGTTCTCAACGACAATCTGGATGTCATTTCCGCGTTCGCCGCCATAACGTGCGGTTACCTTGAGCCCGGCAACGGTACCCGCTGCCTGGACACCGCTGTTCAAGCGGTACAGCAGAAGAGTACCTGCACGCTTGAGCACTTCTTTTACCGCAAGCAGCTGCGGCGCTGTGATATCATAACCCAGCACCTCGACCAGATTAGTACCTGGTTGAATGGTTAGAATTTGATTCGACTCCCCCCATGGAAGGGAAAGACCCAGTGCCGCAATCCCCCTCTCACCTACGCGCCCGATCGGCTGCTCCTGCGATGAGATTTGGGTGTAGACGCCTGGTCTTACTTTGTTGGGTGTTGTCCATGTTCCTCCGGCCATTTAAATGACCTCCTTTTTCAAAAATGTAGTCATCTGGTCTTTCGCTTGCTGAACGGTGTACGCCTTGCCCTCTTCGAGAATGGCGCTCAGCACATCCTTCTCGCGATTACTGAATTGATTGGATTGTGCCAGCTGATGTTTGTTGAACGTCGGTGCTGTTTCTTTTTTACTCATTTCAATCCGCCTCCCTGTTTCAATGTTTGCATCTTGGTTTCCGTTTCGACCTGATCGGTCGTCATCTGAATGACATACTCTGCGCGAAAATAACCTTCTCCCGCTGCCCCGTCACTCCCCGTTGGACGCTCCCACGCCACTGATGAGGCGCGGCATGGACGGCCGCTGACATCCAAGGATGTCAGGCTCTCCAGCATCTCGTCGATGATGGTAGACACTGGCCTTCCAGTAACCGGAACGTAATGGATCCTGAAACGAAAACGAGCCGCATATCGATGGGTCGATATCGGCTCGAACTCGGCTAGGGTTAGCTCGGTTTGGAAGTATGGGACTGGAGGTAGTACGGCGGCATCCTCTTTGGAGATGAGGGGGATGTCGGGGAAGCCATTTGTAAGTTTGGTTGCCAGGGCGGCGCGTGTTTGTTGGGTAGGCATGGCTGGGCTCCTTTTCAGTAGTGTAACTCATGTTTTTTTGTTGTTTAGCATTTTTTATCGTATGTTATTGTATCTCCAGATTCTCAGACAACCAAATTTTTACCATTTTGTCTTCCTTGTCCTTAACCCTATTCAAACGAATGCCCGTTTAGTTCCCTTAATCGGTGAGTGTTTCTCCTTTACTGAGTCAAGGCGTTGGGCAGTTGAATTTTCTTCCGAGCTCATTCATTCTATCGCTGCCCCTGAAATAATCATGTTATATTCCGATTGCAACCCAATTTCCTATTGATGCGGATATATTATTAGAAGATGATGATGTCCGTGTTTGTACATTTATTTTAAATCCGTTCAGATACCAGGATACTGTTGGGTTTATTTCTATATTGGTTGATCCGTCACGTCCCGTAGTGACTGATGCCGAGATATTATAGTTATGTTCCCCTTTAACAAAATACATTGCCCCGCCTATTTGAGCTGATCTGTTATCGTTCCCCTGATGGCCATCATTATAATAAAAACTACCGTTACACCTAATGATGATTATTAATGGCTCAAAGTCTAAATTGACTATTTCCACGCCGGTTGGAGCGCCATTTCCGGATGCTCGTTTTAACCCGGTGCTGATCTGATCAATTTTAGCAGCCAAAGTATTAAATGGATCGGCCATAGATGCTGTAACGCCTTTTGATGTAATAGCATCAACAAAAGCCTGCTTACTAAGTGTCCCTGTAAATTCACCGTTGTCATTAGTAAATGTAAACCCCGCCTCAACCTGATCAGGTTGTACGTTTCCACTCCCCCCTTCACCCTGTAAAATAAAAGCCGATCCATCCCGGAACAGTGTATAGACACTAGCGTATAACTTTGCGTTATTGCCATTCGCTTTTTTAATAGGTAATGCTGTATCGTTATTGATTTTGAGTGTCGGAGCTGTAGAGCTTGCGACATTGAACTTTATCGTAAACTTTTGATTCGTGCTGATAGGCGTGTTGGATGTAACGCTATATGAATTGCCGCTATTGGTCGTTGTGCCAAGATGTGGGACAAGGCCCGATGCCGTCACCGAATCCATCTCCTGCGCTGTTATTCCCTTTGCCATATGTGTTCGTCTCCCCTCTATAAAATATCGTTAAAACCTTGCGGCGCACTATGCTGCATAATCAACATTTGTGATTTGCTCGTATTCTTCTGGAGTGATCATCTTGGCCACGACGAAAATTAGGCTGTCAGTATTTTATAACAGATGTTAGTTATCATAATAACCCTTGACTATCGAATACCAAATCTACTCTGTAACTCCTTCCAATGCGGCCACTTCGAAGAATAACGTCCCTATCGTATCCTCCAGAGATGTAATTGTTGCGTTGCCGTTAGCACTTTCCATTAGCAGTGTTCCCATGGTTGTGTTCAGCTCTACATTTACTTGTTGTAAGTCGGACACCTTGGTTTCAATTGTTTCCGGGGTGTAATAATCGTAATACAGTTCATTTTTCTCCAAGTCAACCATCAGTCTTGATGTCAAATCTGAAATGATCTTGAGATAAAGCATAGGCACATCAATTTCTACACCTTCCCGGTTCTTTTCTGACGGCATAGGAAAAAATTCTTCCTGAACCTGTCCGTCTTCTCAGATGTCTTTTGGTATATGACGTACATTTTCCATTTCTCTCCCTAATTTTAAGCTGTTAGAACCACTAAAGATCTAGCCCATCCTTCAGCTGTCGATCTGCTATCGTTCCCCTGATACATAGATGCGCTGCAGAACCGCAACGTCCCCGTCAGCTTAAAGTTGGCTGGGATCGCAGGCATTGCCACACCCACAGGTCCTCCAGCGCCGCTACCGTACATGGTTCCGGTGCGTTGCTTTCGATCAAGAGCAAACCCTGTAAGTTGGGCCATCACCTGTGCTCCAGTTGATGTCGATGTTTTTAGTGTATATACTACTCCAGCATCGTCAATAAGAACTAGCGCAGCCGTCTTTGTAGTGCTGAATTCGTTTGTCATCGTCAGAGCCTGCAATTTAGGGACATTATTGTCTTCGGCTGTGTACACATCTATATAGCTCTCACTCGGTGGGATTGTAAACAAGTCGTGATACACCCAAGCGTTAGGGTTTGGTATATTCTTTGGCATGGGATTATTGGTTACTAAACTTCTGTCGCCTGGCGACAACGTCCCCACCAAGCCCGCCACATTAACCCCGGCCCGCAGGTTATTTGCAGTCAACCCCAGCACTGCAGCCGTTACCCATGTCGTCCCGTTATAATAACCGTGCGGTGGTTTGATAAAAAAGCGATCCCCCGCCCATACCGTTGATTCAAGTCCAGGCATGTAATTGTTTTCGGCGGAGCGATTCGGCATACCGCCATTGAAAGGGCCGCTAGCATTCGAAGCACTTTTCCCGACCAATACATCCGCTGCCGTTGCATTCCCCGTTGCTCTGATCACCGCCGATATCTTAGGGATCAGCAGCGCCCATGTCTCACTAGTGGATGCCGGTACTCCGATGGCAACAAGCGCGGCAACCACTTCCGCTTTTCGCTCATTGCCAGCTTGAAAAGCCCCGTCTAGTTGATCTTGCAGCCCATTTACTCGATTGATCGGGACAGAATCCATCGCCAGCACTGCACCATTGATCGCGCCCTCCGGGCCGATTGGAACGTTTTTCAGGACTACCATCGTCACCTCAGACGTTGAGGCCACGCCGGAAAGAAGAGTGATCTTCGCCCTCTGACTGACTTCCCCAGCAGCGTTTCGGACTGTGTTGGTCACGGTGTATTGTGTCGGGTCCAGAGCAGCCCGATTAATTGCTACTAGCAAGGTGTCAGTGTCAGCGTCGAAAAGGTCAAGCGGGATCTCGAATACCTTCTGATTATCGGCTGTGGCCGTCACCAATAGCGGGTAGCTGACCAGCTTCGGGATGCCTGTTTCCGTGACCAGGCTAATCTGTTGGTCGGTGTATGATTTCGCCTGAAGAGCAGCATCCTTCACCGCTTTCTCCGTAGCCGCCACATTCTCCCTCGTACCATTTGTGGCACTGGAGAGCTGCACTATACCCTTCTCCGTCAACGAAGCGTCTGGAACTTTAATATTCCCCACCGCCTCATCAACCTTATCCCAGTTCTCATTCAGCATCGTTTCGATGTTAAAGGTCTCATTGCCATCCACCATCGGGTCTTTCTTTAACAGTCCTAAATTCGGTGTGTTACTGGACAACTCAAACACCTCCTGCAAATTTGTTTAACGGCGTCTGCCCCAGCTCGCCCAAAGTCATCACGTCATGAATATCGCGTATGAGCAAATAGTTGAACGCATACGCCACCGCCAGATGCGCCGGCTTGATCTCCTCGATCGCGGACTTCAAATCCTCCAGATTCGGCGGGATTCCGAGCGTATCCACGAATTTAACCGTGAAGCCCCATTCCTCGGGCTGGAAGGATACCTCGACCGTGCCGCCGTCGTAAGCCTCCGCCACATTTTTCACAAGCGCACCGGAGAAGGTTCCTGCTCCGCGCAGCTTGGACTCCAGCACCGCCCGCCGCTGCTCGACCGGCTTGTTCCGGTCGGTGGGTATGCCGAGCTCCATTTCCCAGCGTACCAGTCCCCAGGTGGCTGTACGGACAAAGAACTGGTCCGCCGCTGAATTCAGCGCTTGATATAGCGCGTCCAACTCGCTGCCCTTGGCATCCATATCGGATAACATGACGCGCGAGGTCTCGTAATAGGCCGGGAGATAAGAAAACAGCTCGCGACCGCGCAAGCTGTTCATTCGGACATTATTCACTTACGCTCACCGTCCCCAGCACCGCTACCTGACCGGAGCCAATTTCAATATTTTGCTGCTCGGTATGGCCGTTAATTGTCAAATCCGAGTAGTCCACAATAATCGGAATATCCAGCAGTACAGCGGCAATTCGCGTGTAACGAACCAACGGATCTTTCCTGTTAAAAGCAATCTGCTGTAAATATGAACGAACACCGTCCTCAATCAGCTTACGGATTTCATCCATCGTCGAGGGCTGCTCCTGCGTGCGCTGCACTTTGACGGAAATATTTATCGCTACTTCCGCTGCGGGCATCACCGTGATAACCGGCCCAGCCGGGGCTACGCCTTCCCCCTGCCCATCCTGGGACGGGTCAATGTGCTGCTGAACGGCATCTACGATATCCTGGCTTGCCGCACGCTTATCCGTATCCAGAAGATACAGCCCGACCGTACCAGGCCCTTTCCACAGCGGCGCCACTTCCACACCGCCAACACCGGCAATCTCATTGGCCCACAGCATATACTGCGCTTTGTTGCCGCTGGTCCCCTGACTGCGAACCTTGGCGTAAAAACGCTCCAGCAGCGACTGGTCGCTTTCGGTATCCGTCCCGCTCCGTGTGGGTTCCGGGTTGGTAACCGATGCTACGCCGCTGACCGACGTCATCATAAGCTGAATAACGCCTGCCGGAACATTCCCGCTGCTGCCCGGTGTAACGGCTCGAATTGCCGCCGTGCCGGTACCCAAGTCACCCAGCGTAACGCCGGATATCGTCATATATTCCACCGAGGACTCCCCGGAACCTTCATCGGCCGGTGTGGCTACATAAGTTCCGGCAGGCACCGTTGTCCCCGGTTTTCCCGTAAACACAACACTACCGGACGAAGCGACCGCTTCTCGTCTCGTGATCCCATGTTCTGCTGTCCTCAGATCGAGTTCGGCTGACCGGATCTCCGGACGATCACTTGCCACGGTGCTTGCAAAGCCGCGCCGCAGCAGCTCCTGCGCCCACAAGGCCGCCTCGGACAGCATAAATGCCACCGGTGCCTGTGCATCCCAGATAAAAGAGCCCTCCGACTTGTCGATGTCCGAAGGCACTTGATTCAGCATACGGTTCATAATATTTTCTTCCGTCTGATCCTGCAAATATAACGGCAAGTCTGCCATCAGATCACCACGCTTTCTATAATTTCCGTTTCATCCCGGACACTCGTAATACGGCAGCTGAAACGGCAAGCTTCTCCTTCCCAGGCAAAAAGAAACTGGTCCACGCTCTCCGTCCGCGCATCTGCCAGCAGCGTCTCGGTCACCATGCGCTGAATCTCACTTTCCAGCAAGGCACGGTCGTAGCCTTTGCCGACCAGCTCCTCCAGCTCGCTGCCGTAATCCCGCGTATAGATCAGATGACGGTAACGCGGCGTACGAATCGCTTTTTCACACCAGATGACCCAGGCTTCCTTCTCGTCCGCAACCGGAATCTTCCGGGTGGGTGTCATAATAAACTCGCCAGCTTCAAAATCATACCGCCAGCTCCGTCCAAAAACAGCCCCGGCTCCCTCCAGCACCTCCGGATCCGTGGCATCACTCCAGATCATGTCATCACTTTCCGGAAATAAATTAGCCACCGCTGCTCACCACCTTGCACACGACCACCACGTCATTGCCGCTGTTGACCCGAACGGCGAGCACACGATCCCCCGGCTTCAAGCCTTTTCCCAATTGAAAAAGGGTGTCTTCCATTTCATGCTCTTCCACATCGAACGTCATATCCTGCTGCTGGCCCCCCAGATTCGCGCTGCCAGCAGCCGTATAACGGGGTAAGGACAACAAGCCCGGCAGCTCCGCCACCATATAGTCCTGCAGCTCATGCTTGAAATCATCCAGCTTGAGTCCTGTCGAGGTTATCGTGCCAAGCACGGCCCCCACGCCGCCCACGGCTTGACGAGTTTGCTTGTTTAATGAGGCATACAGGGAGGACGCCAGTTGTCCATAGGGGTCTTTATTCAAGGTAAAACCTCCTTTTTACATCGTTGTAACTCCCCAGCTCCAGCATCATGTTACCGGGGCTGCCCAGCTCTCGACTGACGGAAATGACGAGCAGCCTCATCGAACCGAGCATCACCGCATCACCGGCGCGAATCGTATTGATGTCGGGTGCATTGAGGGAAATGGTCTCCCGAATTCCTCTCAATTTATTTCGAGCCAGCTGGCGGGCAGCCACAGGCGACTTCACTTCATCATCTTGAATAATGGCCTGGAGCTGGCCATATTTAGCGATATCTTTTTCCTCAATCGCCATCACCTTGGACGGAACCTCTTGTCCCGTCTCACTTGCGGCCGTTGCCAGCACCTTGACCTTGGTCGCCGCACCCTCCAGCGTCCGCGATTGCGTGGTATCGGCTAAAGCCTCCAGGATATACACATCTCGATTCGTTCCAAGCTCATACAGCTCCAGCCCGGAAGAGATCATTCTCGGGTGGTACAGCTTGCCGCCGGCTTTGGCCGTTTCCCGCAGATCAGCGAACATACTTGCGTAGATCGACTGCGTGCGGTAAACGGAACGTCCCAGCTGCTTCTCGGTATCCGGCAAAACCGCAATTTTTAGGTTCCAGTCGGCTGCGTACTTTTTGAACCGCTGGGTGGCCGTCTGCTTCGCCGGGAACAGGTACTCATCCTCTGATTTGTCCAGATAGACCGTACGGTCGTACAGTGTGAGGGTCATTCGCTTCACCCCGTTATTCGAAGTTTCCACTTCCCACACGACAGCCGGGTGCAGCAGGGGGACATAATCCTTCTTGCCGTAAGGAATTCCGCTGATACGGATTGCCATTCCTGGCGAGATCGGCGGCATATCCGGCGTTACGACCAGATTGACGGTCCCCTGATAGGCAACTTGTTCAAGCGAATCCCGCAGATGGATAGCTTCTACTAAGGGAGATAAATCGTACTGATCCTGCAAAATCACCTTGTAACTCATGACAACACCAGCTTCTGTCCAGGCTTGATGGCGTTCGGATCTTTACCGATCATCTTCTGGTTCAGCTTGTAGATCTGGTTCCATTTTGAGCTGTCCCCGAGCTCCAGCTTGGCGATTTTGGAGAGTGAGTCCCCTGACTTCACAATGTAGGTTTTGTTCTTTTCCTTCATGTCTGCCCGAGGCTTTTTATTCGCTCCCGCTGCCCCGCTGCTGCCCGCTGTTTTGGCTACCTTCATATCGCTCCAGGTCCGAAGCGTGATATCAAAATACACATCCCCGACCTCGCCGCCACGGAACGTGGACTGATGGGAAGCAACATACACCGGCACATTCACCGCCGTCTCGGTAATGACGAACTGCAGCGGCGTTTTATACGCCAGAAACTCGTTAAGTTTATTCATCGCGGTTTGGGGTTTAATATGATCCTTCTTATCCCCCTTGCAGAATGCTGCATCATACTCTTGCGGGAAAAATGAAGAAAACGAAATCTCCTTGATCCGATTGCCCTGGGGAAAATCAAACTCTCCATAGTTAAGAATCGTGGCCGTTTCCAGGCCCTTTTGCCGTGAAATGGTCACCTCTTCGGGATTAACCGGGAATATGAACGTCATGCCCTTTCCATTCTTCAAAAGAAACTCCACCTTGGGCCCCCTCCTTTCTGTATGGATGCGTTCCGCCCCTTTCATGCCTGTCATTATCGATTATCCTCAATAGGCCATCGGGGTCGGCTTCCGGTTCTGCGCCGCCTTGCTGAATTCGGCTCTCAGCCTCTGCCCAATCAGAAGGATCAAGCCTTCGACATCGACAGGGTGTTCCTCATGAACCGTAACCTGCACCGCACCTGGAGGAAGATTGTAGTTGACGGTTGTCTCCGTTTTGAAGTCTATCAGCAAGCCGGATATGGTGCTCATCTGGTCCGGACTAATCTGAACGGACTGCGGGGACGTTGGCTTCCCGGCAAAAGCCTGGTTCTGGGCAGCACTTGCAGGCGGCCCAAAAGTACTCATGCTTGCAGCATGACTAGGCGGCACATAGGAACCATACATCGGATTCAGAGCTGGGTTCGGCAGCAGCGGCTTGTTGAAATCAGCCGGCGCTGGTTTCGGAATGATGGGAGCCGGAAGAGCAGTCACGTTGGAATTAGGAGGCGGCGACTTTGGAGCCTCCTTCGGCTTGACTGCTTCCTCGTCTTTTTTTCCAAAGGAAAACGTCTTGGAGAACCATGCCGATACCTTCTCCTTGCTCTCATTAAACTTTTCGCTGATGCCCGTTATGGCACCGCCTACCTTCTCGCCAACAAAACTTCCAACGGTGCCGCCGAGCGTCGATCCAATCAAGGTCCCTGCAACCGGGATCACGGAGCCGACAATTCCGCCAATTGTGCTTCCAATGCCGCCGCCAACGGCAGAGCCCATGGCTTGATTGCGCTCTTTCCCTGGTTTAGCGGTAGCGATTGCGGCCGCATCGGCTATATATCCTAACGGACCAAGGGCCCGTTTACCAAGACCCTTCATTAAACCGGAGCCTAGGCCGTTTTTGCCGGCATTTTTCACTGCGTTTGCTGCGCTGCCATCGGCCGCCTGTTTTACGGCGTCTGACCCTGCACCCGTCTTGCTAGCACCTGCCAAACCTCCGGAAACGATGCCGCTGGCACCACCGCCGCCGAACATATCCTTGGCAAAATCTGAGGCCTTCTTAAGTAATTCCACTGCCCCCTTTCCCGTTGATCCAACGTTTTCTATAAAGTCCCCTGTTTTTTCAGCTCTGTTAAAAGCCTTGCCCCACTTCGTTAAAGGTTTCTCCGCTTGTTCAGTTTTGGGAACAGCAGCCGTGTTTTGATTCGCCTGACGCCCCCTATTTCTGGAGCCTACCCTTCGTTCTTTGTTGACCTCAGCGGGCTTGTTATCAGCAGGTTTATCTTTACTCCAGGCCTCGCGCATCTTCTGGTGTTTATCTTTCATTTGGCCCGTGCCACGCATAGTGGAACCAACCAACGCTACGTTCCCCAATATACCTATCGCCGTATCCCAACCAGATTTTTTCCCGCTCCCGCCTGCGGGCTTTATCGCCCCAAGCGAACTCGTAAGCTGAATCACAGCCTCCGTATTCGCCTTCAAGGCATCGATCATGGGAGTAAAATCAAGCCCCGATGCCCGCAAATCCACCATAACACTCGCCTGGATTTGCTTCTGCACGCTTAAGTTCAGATTGGTATCGATCTGCTTCTGCACGTTCAGCTTCACATTGGCCGAGGCCTGGATCACCTGCGACTTCACCCGCTGCATCTTGGCAAGCAGGTTATCCAGCCCTTTCGAGGCGCTGTCCTTCAGCACGATTTCAGGCGCCATGCGGGTGCGCCCGATTCGCATGACACGTCCCTGGATCCGCTCAAAATAACGCTCCATCGCCCGCAGCTCGCGGTTGGCCTTGATCACGTTTTTCGGATCGATGACCAGATTCATGCGGTAGTTCATGGCTTCAGCCATTTCATTTCACCTCCTGTTCACTTCAAGCTCTGACCGGCCATGCCCTCCATCTCCTCCTGGGAGAAGGCAAGCAGCAGCAGCCGCTCGCCTCGCGGCAGCAGCCAAAAATCTCCGGGACGAAGGTGATGCCGGACCCACAGATGGTACAGCATCGTTGTCATTCCCCCGGAGCCGATCAGTTTTTTAGGTCAGCAATCTCGACCCCGAAGCCGGAAAGCTCCAGCACCTTATCGCCTACGGCATCCAGTTCACCCGCCAGCAGCATGCGGCGGACCGCCTGCTCTCCGCCCGACAGCTTCAAGCGGCTGGTAATCCGGGAATCACCCCAGCCGCTAAGCGTCAGACCCTTTACGGACAAGCTGCTGGTGGCCTCGGAGATCAGCAATGCATTAAAAGTCTCCGTATCCACCTTCTCGTCCACCGCGCCTTTGATCGTCCGGCGGACTGTGCAGCGCTCGCGGATGCTGTCCACTTTACTAGAGGTCAAGCCTTGCAGTACCATCTGCATATCCAGCCGCTTAATGCGTACGGTTTCCTCCGGCAGCTTCTCCGCCGCCTCAAACAGACCATCCAAAATTTGCTCTTCGCTCATGTTCTCGTTTAAACTCATGCGTCTATCTCCTTTATGAATCAAGTAATCAAATCAAATCGGTGCCCTCAATGGGGCTGCTGCGCGAGCCAATGTCTGTTCCGATGAAGGATTGAAGGGTACAGTAGTGTACAACTGCTAATAATCCCCTACCTTCAAACGCATGAGGAAATGGGCAGAACGAATCCGTGCATGCAGCCACTCCCTCTATGCTTAACTTCAGCTGTCATAACCAACATAGCATTCATCAAAATCATTCAGCGGCTAGCCACCGGCTCCCATCGGTAGGAACCCTACTCTTAAAGCGGACCCAGCAGACGCTATTTCGAATAAATGGGTCGTTTTTAGGAACTGAACGGACCCACGATCCGCTATTTGCGCGAAAACACAATAAAAGTGCCAATAATAGAACCAATAGCGCATCTCATGTCCGCTAAATCTAAAATTATGGCAATATCCCAAGACATAACGGAACCAGAGTCCGCTACTCAAAAGACACAAATAGAAGTACACCCAAGGGGACACGCTGCACTCTGAGAAGCCATTGGCGTCCTAAAACGAACAGCCCCCGACATCCTGCACACATCAAGTCTGTCCCTCTTAATCCCCCTGAATCGGATCCAGCAGCTCATACCCCTCGAAGGTGAAGGAAGTTTCTTCCTGCACTTCCTCACCCGCTGTCCAGTTGGCCAGCTGGATTTTGTCCGGCATGCAGCGGATCAGGCGAACGCGCTCATGACCGTAGGATTCGGGATCATCCAGCTTGGAGATGATATCGAATTTGGTGAAGCCGCGGGAGATCATATCAGAGGTGACCTTGTAGCCGGTCATCGTGCCCGTTCCTTTTTTGCTGCCGTTCTTGTGCACCGTCCAGTCGTTACCGACCAGCTTCAGCTCGCGCTTCTCCAATTCCACGCTGGCTTCCAGCTTGTTAATATGCGTCTGCCATACCCCGTCAATATACGCCTGGCCGTATGTCCCCATAATGACTCTTGAAGCATCCAACATGTTAAGTTCCTCCTCGAATGGTTAGGTTTTAATCAAACAAAGCCCTCTTCGGGCAGTTCGTGGTATCTTAAATACGCTGATCGGGCGTCCCATTTACTGCACGTAGAATGTTCCAAACAGCTGCTCCATCACGTCGGTCAGCTTCACGTTCCACTGCAGGAAGACCTGATCGGGTTCCGGCGTGTTCACGGCGGAATCGCCATAATAGGACGGATCGAGAATGACGTCATAGCCATCAGGCTCAATGACATTGCTGAGCGACAACGAAGCGAGATATTCCTTCACGGCGCCAATCAATGCGAGTCGGCCTTCCTCCGTGTTGTTTACCTTGCCGATGTAGGTTTGTTCGGCAGCCAGCTGCAAATCCGCATGGATCGCATCCATGACGCGGATCGAACGGATTTTTTTCCAGGCATTGTTTTGACCTTCTGCCGGACTCACCAGTGTGTTGATTCCGCGCAGCGCTTTTACCTGGCGTCCGTCATAGAAGAGCACGAACACACCGCTGCGTACGGCCAGCTCCTGCTCGGAGCGTGTCCAGCGCCGGGTCACATCCTCAAAAGGCGTTACCGCGTATGTAGCAGATTGATTCAAGCGTTGGCCGGCAATGAGCCCGGCAACATAAGCAGCGGTTTGGGCGGAACTGTAGTTCACGCCGGACAGCCGCACGCCCGTACCGACATTGATAATCCCTTCGTGGTTCAATGCAAGCGAACGATCTGCCGCCAGTTTTGCTGCATCCTTGGAGGTATCGTCCGCAGCGCTCCCTCCGAACACCGCCAGCACGCCGCGTCCCTCTTGGCGGAGGCGCTTCACCCAAGCGGCAAAGCTTTGCAGCAGAGCCATATCGGCCGCATAATCCAGTGCCAGCACGTTGAACTCCTGACCTTCGACCGCATCCTGCATCTCGATGTAATCCGCGTTGGTCAGGCTGCCGTTGCCGCTCTTGCCTCCGGACAGCATGGCACCGCTCACATCGGCGGGAATACCGGCAGCATCCAGCGCTGCAGCCGTTACCCAGAGATTCGCGTCATCCGCATTGATCTGAGCCGCAATCGAAGCGGCTGAACCGTCTTCACTTGTGTAAGAACCCAGCAGCTTGGCGCCTTCATAGAGGCGAAGTTCCCGGGCTGCCTGATCAATCAGCGACGGCTGAACGCTGACCGAGAAGCCGTTGCCCCGGCTGCCCGGGTATTTAGCCGTGAGCTTCAGCACATCGGATGGCGTGGCCTCCGCATTTTGAAGCGTAACAGTTGCCGCGGCTGCTGTGTTATCTGCCAGGCGATAAGCCAGCAGCTTCTTCGGACCGCCGAGCAAGGCCAGGTAAAGCGTCTCGTAGGCCGTTGCCCCGTCCTGGTTATCCACAGAATACAGGTCGGCAATCGCAGACTCGCTTCCGATTTCTACGAATTCGCGCACCGGTCCCCAATTGGCCTTGACCGGCACAACGACCGTACCTCGGGCTCCGCCCAAGATCGCCGAAGCGGCCGCCGCCTTGAAATTCATATACAACCCCGGCAATACCGGTTTATTTGTACTTTCCCATGTTCCACCCGCCATGATTAGACCACCTTCGCTTTCATAAATTGTTGGATTTTTTCTTTGACCTCGGCTACCGTGAACAACGCTCCGTCAATTCCATACATGGCGCCTGCGAGCACTTCCGTCCGAACCTCGAACAATTCCTTGGCGTGTGCTTTAAGCTCTGCAAGTGCATATCGCGGAGCGCTGCTGCTCTGGGCTTCCGCCTTGTTTGTTTTTTTCACAGCCATTGTGGCCACCTCACTTTAAAATAGGTTGAATGTTAACGCGCCTGATCAAGGCTGCTTCTTCCGGTGAACGCAGCTTCCGCTGCGCCAGGGTCAGCTTCAGCTGTCCGTCGAGAATGGGATCGGCTTGCATATCGCTCGCAATCTCAACCACCGATGCATAGCGGCGATTCTGTGAATCCAGCAGCAGCTGAACCTGGGTGCCCAGCTCCTCCACAAGCCTTACAGCGGTGAGCTGCTCGCTTCCGGAATCCAGAGCGGCGATGTGCCCGGTGAAGGTTTTGCGGACCTCAACCATCGAAGCACCCGCCATTCGGGTCTCACAACCCGTCATCCGCCATAACATGGCGCAATCGTCCCGCCCTGCCGGCCATGCCGTGTGGTAGATGCTCCAGGAATTGCCCAGCACATCTCCCGTCCAGGCTGCCAGCGCACTCAGCCATTCGTCAGGCTGTCCGGTGAAACCAGCTCCTGAAAGCTCCGGCACATAGACACCGAATCGCATGATTCGGATCATTTTGCCTGTGGATGGATCGAACTTGTCGGCTTCCGGCACACCCAAATAATGCAGCTTGAAGCTGTTCCCGTCTGCTCCGGTAACCCGCTTGCGGTGAAGTCCCGGAATTAATTGATTCGCCCAGCGATCCAGCTGCAGCAATTCGGAAGGATTCGCATACAGCTTCAAGCGAACCACCTGCCGGTACCCCGCCCATGAGGATTTCCATACGTCCTCACCGAGCGTGATGGCCGCAAAAAGAGGCTCAACGGCCCCATCCGGCGGGTATACATCATACACGCGGCCTTCAAGCTCCGGAATGATGCCTACAACGGCCTGCCTGACCGCCCCTCTCATTCCGCAGATTGCCGGACGGCTTCCGCTCGTTCATGAGACAGGCAGCTTGTCACTACGATCACATTGTGCAACACGGCCCCTCCTTTCTGTTCATATAGGGATCGAAAATGAAGCAATCGAAACTCATCCGAAAGCAAAAAACCGGTCCTCTACAAGGCCGGCCTACATCTACACGATGCGTGTTCGGTATGCTCTTTTGCTTCATTCCCGATAATACAATCTTACACTCCTAAATCGGATACGCTGACGTATCGTTGGACGGTTAAAGCGGAACTTAAAGTGGATTGTCGGCGGAAAAAAATAAGAACGTTTGTTCGTATTTATTGTATAATCCACAACCTCCTTTGAGTTCTAACATCATGGTAAACTGCACACATCTTGAAACAAAAAAACCGAAGCGCCTATTAGAGGTCTCCGGTTATCGTTTGCCTGGATCCATTAGCTGAGCGTGTATCAGCTCAAACTTCCATGTGCTTTTCTAGCTGGGCATGTACCAGCTTTAAACTTCCATATGCTGTTCTAGCTGGACATGTATCAGCTCAGCTCCGTGTGCTTTTCATGGCTTTTTCCAACTCGTTCAGTTTCAGCAATCCCCTGTCCGCCAAGGCCAAGGCCAGTTTATAGAACGCCCGGGTGCGGATCTTCGTATACGTATCCTTGCTGACCGGCGGTTCGAGGATATGGTTGTACACCTTGTAATCAAATACGTCGTCATGCTTCATATACCGTTCCCGGATCAGGAGCTGTTCCCGCTCGCCAAGCCGTTCCACAATCGATTCGATGGTCTCGCAATACTGCTTCCTCGCCGCTGGAACATCTACATTATATATAGCGACCTTCGCCGTTTGATCCGAGGTTACGTTGGTTGGCCCATGGAACCGTTCCGTGTAGGAAGCGGTGACGCTTACCTCTCTTACTTCGAATGTAATGGTTTTATAGATACGATATTTCTCGAATATCGCCTCAACGGCATGCTGGGTTTTTCTGCGATCTAATTCCGGTAAAAATGGATTCATTTTAAAACACTCCCTTTTGAATGTCATTTTCAAAGTTTAATTTGCCATTTGGCAGAAGGTGGTCTCATTCTTACGTTCGTATATTGTTCGTATTTTTTCATTAATATACCACTATTTGGAGAGAGACGTAAACCATCAAAAGGGTGAACTTTTCACGAAAATAGGGATCATAACTCTCGTTTTCTTGCCTTTTGGCAATAATCCTCTCTTTTATTTTACCTGTTGGCAAAGATTGTGAATGTGTTTATACTAGGGGTAGATGTCTCAGATGGACTATGGTGAGGAGTGGCCGGAACGTGGATCACATATTTGGAACATACTTGAAAGAGATCAGGGAGGACAAAGGCTGGAGCATCAATCAGCTGGCACACGCCGCTGACATCAGCGGATCACAGATCTCCCGTATCGAGAACGGGCTGCGGGGCATACCCAAGCCGCAAACCTTGCGCAAGATTGCCGATGCACTTGAAATCCCCTACGAAGAGCTAATGAATAAAGCAGGCTATCTGCCGACGGATGCCGCACATCAAGATGAAATATCGGCTCCCGCTTGGGCAACCTCCAGGGATAAACGGGATTTTAAGAAAATGCTTGAGGATGACGGAGAGCTGATGTTTGATGGCGTCCCTCTGAATGAAGAGGACAAGCAGCGCATCAAGGACGTGCTGACCGGACTGTTCTGGGAAGCCAAACAGATGAACAAACGCAAGAAATAATCTACTAATCTACATAATAAGGAGCTACATACCGATTACTACGATTCAACCAATACCAATATTGCAGGTGAACCGGCATGGATGATCAATTACAACCCGTAATCCGCCAGCTGATCAAAAAACATCATACCAACTGCCCTTTTGAAATTGCGGCTTCGCTGGGCATACATATTCGATTTGCAGATTTAGGCCAGACGACCAAAGGGCTGTATTTCCGTAAATTAAGACGGAGATTCATCGTCATTCATAATCAGCTGCCACCACCTTGGCAGCGCTTTGTGTGCGCCCATGAGCTGGGACATGATCGTCTCCATAAGGGAATCAGCCGTTTTTTTCTGGAGGAGCATTCCTATTTCAGCCCCGGCAAACTGGAGCGGCAGGCCAACCGTTTTGCCATCGCCCTGTTGACGGCCAATCTGGCCCCGGGACCGGGAGAATCCTTGCACGAATTCTATCTACGGGCTGGCATCCCACAGGAAATGCTATATTTTTTTAGACTTTAATCGAACATACGTTCTGAATATGTATATCCATATGCCAAAGCTCTAAACAAACTTGAAATCAGACCCTAAAAAGTGACGCGAATGATTTCATTTGCACCGGTGGTTGTGTTCATACTTTCCTTACATAAAAAGAAATAGACCGTCCTTTGGTCAGGATAGCGGTCTATTTCTGATCGGATTTCCCATAGCAAGGCCGCCCTTATAGCGGTACCTTGTATCCCGGGATCGTGTTAGCCCACGGTCCCTCTTACATTCTAAACACATTAGAACGGAGATGATGCACGAATGCCACGCATCGCCTGAAATACGCTGCTGTCCCTTACTTATCCAGGTGGGACATGTAGTCAAACGCCGTTGTGCCGTACACATTCTTGAAATGCCGGTTCAGATGGGCAAGGTCCGTGAAGCCACACTGGGTAACAGCCTGATAGACATCCCTGCTGTCCTCGATCAGATGTTTGGCGCGCTCCACTTTGCAGTTCAGATAGTACTGATAAGGCGAGAGCCCCGTATTCGCTTTAAAGGAACGGATGAACTGATACTTCGACATCCCGAACTCCCCGCTTAATTCGTCCAGCCTTAGAACATGGTCCAGGTGACCCTGCATCAATTCTTTTGCCTTCCGGGTAAAGATGGTGTCCCTCCTGCCGTCCGGGTTCAGAATATGCTCGTTAAAATGTCCCGCCAAACCCAGCAGCAGCTCGCTGCTCATTGCCTCCGGTTGACCGGTGAAAATCGACTTTGTCACGTCCAGGATGCTTTGCCGAAGTCCGGCATGATACACAACCGGGGACTGAAAACGGACAATATCCTTCTTCTCGATCAATTCCAGGAACAGCTCAGGATGGATGTAGATCATGACATAGTCGATACCCGTCCGTTCCTGCGACCAGCCATCATGATTCTGCTCCGGATGGAACAGCATCACCCCGCTTTGGTAGGAAGCCTGCTGACTGCCATCCAGCGAGTATTTCTGAATGCCGCGCAGGGTTACGCCAAGGGCATACTCCTCGTGGTAATGTTTTTTGTATTTAAAATCAGTCAGGCTCGCGGACAGCGCCGTAATGCCTACCGCTTTTTTATAGATAAACTGCTCCATCTTTCCATCACCCCTTTATGAGCTCCGGTATGCCAGATACGACGATTGCCGAATACAGCAGAAACAAAGCCAGAATCGTGTTGGTCGTTCTCCGATATTTTTGCATAATTCCTTGAAAAAGGCTACCGCACACCGCCCAGGTCATGTACGCAGACAGCCCGATTAGTGATACCGCAACAACAAACGCAGAGATGACAGGGCCTGCCGTATAATATGGCATGACATAACTCGGAATAACCGTGAGGGTGAACAGCACCACCTTCGGATTGAGAAACTGCATAAGAAAACCGGATGTGAAGGATGTCGTTTGGTTACCGGACGACTTGGATACATCCATGGTATACACTTGATACGCAAGATACAGCATAAACAGGCAGCCCGCAATTCGCAGCGCCGGCAGAATGAAAGGCATGCTGGACGTCAGCAATTGACCTAACACAACCGAAGCGACAATTAATAGGAAAAAGGCAATCGATGCTCCGGCAATGTAGCGCAGCGTCTTTTTCATGCCGGAATTTTGAACAGAGGCCAAGATGACGATATTCGCTGGCCCCGGCGAGAACGCCACAATGACACAGTAAATAAAAAACGACGAAAGGTTCATGATGATGATAGCTCCTTACAAAGGAATTTCCTTTGCCATTATAGAGCCGGTTGCGCTGCGGGGCATAGTACATTATTGCAGCAGAACAAGAGCCGCACCAAGCACTGGGCACAGCTCTTCTCTAAGAATCCTATATGGTTGACGCACTTAGTTGCCGGACTGATGAATCCTTGGCTGTTCCTGCGCATGCGCGCTGCCTGACAAATTCAGCAGCACTACACCCGCAATTATAAGCAGGATGGAGAAGACCTTCAATCCATTGATCTGCTCCGCAAAAAACATATATCCGATAAGCGTAATAATAAGAATGCCAAGACCTGACCAAATCGCATATGCCACCGAGATTTCAATCTGCTTCAGACTCAGCGTCAGAAAGCTCAGGCTGCAGATGTAGAATACAACCAGCAGCACGCTGGGCAGCGGTTTGCTGAACCCTTCCGACAGTTTCATATTCAGGGTACCCGCCACCTCAAACACAATCGCCAAACCTAAATACAACCAATGCATAATCTTACGCCCCCTCCCGTTTATCCGCGGCGATGCCAAACAGTAATATGTCCATGATGGACTCCAGCAGTTCTCCCAGCGGCAATTGATGCTTAACCGTCGCTCTCGAGTCATAAATCTGATGAAGCGACCCGAGGTACAGATCAATGAACACCGGCAGATGGATTCTCTTTAGACTTCCCTCCGCCATCCCCTGCTCCATCAGCTCGCTGACAATACCCCATTCTTCTCTGAAAAAGGTGTCCAGCTTCTCCCACTGCGGATAATGCGACCGTTTCAAATCCGGCAGCATTCCCAAATCCATCTTCTCCATCTCCTGAGGCAGACAGATCAGAATTTGGCGAAGCTTCTCCGGAATGGTAAGCTCCTCATCCGCTGCAATGTCACGTTCCTGTTCCTGGATATGCCGGATCATTCCATCAATGATATGTTCAACAATCTCTTCCTTGGAAGAGAAATGCTCATAAATCGTCCGTTTGCTGATGGCAAGTTCTCGGGCCAGGTCACTAACGGTGAAGGTGAAGCCCTGCCGCTGAATCAATCGCATCGTTTCATTCAATATTCGCTCACGCAAGTGAATACTCCCCCGCTTCTGGTACTATAAATACTATATCAGTACCAATAGTATTATAACGCCAAACTCGGCATTAAATCCAGACATCCTTACAAAAATATGAAGAATGGCCTGTTCCACACTCAGGTATAGCCTTGAAATCTCACCAAAAAAAGATATCCCAAAAGGTCCATAAAGACCCTTCAGGATATCCCGGGCTTAGTTGCTGCAAAATGAATTCTTCTTAATCAAAGCGCACATCGCCAATCCCGAACCACGGAAAATACCCGGCTGCCACATAAGCGCAGCAGGCTGCGGCCGCCAGCAAGCCGATCACCAGCAGATCATACCGCGAATAACGTGACGGATAATAATACGTCCGGGCCTTCACCTGGTCCCCGTTAAACTGCTTCGCCTCCATTGCCGCAGCCACCCGGTGTGCCCGGCGGATGCTCTGCGCCAGCAGCGGCACCACGTACATCCCCGCACGGTTGACCATGTCGCGCACGCCCCGAATCGGGCGAACTCCCCTTACCTTCAAGGCTTGACGGCGAATCACAAACTCCTCCCACACCATGGGCAGAAGCCGTATCGAAGCCATGAAGCTGTACGCATACTTGGGCGCAAGCCTCAGCTTCTGCATCAGGCTGTAGAATAAATCCACGGAGGACGTTGTCGTTACAAGGAGCAGTCCCTCCGAGGCAAAAGCAATCCCCTTAAACCCCAGATGCAGTCCCCGGTAGAAGCTTTCTTCCGATACCCGGAACAACCCCCACTCCCACCAGAGAGTCTCCCCTTTGCCGAACAGCATCATGGAAGAGGACGAAGATATAAAGGCAAGCAGAAACGGAATGAAGAAGAGCAGCATCTTCCACGGTTTAACCCCACTCAGCACCACCAGACAGACCATAAATACCAGTGCCTGATACATCATGAAATCCAGATCATGGGTCAGCACCGTCATGAAAAAGAGGGCAAAAATAAGGCCGAGCTTCACCACCGGATTGGCCCGGTGCAGCCAGGTGATCCGTACAGGGTTCCATATATTCATGAATTCACCCCCGTGAGGTGAGCTGCGCTTGCGGAGGAGGGATCGTAGGATTCTCCGGCCCGGTTCAATCCATCATCCTCCTGCCGGGATTCCGCACCGGTACACAATCGGGGTGAAGCCATGCTCGAGGTCAGCTGACCTTCCCGAATTTCCCATATATGCGTGGCGACCCGCTGCGCAATCTCCATCTCATGGGTCACCATGAGAATGGCGGTTCCCGTGCGGCGCAGCCGCTCGCACATCTCCAGAATCGCAAACGTATTCCGCGCGTCCTGACCGAAGGTCGGCTCATCCAGGAGCAGAACTTCCGGCTGTCTGGCCATCGCAGTGGCAACGCTTAAGCGCCGCTTCTGACCGGTTGACAGCTGATAGGGATGCCTGTTCTCCATTCCGCTTAGTCCGAAGCGTTCGAGACAGCGATCGGCTTGGGCCTTCGCTTCCTCCGCAGGCATGTTATCCACCAGCAAGGAGTAAACAACCTCGTCGCCAATACGCTCCGTCAGAAACTGAAGCTCCGGATTCTGAAACACGAATCCGATTTGACGGAGCTGCTGCTCTCTCTTCTTCCGCACCTTTCTCGCCTTGCCTTGCACAACCTCTTCCCCGCAGAGCACGTAGGTCCCTTGCGCGCGCAGCAGTCCCATCAGACTGAGAAGAAACGAGCTTTTCCCCGCTCCGTTCGGCCCTACCACCGCAATAAATTCTGCCCGATAAACTTCTGCCGAAGGGAGAGAAATCACAGGTTTATCCCATCTCAGTCCCTTGAAATCCTCTAAACGGATCACAGGCTCCCCATCTAAAGGGTAAGGCAGGGCAGCCTCGTGCAGGAGATTCCCCAGATCTTCGCCATAGGCATCAACCGGAGCAAACAATTCCCGGCCGGCCCGGGTCTGAGCATAATCTTCCCACACGCCGGGATACCAGATTCCATAGGATTTAAGCTCGCACTCATACTTAGCAAATACTGCCGCCGGCGGTCCATCGCCCAGAATAACGCCATCCGGACTGAACAGAACGACACGATCCACGTATTTCGCCATCTCTTCGATCCGGTGCTCGACGATGATCAGTGTACGTCCTTCCGATACGGATTTCACCGCATCCCAGATCTGCTCCCGTCCTTCCGGGTCAAGCAGTGCGGACGGCTCGTCAAGGAACAGCACCTCCGGCTCCAGCAGCAGGGCGGAAGCCAGCGCCAGCCTCTGCTTCATCCCTTGCGACAGATGGCCGATCGGCAGATGAAGCTCCTCCAAATTCAGCCCCACCTCATGCAGCGCCGCTTGCATCCGTTCCTTCATCTCGTCTCGGGGAATACTCAGATTCTCCTAGTACAAAGGCCAGCTCCTCATCCACATACGGCATGCAAAACTGCGTATCCGGGTCTTGAAATACGTATCCCCAGGAGCGCGGGACAATCTGTGCCTCACACTTCATTGGCACTTCCGTAGCGCGGGGAATCATTCCGCTAAGCACCTGGAGCAGCGTGGATTTGCCGCATCCGCTCGGACCAAGCAGCAGCACCTTTTCCCCACGGGCTGCCGAGAACGAGAGATCTTTGAACATCAGCCTCTCTTCCCCGGGATACTTCAAGCGCAGTCCCTCCACCTGCACAGCCTGCTCCTGTTGAACCTCAGCGGACTGAGCCGGAAATAGGCTTACCGTGGCATTAGACATGGCGCGCATCATCCAGCGCTTCGTAATCCTTCTTCGACGCGGGACGCAGCAGTGACGTTACGCCTGTACGATCCAGCGCCTTGGCCAAGAGCAGCATTAACAGACCTGCAATAACTGCACCGCTGATTACCCGCATACCATATTTGGCCAGGAACATCCATGTCTGCAGATCGTCCGTATAGCTGTAATAGAAGTCCATTATCATCGAACCGATGGCCGCTCCGGCCCCGGCAATCACCAAGGTCCACGCTGAGGTACTCCGATAGCGGAGCGCCGCGAATACCAACTCCGCCCCCAGTCCTTGAATCAAGCCATATAACAATAGAGTCAATCCCCAGCCGCTGCCAAACAGCACCTCCACGTGGGCCGCAGCCACTTCCGCGATGATGGCCACGCCCGGCTTGCGAATTAACAAATAAGCCAGCGTAGCTGCCGCAAACCACATGCCGTAGAGCAGCTCATCCGCTTCAAAAAACAACGGTTTAAAAAGATTATAGACCGACCCCCAGAAGTGATAAATCACGCCAAACACAAGCGATACCAGCACCGTCACCAAAATATCGCTTAACCGCAGCCCTCTTCTGGGCTGAACCCCCAACTTCTCTTGCATTGATGTTCCCATAACAACCTGTACCCCTCTCCACCGCTATTTTTGTGTAAACACAACAAAAAACCGTCTGGAAAAACGCGCAGACGGAAAAATAGGCCCTATGTAGGCAGGGTCGGATATTCTCTACGCTGGCATTACCCAGTTCAGATTAACGGTCAACAGCGGATAATAGCTGCAATCTCAGCCTGATTCACTCAAGCCCCCGTATTCCCTATTCGGTTTTATGTTAATTTTAAAATACAGGTCCGCTCCAGAATTTGCAAGAACCTTTTTTCAAATATGGCTATTTATTGATTTCCATCTCATTCTATGTCAATATCAGAGTGATTGGCTTTTCCACCATCGTTATATTGCTTACACCTATGCACAAAGGAGAATGACATGGCTAAACAATTGCTGCGTCTGATGACTGAGCTCTCCTCCCGAAAATGGTTGTCCCGAATGATGGGGCATTGTTCCCACAGCCGGCTGAGCCGTCATCTAATACCTGCATTTATACGAATCTATCAAATTCCGGCTCATGAAGCGGAGAAAGAGATCCACGAATACCGCTCATTGAACGAGTTCTTTTCCCGCCGGTTAAAAATAGGCCTGCGTGCCATCGATGACACCGTCGATGCCATGGTAAGCCCTGTCGATGCCACTATTTCAGCAATGTGCGCCATTCATGCCGGCACCATTCTGAGTGTCAAGGGACAGGATTACACCCTGAGCGAGCTGCTCGCGAAATCCCCGAGAATGGAAAACTATATAAACGGTTATGCATTCGTATTGTATTTAAGCCCAACAGATTATCACCGCATCCATTCACCCGTAACCGGTGTTCAGGCGGAAAGCGAGCATCTGAAGGGGAAGGTTTACCCCGTGAATGACTTTGCGATGACCCATATCCGAACTGTGCTGAGCCGCAATGAGCGTCTCATTACCTACATTGCCCATGAATTCGGAGAAGTTGCCGTGGTGAAGGTGGGCGCAATGAACGTGAGCAGCATCCGTTACGCCGATGAGAGCGTTAAGAAATGGCAGATCGGCGATGAACTCGCGTATTTTGAATTCGGCTCTACCGTTGTGCTTTTGACGGAGAACGGCACGTTTAGCCCTCGCGGCGACCTGGAGCCCGGCTCCAAAGTAAAAATGGGAGAATTACTCGGTTTGCTGCACCCCTCCACGGCCAAAAAAGGGTAATTCCTGCCGCCCCAGCGCACATGACAAGTTAAGGCATTCGATCATTAGCAGCATGAATGATTAACGTCTGCCCAGCATCCGATAAATCATCTGCTGAAACCACCGGTCCGGCAGCAATCCCTTAATCCATGCGGTTATACGCGTGCCTTGGGGCAGCTTATATCGGAATCTCGGTTTGGACATGGAGGCAATCCTTGCCACGAGCTTCGCCACCTCCAGCGGATTTCCGCTTCCCCTGGCTGTCCGCTCGGAATAGTCCAGCACACCCTTCAGCATGTCGCTGTAGGGTGACCCTTCCTTCACCTCTAATTCACCAAAGCTCTTATTCCAGATCGGTGTGCCATAAGCACCTGGCTGAACCAGCACAACGTGCATGCCGAAGGGCATAAGCTCCAGCGACAGGCTCTCCCCGAATCCTTCAATCGCAAATTTGGAGGAAGCATACGGTCCATAACCCGGGAAGCCGACCACGCCGCTGATGCTGCTCATGAGAATAATCTTGGAATTCTCGGTCCGGCGCATCAGCGGCAGCATGTGCTGTGTCACAGATACCGTTCCGAAGAAATTCGTCTCCATCTGTCTTCTCCACCCACTCAGCGGCACTTCCTCCACCATTCCGCCTACCGCTTCACCAGCATTGTTCACCAGCACATCCAATCGACCAAACCGCTGCTCCAAATGCAGGGCAACCGCCCGTACCTGCTCTTCATCGCATATATCCAATCGAACCCGATGAATTCGCTCTGCAACACCCGCCTGCTCCGCGCGGGTCATCAGCTCTTGAGCCGCCTCCGGTCTGCGAAGCCCTGCAGCCACATCATATCCCGCTTGCGCCAGCTCCAGGCTGATAAGCAGCCCAAAGCCGCTGGAGGCCCCCGTCACCAATGCCACTTTTCCTGTCCCTGCAATCACCAACGGTTCACCACATATTCCGTACTTGCCACCAACAACGTCACTCCCATCACCTTTCTATTCCTTCAGAATACCTTACCAACAAACTTACTCCCTTTGGCCTCAGCCGAACAAACTTTATGTATATGCTTAATATATCAAATTTCCGTTGTATGAATAGGTCTGGCACCCGAAGGTACACATAAGAAAAAAATACCTATCGCGTACTCTATATATACGAGAAAAAGGGAGCCGGTTAGCTCCCTTTGCGGTTCATCCTGAGAAAAGCATATATGAAATCGGGATTCAACATCACCCGTATGAAGGCCAAGGCTCATTAAAACCACACATCCTGATGATCCTGATTCGCTGTCTTCATGCGGCGCAAGCGATTTCTGAATATACCGCAGCCACCGCGGCTGAAGAAACGACCGCGCACCCGTCTTCTTGGGCTCATTCCCCTCTCCCCCCTTCATAAAATTAAACTGTACGTCACATTTACCCTAAAGCGCTTACTATGAAACCCATAAGCCCCTTCCATCAAGCAGGTAAGTTATGGAAGGGTGGGGGAATCACCGAATTTCGGATGGGCTCTTGCCCGTATACTGTTTAAATTGACGGCTGAAGAAGAAAATGTCCCGATAGCCCAGCGCGTCGGCTACTTCCGTGACATTCATCCCTTGATGCAGCAGCAGATGCTGTGCCCGCTCGATCCGCATCTGAATGATGTAGGATTGCACCGGCGTACCGATCAGTTCCTTGAACTTGATCGAGAAGTAGCGGGGGGACAAACCCGCTCTCGCCGCCAAATCCTCTACCCGATGGGGAACCCCCGGATGCTGACGGACGTAATTCGCGATTTCATGGATCGCCTCTGACAGCTGATTGCTCGCTTTTTTGACAACGGGCTCATCCAGGTCCACACGCAGCAGATGAATCATCAGCTGCTTGAGAATCAGCTGACCCTCCTCCAATGCCCCGTAAGGCTTGTCCAGATACAATCGCACGTATCGTGCCAGCAAGTATTCAAAATCCATCGTTTCCGTCAGCTGGCGATACGGCGCAGGGATGTCTTGGACCGGATCGGTCACGTCAAAATGGATATATGTCAATACGAGCGGCTTCTGCGGATTATGCGTTGCACTCGTATGATCTCCAGGTCGGAACAGGAAGCAGCTTCCTTTTCCCACGGTAAAAGGCTCGTCATTCACCTCGACTGTGCCTTCCCCGCTCCATACATAGAACAAATCATAGTTCTGCATGGGTCTTTCGCGTTTCTGCCATTTCCAGCCCGGCTCACAGACGATTTTGGCAAGCGCAGGCATGATTATAAAAGAAGACGGCGATGCATTCAGCATCACGTCATTACCCCCTCATCTCATTTCTTGAAAATTATCTCTTTTCCATCATACCCGGTTTTTAAGTTTTTTGCATGTCCAGCCATGCCAAGGCTATTCGTCTAACCCCTTCCTCAATCATAGAAGCATCTAAATGCGAGAAGCCAAAGCAGGCGGCAGGCGGTCCAGGCGTGAGGTGATAGACCGCAGCATCCCGAAACATAACCCCTCGATTACGGGCTGCATCCCGCAGCGCCGCATACTCTTCCCCCGATCGCAGCCAGTTCGCGTACACGTGCAGACCTGCATCACCGGAGTGCAGGCAGAACAGATCGGAGGCATAAGCATCCATCGCTTGGTGAAGCGCCTCGTACCGCGCACCGTACAGCCTCGTCATCCTTCTTAGATGCCGTCCATAGCCACCTCTTACAATAAAACGCGCAAGCGCACGCTGCTCCAGTACGGCAGGCGAGATCGGCTCGTACAGAGCCTTGGCCTGCACGACCGCCTCTACCAGGCTTGGGGGCAGTACAGCATAACCGATGCGAAGCCCGGTAAACATCGTTTTGGAGAAGGAACCGACAAAGATGACACGTCCCTCGTCATCCAGCATTTTCAAGGGCTCGATTGGCTTGCCGCCCCAGCGGAATTCACTGTCATAATCATCCTCAATGATAAAGGCTTGACGGCTTCTCGCCCAATTGAGCAAAGCCCTTCTCCGCTCCAGCGGCAGCACAGCACCTGTCGGGTACTGACGACTGGGGCTTACGACCAGCAGCCCGGCATCCCAATCACGCGGAATCAGTCCGGCCTCGTCAACCGGGGAGGGCAGCGGGATTCCGCCGCTAAGGCTTACACCCCGGTGGATTCCCTGATATCCCGGATCTTCCATGACCACATGATCACCAGGATCCACAAGCAGTTGAAATAACAGAACAAGCCCCTGCATCGATCCGCTGAAGATGACAATATGCTCGGGATCGACCTGGATTCCTCTTGTAAAGCGCAAGTGCCCGGCAATCGCCTGACGCAATTCCGTATCTCCCTCGGGCGGCGCTCCGCTCTGGAGCTGCGTTCCTCCGCTTCCGCCCGCGTAGGACAGGGCACTCCTCCATTCCGAATACGGAAAATCTTGAATGGGCATCCTTGCATTCGCGAATGAGATCGTACCTAGGGGAGGCTCTTGAATCGACATGAGAGCAGAGGCATATTCCCCGCTCTTCTCCATTAATCGCTGACCCCAAGCCGAGAGAACGGGTGCGCGATCTGCCGCCGGCGGCTGGTCTATCATAGCAATCCCCTTAGCCACATAGGTTCCACTGCCCGGTCTGGATACAACATACCCTTCTGCCATGAGCATGTCATAACTTTGTGCGGCTGATCCTCTGGACACCCCGTACAGCTTCGCCAGCTCCCGGGTTGCAGGAAGACGGGTTCCTTCCGGCAGCTTGCCGCTGTGTATCGCAGTACGAATGGCGTGATATAAAGCCAAATATTTATATCGATATTGTTCCACATACGTTTCGAAAGGCAATCCCAGCTCCATGTTACCTACTCCTCTAACCTTCGTAAGATTGGACTATATAAATTACTCTAAATTGGCGCTTTTTCCTTGTCAATGTTCATCGTATGCTGTTATTCAAAATGATAGAGGGAGAGTTTAATCATGAGAAGAGACGAATTTGCGATGAAAGACCCACATGAGGTCGAGGATTTCCTGAATGGCATGAGTTTTGGTTTCCTTGGAACGACGGATGAGGCGGGAATCCCTCGCGTCACCCCCTTGAACTTCGCCTATGTCAACGGTGCATTTTATTTCCACGGCAGCCGAATGGGTGAGAAAATGGAGCATCTGCGCCGAACGCCAGCGGTCTGTTTTACCGTTGCCGACGAATATGCCCTCATCCCTTCTTATTTCTCCGATCCGGAGATGGCATGCCCGGCCACGGCTTTTTTCAAAAGTGTAACGGCTGTCGGAGAGGTGATCCTCGTCGATGATCTGGAGGAGAAAGCACTTGCGATGGAGGCTTTAATGAAAAAGCTGCAGCCTGAGGGCGGGTACCGCACCATCGATGCAAGCGACCGGGCTTATATTCCCAGACTAAAAGGGGTAGCCGTCATTAAACTTGCTCCGCAGCGAATGAGTGCCAAATTCAAGTTCGGTCAGAACCTGAAGCCGGAACAGCTGAACTCGGTCGTAGAGGAGCTTGAGTGCCGGGGAAAACACCGGGATGAGGAGACCGCGGAACTTATGTGCAAGTATCATCCTGTACCGCGTTAAAGCATTACATTTATCCGTGACGGTTCCAGGGGTAGGTGGTATAATGTTAGGCAATGAAAACGTAAAGGTAACACGTCATCTGCTCTCACGTTAACCAAAAGCAATCGGAAGGAAGGAATCAGTTCATGAACCCATTGGTTGGTCAATTGAATGAAAAAATGCAAGCTGGCAATCCGCATGTATACGACATGCTCTCCACACTCGGCAAAGAAATTTACTTCCCGAAGGAAGGCATCCTGAGCCAATCTGCGGAAGCAACGAGTCATGCGAAAAAATATAACGCGACGATCGGTATTGCCACCGAAGGTGGAATCCCGATGCATCTTGGCGTCATCCAAGACAAACTTTCGGCTTACCAGCCGAAGGATCTGTACCCGTATGCCCCGCCGGCAGGCAAGCCGGAGCTGCGCTCCGTATGGCGAAGCAAAATGATTCAGGAGAATCCCTCCCTGGAAGGCAAGAACTTCAGCAATCCGATTGTGACCAATGCCCTGACGCACGGACTTAGCATTGTAGCGGATCTGTTTGTGGATGAAGGGGATGCCGTTATTTATCCGGACAAGAATTGGGAGAACTACGAGCTCACATTTGGCATTCGCCGCCATGGCGTTCATGTAACCTATCCTCTCTTCACTGAAGATATGAAATTCAACGCCGAAGGACTTCGGCAGGCTCTGCTGAGCCAGAAGGATAAAGGCAAAGCTGTCGTTCTGCTCAACTTCCCGAACAACCCGACAGGGTATACGCCTGGCGCCCAAGAAGGGGCTGCCATTGTTTCCGCGATCCAGGAAGCTGCCGAAGCCGGCATTAACGTTGTTGTTGTTACGGATGACGCGTATTTCGGATTGTTCTTTGAGGATTCGTTGAAGGAATCACTCTTCGGCCGTCTGGCTGGCCTTCATCCTCGGGTGCTCCCCGTTAAAGTGGACGGTGCAACCAAGGAAGAATTTGTGTGGGGATTCCGCGTGGGCTTCATAACGTTCGCGGCTGACGATAAAGACGTGCTGGACGCACTGGAACAGAAGACCCTCGGCATTATTCGCGCGACGATTTCCAGCGCCTCGCATCCTTCGCAAACCTTTGTTCTGGAAGCGCTGAAGGCACCTGAATTCTACGAGCAGAAGGAAGAGAAATTTGTCATTATGAAGGGCCGCGCCAACAAAGTGAAATCCATTCTCGACAGCGGTAAGTATGGTGACGTATGGGAGTATTATCCGTTCAATTCCGGCTATTTCATGTGCCTCAAGCTGAACACGGTATCCGCGGAAGCGCTGCGCTCCCATCTGATCCATGAGTACGGCGTGGGAACGATCGCCCTCGGAGAGCATGATCTCCGAATTGCGTTCTCCTGTATCGATGAAGAGTACTTGGAGGATCTGTTTGATCTGGTTTACAGAGGGATTCAGGACCTGCAGCAGGCTTAAATTAAACGTTTGGAGATCACAAGGCCAATCCATCATACCTAATAAGACCGGGATTCCTCCCGGTCTTTATTTGTTCTTCAGCCATAAGAAGAATGCATCAACATACTATGACCAAGAAGACATCCCTCGGCTGAAGGAAATGTTTTTCATGGAATTATCGCATTTATTCAGCTTCGCAGAGAACTTATAATTTCTATATTCGTAAATAAGCGCTCGCCCATACACATAGCTCCTTTGCTACATACAATACCGTGTACTACAAATCAACGAACCGAAAGGGGAATGAACATGAGTGGAGTAGTAGAAGAAGCAAGATGTGGCGGATACGGCGGTGGATACGGAGTCGGAGCAATTCTGGTTCTCTTTATCCTGCTCGTTATCATCACTCGCTCTTTCTGGGTGTAATGACATCTAGATAACAGCGTACAGAAATCGCAAGTCTTCACGCGAGAAAGCACTGCGATTTCTGCAGCAATAACTTATACTATATCCTCACCCATAGAAGGCCGAGACGTCAACGTCTCGGCCTCTTCTATGTCTATTCGTCTCTATTCGTCATCTTCGTCCTCGCGGCGATTTTTTTCGTGCAGCTGCGCTTCGGAACAGGAATACCAACACGATGCCTGCAGCTGCCGTACCGAGGATCCGGCCTGGAGCGCTGAAGATACTCGGAATGAGCGGAAGCCACAGGAGCACAGCCCAGAACATTTGCACCTGGAAGATCAGCTTCCCTTCATTGTCGCGGCGCGTTCCCTCCGGAAGCGGGTATACATGCAGCCAGAACGATTCAGGATGAAGTTTTCGCAGTGCGGACAGCTGGAGTCCGATAATCATAAGGCTAATCAGATACACCAGCACAGATGACAGACTATCGCGGGTTATCCATACAAGAAAAGCCGCAAGCAATCCGACCCGAATCAATATGCCCAGAATATCGCTGCGTGAGAGGCTCTTGATAAGAAGAAAGCGATATGCGCTCTCCTTCTTCCAAGCAAGCCCCTTCCCCCACCCGGACAGCCATTTTCGCGCATGCACGCGCTGTCCACGCTGAGGCACATTCACAAACCAGCTCAGGACCATCATCACCCGGCTTGCCTGCCTCTGCTCCACCGCAATTAATCGCTCCCAGGCTACCAGATGCCTCGCAGGTACGGACAAGGCGGCAGCATAGGTTAGAGCGAGCAGCCCCATAAATATGAACGCCCGGCCTGCTGGATGCCATAGCCAGGCAGCTGCGGCTAGCGCGGGAACGATCCAGCGAAGCACCCGATAGGCGGCAGCAGCATTCCTAGAAACCATAAGCTGCTCTTTCCAGCTTCCATAACTGGACAGCAATTTAAAGGCAATCAGGACCGCAAATGTAGCCAAAAGCGGTTTGGGCGAAATATCGCTGCGTATGTACAATGGCCACAGGATTAGCATGACTAAGCCTAAGCCGATGATTTTATAAATGACTCCGCTGAACCAGCCCTTCCGGAAGTATTCCTTCATCCGAGATTCCTGTGGAATGAGGAACACCGTATCCGCAGTACGAAGATACGTGCGGATGCTGCTGTTTATCATGATGGGCACAAATATGACCAGCATGATCCAGCGTATCGGAAGATCTGGCGGAACTTGCTGCAGAAGGGCGGTATACCAGGCTGCGAATGCGATAAGCAGGAAGAGAAATACCACTGCCACGCCGCTCTGTATGACATAACCCAGATAGGGAAGAATCTCGCCCCAGAACTGTCCGCGTCGTTTGACATACAGCTCACGCAGATTCATTCGTTGTTACCATCCTGAATCAACACGTTAAACAGCTCTTCCAAGGACATTCCCGGTCTTCCGGTTTGATTCTGGATTTCTTTCAGCGTCCCCTGAGCAATAATGCTGCCGCGGTGCAGCACGATGAACCGGTCGCAATAATTCTCGATCGTAGAGAGAATGTGCGAGCTGAGCAATACGGAAGCGCCGGATGCCTTCAACTCCAGCATAAAATCAAGCAGGGAGCGTATCCCCAGCGGATCAAGCCCCAGAAAGGGCTCGTCAATGATATACAAGGACGGTCTGGCCACGAACGCGCACATAATCATCACTTTTTGACGCATGCCTTTGGATAAATGGGTGGACAAGCTGTCCATTTTCTCTTCCATGCGGAACATCTTCGACAGCTGCTCCGATCGCGCCTCATAATCTTCGCGAGATACGCCGTAAGAACGCGCGGTAAATTCCAAATGCTCGCGCACGGTCATTTCCTCATACAGAAGCGGGGATTCGGGAACAAACGACCAATGCGCTGTGATAGGCCTCTGAATGCTCCGCCCGGCGTTTGCCCTGAACCTCTATATTTCCCTTTTGGGGACTCATCAGTCCCAGAATATGCTTCATCGTGGTACTCTTGCCCGCACCGTTCAGACCAATCAACCCTACCATCTCGCCTGGTTCAACCTGAAAGGTTACATCATGCAGAACCGGGCGGTTGATGCTATACCCACCACTTAATCCTTGAACAGACAATACCGGCTGTTCACTCATTATCAATCACCTCTTATTCTAAAGAGTCCGGTCCCTACTGGCTTACTTCTTCCTCGGTTGAAAACCGTCCGGACCCCGTAAACAACAAATTCGAATAGGATACACACTTTAAGCTGATGGAAAATGCGAACCGTTAGCCCCGTGGAGGCTTATTCTTCAGCCATTTCGGAGCACCCTTGTTCTTGCGGTCGCGCTCCCGCTCGCTTTGCCGTTCACCGGATGCCTTTCCGCTTCCCGCTTTTCCTTGCACACTTATGGAAGCCGGCTTGCCCGCTGGCTTATCTTTACGGGCGGTTTCCCCTGCTGGCCCACGGGCGCCGCTTCTCCGGTCCGGAGGCGCTGAACGCGGTGTTCTTACCTTGCCGCCATAGAGTGCGCGCTCTTCAATCGAAATGCCAAGCTCACGATTGAACTTGCGCATAATGAACGTCTGACGGTCCGTGACAAGCGTAATCGCCATGCCGCTTCGCCCCATACGCCCTGTACGACCGGCACGGTGGGTATAATGCTCCGCATCAATGGGCGGATCGTAGTTGATCACCATCCCGAGCCCTTCAATATCAAGCCCCCTGGCCGCAACGTCACTAGCTACAAGAAGTTTGGTCCGCCCTTCTCTAAACGCATTCAGAACGCGGCTTCTTGTCATCTTGTCCGCATCTCCGTATATAGCAGCTGCATTTAATCCCAGATAGTTCAGCTTCGCCTCGACTTCTGCCAAATCCTCGGTGGCATTCACGAAAACAATAGCCCGATCGGGGTTGTAATGCCGCACCACTCTGCGCAGCATGTCCAACTTGTCACGCTCTTCCGTCACAAAATAATAATGCTCCAGCGCAGACGGTGTCCGCTGCTCCGGATCGATCCCGATCTCAACTGGCTGGTCCATCTCCTTCTTGACAAGCTCCGCTGTCTCCGGACTCACCGTGGCGGATAAGAATACCAATTGGCGGTCGCGAAGCGCACTGCGCAGAATGCGATCAACATCGCCGGCACCGCCGAGATTGAACACCTGATCCACCTCGTCAACCACAATAGTGGTCACTTGGTGCATCTTGAGTTTCCTGATTTCGATCAGCTCACGTACTCGCCCCGGTGTCCCGACAATCAGCTGCGGATGCGACTTCAACTTCTCGATTTGGCGCTTGGCCGCGGCCCCGCCGATTAATCCGAGCACACCGATTCCTCGGGTCTCCCCGTAACGCTCACTCTCTCTGACAATCTGAACAGCAAGTTCCTGTGTCGGAGCAAGGATCAGTTTCTGTGCTCCCTTGATCTCCGGATCGATGCTCTGAAGCACGGGCAGCAGATATGCCAGTGTCTTTCCTGTGCCTGTCTGGGAAGTCGCAAGCACATCCTTGCCTTCCAGTATGGGCGGGATAGCTTCAGCCTGAACGGGAGAAGGCGTAACGATGCCGAACTCCGCAAGTCTGGAGGACAAATCCTCTGTTATTCCTAATGTATGAAATGTAGTCGAAGTCATATGTTAGTCCATCCTTTTTTTAGATATCAGAAGTCTATATATTCCAAAGCGCGTCTGCCTGATATCGCTAGAAAAACTTCCGTTAATTGCCGTTTTGTTGCTTTACAAGTGGTGCAGCAGGCGTATTTCTTCACAAGCCTTGTTCGCTCTTTATCATTATATGCCAAAACAGGAGTCCTCACCAAATAGAACATGAGGAATACGTGCGAATATCCCATTATTTATGGATAACCCAAGATTTGTCTTATTCTTATAGACAGCTAAGGCAGTAAGGAGAGAAATGATTTAGCTGCAGCGGACAGCGGAATTCCGCGAAGCGTCGCAATGCCGATGCTCCGCTCAGGAATCGGTGGATGAAGGGGAACCTCCACTAACTGACCCGTTCGAAATTCTTCAGAAGCATAGTCACGAATAATAAAGGCAAGTCCGAAGCCGCTCCGTGCAAACTGCACAAGCAGCTCAATGCTGCCAAGCTCAAACTCGGGCTTCAATGTCACACCTTGCTGCGCCGCATACTGGTCGATATATCTTCTCGTGCTCCCTCCTCCCTCCAGCATGAGCAGTGGGAAGTCCTGAATATCGGGAAGGGGTAAAGGGTTCTGGATGTTAGCCCGCTCCGCAAACGGCTTGCCGGCAACCAAACAATCCTGGATCGGTGAGCTGGCCCGAAAGTCGATTTGTTTGTCGGAGGCCGGTAAATGAACGATGCCGAAATCAATCTTCCCTTCTTTTAGAAGGACTAAGGTTTCCGGTGTTGTGCGATTGGTAATGCGGATGCGGATATCCGGATAAGCAGCATGGAAATGTTCCAAATGCGGCAGCAAGTAATACTTGCACAAGGTATCACTGGCACCGATATTGATTTCGCCGCTGTGCAAATTATGCATGTCCCCAATTGCCTTCTCGCCGATTTCAATGAAACTGAATGCCTGCTCGATGTAGCGGAACAACACAGCCCCCTCCGATGTAAGCTTCACTCCCTTGGTCGTTCGAAAGAATAACGGTCCTCCGAGCGTTCCTTCCAAATGCTTAATCGTATGGCTGACAGCCGGCTGGGTGATATGCAGATGCTCCGCTGCCTTGGATAAACTGCCGAGCCGGGATGTCCAGTAAAAGACGCGGTACCACTCCATATTGATTTCCATAATGATAACCTCGATTTTGTCAAATGATAACGTGAACCGGATCCATGACAGCCGGACCGGAATTCATCCGGCATCGAAGTATCCTTCACCACAGAATCGTATAACATAACTTAAACTAATGTCTACCATTATTAATATCAATTTTATTTATATTGTAACAACCAATTATAATGAGCCAGTAAAAGAAAAAGATCGCAGGAGGCGAACAGTTTGACAGTCACAGCCATTGTAGGTGCTAATTGGGGAGACGAAGGCAAGGGTAAAATGACGGATGTTCTTGCGGCACAATCGTCGTATGTCGTTCGATTTCAAGGGGGCAGCAATGCCGGCCACACCATTATTAACGATTACGGGAAGTTTTCACTGCACATGCTGCCATCCGGTGTGTTCTATCCGAATATAACGAATATTATCGGTCCAGGGACGGCTCTGGATATGGATGTATTACTGAAGGAGCTGCAAGAGTTGGAAGCTAGGAATGTTCCAAAGCCCAATCTGTTTATATCCGAACGTGCCCAAGTCGTGCTGCCCATTCATCGGCTGCTGGATGAGCTGGAGGAAGAACGACTCGGTGCCCGGGGATTCGGTTCTACCAAACGAGGAATTGCTCCATTCTATGCGGATAAATATGCTAAGCTCGGGATACAGGTCGCTGATCTGTTCCATCCCCATCGACTTCGTGTGCGACTCCAGCAGCTGCTGGATATCAAGAATGTACAGCTTCAGCACCTTTACGGCAGAGATCCGCTAAGCGTGGATGAAATGGTCGATCAGCTTCTCGAGCCTTTCCAATACTTAACTTCTTATATAAAAGACACCACCACGATGCTGCAGCAGGCTTATATCAAAGGCGATCCCATCCTGGTTGAAGGCCAATTAGGAGCACTGCGCGACCCGGATCACGGGATATATCCGTTCTCTACCTCCTCATCTACTCTGGCAGGTTATGCACCAGTAGGTGCCGGGCTCCCGCCGTACGCCATCAGCAATGTCATCGCTGTGGTGAAGGCTTATTCAAGCTGTGTCGGAGCGGGTCCTTTCGTGACCGAACTCCACGGAGATGAAGCCGACGAGCTCCGGCGCCGCGGTGGAGATGCCGGGGAATACGGCGCAACGACCGGCCGGCCCAGACGAATGGGGTGGTTTGATACGGTAGCCACACGCTATGGGTGTATGGTACAGGGCGCTACGGAGGCCGTACTGACCAATCTGGACGTTCTGGGATACCTGGATGACATTCCAGTATGCGTTGGTTACGAATTAGAGGACGGAAGCATTCTGGATCATTTTCCGGTCACGGCCGATCTGCAATCCGCGAGACCCGTCCTGAGGACGCTCAAAGGCTGGAAGTGTGACCTGTCGGACATCCGATCTTTTGAAGAGCTCCCTGAAGCCGCGCAGCAATATGTGCAGTTTGTTGAATCGTCGATTGGAGTTCCTATCAAGACGATATCCGTCGGTCCAAGACGGGATCAAATTATGATGAGATCATAGACGAGTGGCGTGCATTCACTTGAGCGGCGAAGCTTTTCAGAATCCGCCGGACTCCACCGGGATTACTCAACATCGGCAAATGCCCGGTGTCCAGGCTCTCTACCCCATCCGGGGACAGATTGGCTATCATGGTATCCTGTGTGGATCCTCCAAACTCCTTATCTCGGGTAAGCTTCACATAAAGCTTGGGTATATCGGGAACAGCCACTTGAATCCGATCCGTATAGACTCGGCGTGACTCTGGAACAAACGCTGCTGCTATGCGGGAGGCATGCTCCACCGGCAGGTCACTGCATAGCCCTTTACGGATTGCGAATTCCGGCGGCTTCGTCCCGGCCATTCTTAGAACCCATGGCATGATCACTCTCTGGGGAAACGGAAGAATCGAAACAAACGACCTGCCGCGCCTAGGAATGGCGGCACCGATTGCCACGAATCCTACAGCACGATCGGATAATTGAGCAGCCATCTCCAGAGCAAACACTCCACCCAGAGAATGAGCCACGATTACAAACTTGTGCGTCTTCCACCCTCTCACCTGTTCCGTCATATGATTTACGTAATCCTCAAGCTTTAGATGATGTCCCGGTGCTGCTGACCCGCTTCGCATAGGGTAATCGACCTCCAAATACGGATGGCCCAGCTCATCTACAACCGAATTCCAAACCCCTCCGTTCAACCCTGCACCATGCACAAACACAAATCCAAGCTCTTGAGACATTTCTTGTTTCATCCTTTATGACTCCCTTCCAATGACTTGTCATGTTCCCGGTTTATCATGAAATCCATCTTCTGGTGATATCGTATCAACTAAATAAGACAGATATTGTCTTATTTAAGGAATAAGATAAAATAAATAAAAAATGATGAGACGAGGCGTGCCATGCAGAAATCCCAGCGTCTGATTCAATTAATGATGATGATCAACGACAAAAAAAAACGTTTACCGTTAAAGAGTTGGCCGACGAATTTGGCCTCTCTGTCAGAACCTTGTCCAGAGATCTGGATGAGCTGAGCGTTCTCGGCGTGCCGATCTATTCCGTGCAAGGGCGGGGCGGCGGTTACCGATTGCTGCAGGAGCGGATGCTGCCGCCGATCAGTTTCACGGAAAGCGAAGCGATCGCGATCTTTTTTGCCTGCCAATCCCTGAACGACTTCAGTTCGTTACCGTTCGGTGACGGGGCAGCCGCGGCAATCCACAAGTTCTATCATTACTTGCCCGCAGACATCAAGGAACAGATCGATCGCCTTAAAGACCGCGTCATGATTCACAATTCGTTCCGGCCGATGTCAGCCAACATTCTCCAGACGCTTATGCAAGCTGTAATGGTTCGGCAAGTCGTTACCGTCCACTACCGCTCATCAACCGGAAGCAGCCAGCGGGATATACAACCGATCGGCCTGTATGCAAGCTCGGGCTACTGGTATTGTCCGGCATACTGCTTCACACAAGATGACATCAGGCAATTCAGAGTTGATCGGATGACGGCTGCCAGCCTGAATAAGTCCATCGCCATCCGCGAGGACATCGCCGTCAAGACGCTGAAGAACAAACCGGTAACCAGTGGTTGGGAAATGAAAGAGTTCAAGGTACAATTAACTTCCAAAGGGGTTTGGCAGCTCGAAACGGATACACGGCTCGGTCCCTTTATCCACAAGAACAAGGACGGCAGTGGATCGGTTGAAATTGAAATTCCGGCAGCAGACATTGCGTTCTACTCGAACTATGTTTGGCGGCTGGGAGAGGAAGCAACCATCATCTCACCGACTGAAGCGGTCCAATGGACGTTAGAGAGAATAGAGGCCATGAAGCGAAGATATACATAAAAGACATCGGACAATAGAGATAGCAGACTTTTTAGAATGGCGATAAAGGGGATGGTCTCGTAATGAATTCAGAATTGGAGCATTTAATCCAGCGCATAACGACAGAATTGCAGGGTCTGCCTGGCATTACAGGTGTAGTCCTTGGAGGATCAAGGGCCAAAGGCACCGCCGCAGCGGACTCCGACATCGATATTGGCATTTATTATGATGAATCACAGGGATTCAAGGTGGAGGATGTAGCCAGGGCAGCCAGGAAATTAGACGACGAGCATCGTGATAACATCATCACTTCCCTGGGAGAATGGGGAGCCTGGGTTAACGGGGGCGGCTGGTTAAGGTCAGAAGGCTACCATGTGGATTTCTTATTGCGCGATGTTCACCGCGTGTCACGCATAATTGAGGAATGTTCTGCTGGCATGGTATCAGCCCATTACCAGACCGGACATCCACACGCTTATCTGAATGTTATGTATATGGGGGAAGTTGCAATCTGCCAGATACTGTCTGACCCCGATGATCGGATCAAGACATGGAAAGCCAAAACGATTCCATATCCACCAGCATTAAAGGATGCGATGATCGGCTCTTTTACCTTCGAGGCATCCTTCTCCTTGATGCTTGCGGAAAAAGCAGTATTAATCGATGATATCACTTATGTAACCGGTCACTGCTTCCGCAGTATTTCGTGCCTGAATCAGGTGATCTTCGCCAAAAACGGGCTATACTGTATCAACGAGAAGCGTGCAGTATCCATGATCGAGACCTTTCTCCTCAAGCCTGCGAACTACAAGGATCGATTGGACCAAGTGATTACACTGCTCTCATCCGATATAGAAAAAACAAAACTGGCCTTGTCGCTGCTTCAGGACATCATCTTCGAAACAGAAGCATTGTGAATCAGCAGGCACGCTACTTCTTGTTCATCCATTTATACGACACACGGTCCGCAAACCGTGGGAATAGCTGATACAGCCTTATACCGAATGAAGCAAGCCTTGGAAGATTGAGTTCTTCCTTGCGCTTTCTAACCAGCTTCACAACCTGATCCGCAACATAGTCTGCCTTCATCATAAACCAGCTCACATTCTTGACATACCCGCCTGTTGGATCCGCCAACGAGAAGAACGGGGTATCGATGGGCCCCGGATTGACGGTAGATACCGTAATTCCGGTATGACGCAGCTCCTGTCGCAAGGCATTGCTAAATCCCAGCACAGCATGTTTGGTAGCCGTATAGGAAGTCGATTTGGCCGTTCCGATCTTCCCAGCCATGGACGCGATATTGACGATTTGGCCGTCTCCCCGCTCCAGCATGCCTGGGAGCACGGCTTGGGTGCACCGCACAATGCCCATATAATTCACGTCCATCATGTCCTGGAACTCTTCCACCGGCATGTCCATAATGGCTTCAAACTTGCCATAACCGGCATTGTTGACCAGCACATCGATTCTGCCATGCTGACGTTGAATCCCCTTCATGACGGACTCAACCTGCTCGGAATTCCGGACATCCATTATGGATAATTCATGAGATCCGGATATCCGTTCGCCGACTTCCTGCAGTCGGTCTGCTGAACGTGCGCACAGCACTACATGGGCGCCCTCCGCAGAAAGTTTCTCCGCGATCAAGGCCCCGATTCCGCTCGATGCTCCTGTAACGACAACAACTTTGTTTTTCTAGCATGATTTCATTTATCCCTTTCTTCACCGGCAGCAGCTCCCCGTTCACCGATTTAGATGAAGGCCGTTACGTGCACGGTTTGGGTTTACTACTCTTATTTTATGAAATCATGACTTGAATATCCAGCTCTCCGATTCCTTCCATGAAGAGCGGAATGCAAAGCGCCTTTTTCTGAATAAGATTTGACGTACTATCCGACTTCATCACTCTTGGCGGCGTAATATCTACACTCACACCCTGATTCGATAAAATGGTGCTGGCATTGCCGCTGATCATATTACCGAGCTCTGAAATCGCACTCCGGCCCATCTCGTCCATCTCGGTAATGACATAACCGCCCATCATCACGGATACCATCTGCAGCGCTACATGCTCCTGAATTCCAAATACAATATCACCATTCATCTGACCTGTCATGCCGATTTGGATCCAGATATGATTCTCGATATACGCGATCTCTTTGACCCCAAGATTCCCCGTGGAAGGTGAAACCTGTATGACTTGTTCGATTACGTGTCGTGCGGACTCTAAAAAAGGATTGATGACTTCAGCTTTCATTCCTCATTACGCCCCTTTCACTGGGTTGTTGGTCAGGGTCCCAAAGTCCCACCTATTTATTTAAACATTATAATGGATACCTTGTAATAAATCATCACAAAATAGCGACAGCCCCCATGACAACAACTGTCTTGCTATGTCAGATATCGCCTGAAACGCTTTAATACGAAGATAATCCTTTCGCTTAAACGGGCCTTTGGTCTCACCTTTTTTCTATGTCTACTTTACTATTATCGGATGGTTGCCCCATCTTTTAATAATAATTATGCGGAAATTAAAATGTTTTTAAGCTTTTTTAGTCGATAACCGGCAGGTTTGCTCTCTTCATTGCTCCACCGGGGAGAATAACCTATAATTTAAATAATACAGGTTGCACGCGATCGTAGGAGCGGAAGAACATATCAAGTAAGGAGGAAGGCTATGAACATCAGCCAATTGGAAACGCTAATTACCATCTCCAAAACGATGAGCTTTCGCAAAGCGGGAGAGCTTCTTAATCTGACACAGCCAGCGGTATCCGCTCAGATCAAAAGCCTGGAGGAAGAATTCAAGACGGTACTGGTCGACCGGAGCCAGCCAGTGACGTTAACCGACCGGGGGCAGGTCTTTGTGGATCACGCCGAACAAATCCTCAGCATTGTGGATGAGCTGAAACAGCGGTTATCCGACCTTGACCAAACTCCCCAGGGACATATCCAGTTAGGTACAACTACTTCCATTGCGATTCAAATCCTGCCACGGGTGCTTTCCTACTTTCAGGATCAATTCCCTCATATCAAAACTACCATTCAATCCATGGCTTCCTCACAGATCTATCACAGCGTGGAGAATGGTCTCATCGACATCGGGATCGGCTATCTGATCGAGCGCAATCCCAACTTAAGCACATCCATTCTGTATTACGATACCTTTGAGCTGGTTGTATCTCCACAGCATCCGCTGGCTAAACTGTCTACTGCAAGTATGGACGTACTGGGTGGAACGCCGCTCATTCTGCTTACGCGTGACACCGTCGGCCGACGTTTCGCCGATGACGTGATGAAAAAGCACGGCATCAATCCGCAGGTTGTCATGGAATTGTCCAGCAGCGAGGAAATTAAACGGATGGTCGAGATCAATCTGGGCGCAGCGATCATCTCGAAGCAGTCGGTCTCTACCGAGCTCCGCAACGGCACCCTGCAGATCGTTCCACTCAGCGAGCTTGAAGTCAGCCATCCTGTCGGCGTAATCTATAAGAGCGGGCGATACGTCAGCTCAGCGATGCGTCAATTCCTCAGCGATCTGAAAGGCATGCCGGAAACGCAATTCATCAGCAGTGAATAACGCAAATACAATCCCTAGAGGATCTTAACAACCATTCTATCAACATGAAGGAGGTCCATATGAAATTTGATCTGCACACCCATCACTTCCGCTGCGGTCACGCAGAAGGCAGCATTCGGGATTATATCGACGCTGCGATCGCCGCGGATTTTAAGGTGATTGGGATCTCTGACCATACTCCGTATTTTGGAAGCCCCGAAGATCAACCCTTCCCGGCCATCTCCATGAGGAAAACGGATTTTGAAGGTTATGTCCAAGAGGTTTTGGAATTAAAGCGGGAATACGAAGGGAAAATCAAGGTGCTGCTGGGCATTGAATCCGATTATTTTCCTGACCATGCCCCGGTTTATCAGCAAGCGTTAGCTGCTCACCCTTTTGACTACATCATCGGTTCTATTCATCACGTCAGAGATGTAAGCATCTTTAACAAGAAGCGCTGGAACAACCTGACCCCGGAGCAGCAGATTGCCGATAAAGAGGAATACTTCAATCTGATCCGTCAATCCGCGCGCAGCGGGATGTTCCAGATTATCGCCCACATGGATGCCATGAAAGGCAATTACCCGCCTTTTTCCGATATCATGACCGATGCTGCTATCGATGAAACCTTACGCGTTATCGCAGAATGCGGCTTGGCTATCGAGGTCAACACTTCGGGTAAAACCAAGTTATCCGGCGGCTGGTACCCTTCCCATGCCATACTGGAAGTTGCCCACCACCATGGTGTCGATATTACGTTCGGTTCTGACGCACACAAACCTTCCCGTGTCGGGGATGAGTTCGATGAAGTTGCCAAAGTGCTCAAAGAAATCGGATATAAGGAATGGGTATACTTCGAACAAAAACAGAAGGTGACTGTACCTCTCTAATGGGGTACCCCTTCTGTTTTTTCGTATATACCTATGAAGTTAAGCAAAATAGGCAAAAAAAGTGGACCCGTTTCCGGGTCCAAAACATAATATATATTCTCAAAAGGGGGTCATGTGATAAGTTTAACCTGCGGCTGTTAGAGTTTGATAACAGGTATATTTCATTTGTGTAACAAATTCCAGTTAAACCTTTCATATTGAAATTTTTAGATAGATAACTAAAGATCCTGTCATGTCATTGAGCGTAATGTGAGCATGGTAAGCTCCGGCTTGCACAAGAAACGAAAAGGCAGCCCTGTCGTGCCGATTCCTCTGTTTACATAGAGCTGCATCCCTTGAGAGCCAATATGGTACAGCCCCTGCACATAAAGTTTTGCTCCGGGAGGCGTTATTACCTCACCCACCAAGGGCAGGCGGACCTGGCCCCCATGGCTGTGTCCGGAGAGCTGGACATGGAATGAATACCCAGCCGCAATGTCTCCATAATCCGGCTCATGCATCAGCAGCAGCTTGAACATGCCCTCAGGCAAGTCGCGAGTGGCCGCTATCGGATCCGGATTTCCCCAGATTCCATCGTCCAATCCCACCACCGCGATCACAGCACCGTCCCGCCGCAGCTTCACCGAAGAGTTCCGAAGCACTCTAAACCCGGCCTCCTCCTCCATGTGGGTCAGCTTCTCCACGTCTCCGTAATCATGATTACCCAGTATGGAAAATGAACCAAGAGGGGCCTTGAGCGTGGCAAACGGCTTAATCGCTTCTGTCATATCCTCTGCATGACCATCCACCATATCCCCTGTAAAACAGATCATGTCCGGCTTCTCTGCATGAATCGCTTGCACCACACGTTCCACATCTTTCGCTCCAGTATGAAAACCCAGGTGCAAATCGCTAAAGTGTGCCACTTTCCTCCCGTCAAAAGCCTTGGGCAGTGAAGGAAGCCGCACCTCCAGTCGGGTAACCTCCAGCCGATGAGGCTCCCATAGATAGGCGTAGGCCCCGGCTGCAGCGCCTGCTCCGACCACCGTCGATAGACCTGCCTTAAGAAACTGGCGGCGCGACAACGTCTTACGTTGACTAACTCGTTCTGCTCCTTGGCGAGCGGTACCATGCAGCGGTTCTGAGGATGGATTTCTCATATATGGACATCCTCCTATATAATAAAATGAAAGAATACCCGTTTTGCAGCCTTACCCATGACTCATATACATAAACGATCCGAAGAGAAAGGGGTCTTAATTATGACTGTTAACGATTCTATAGCAGCAATAGTTTCGGCACAGCAGCATTTTTTTCATAAAGATATCACCAAGGAAATCGATTTCCGTCTACAGCAGCTGGGGAAACTGCGACAAGCTGTGATAGCCAGAGAAAACGACATCATGGAAGCCCTTCGCAAGGATTTAAACAAGAGCGAGCAGGAGGCCTTCTCCACCGAGATTGGAATTGTCTACAAAGAGCTTTCCTTCATCATAAAGAATCTGAAGCGCTGGGCCAAGCCCAAGCGTGTCAAAACCGCGCTGACGCACGTCGGCAGCAAAGGGATGGTCTATCCCGAGCCATACGGCACCGCGCTGATTATCGCCCCATGGAACTATCCCTGGCAGCTGGCCATCTCTCCGCTCATCGGAGCACTGGCGGCCGGGAATACTGCTATTGTGAAGCCTTCCGAGCTAACACCTAACGTATCGAGGCTGATTACTGCAATGATCGAAGAGACGTTCGATCCCGAATACGTAGCATCTGTCGAGGGAGGACCCGAGGTCAGCACAAGCCTGCTGGAGCAGCCTTTGGATTATATCTTCTTTACCGGCAGCACCCATGTCGGCAAAATTGTCATGGAAGCCGCAGCCAAGCAGTTGACCCCGGTCACACTTGAGCTTGGTGGAAAAAGTCCCTGCATCGTCCATGAGGATGCCCCCCTTGCCTTAGCGGCTTCACGTATCGCTTTTGGCAAATATACGAATGCCGGCCAAACCTGTGTTGCCCCGGATTATATTCTGGTCCACAGCCAGGTGAAGGAGAAGTTCATCTCGCATCTGAAGGATGCCATAACTTCGTTCTATGGCAAGGAACCACTGGCCAACCCCGACTACGGCCGTATTGTGTCGGAGAAGCATTTTGACCGATTATCCGGATTTCTGAACAATGGGACCCTTCGTCACGGCGGAAATACCCTTAGAGATCGCTTGCTCATTGAACCCACCGTGCTGGATGATATCACGTGGGATATGCCCGTGATGGAGGAAGAGATCTTTGGGCCGCTGTGCCCGATCCTGACCTATGACCATCTGCATGAAGCTGTCCAGGCAATTAATGCCCGCCCTAAACCGCTGGCGTTGTACCTGTTCACCGAGAATGAAGACGTGCAGGATTACGTTCTTTCTTCCGTTTCTTTTGGCGGAGGATGTGTGAACGATACGCTGATGCACTTGGCAACGCCCTTCCTTCCGTTCGGGGGTGTCGGGGAGAGCGGCATGGGCTCTTACCATGGAGAATACAGCTTTCATACCTTTTCCCATATGAAGAGTGTGCTCAAACAAACCAACCGGTTTGATTTTAAATTCCGTTACCCTTCAAAAAACGGTCTGGGCATCCTGAAAAAATTAATGAAGCCGTAGGCCCGGCTGTAAGCAAGGCGTCCGTTTCCTTCTACGCCGGCAGAACTGAAAGAGACGCACCAACTTGGTGCGTCTCTTTTTTATTACATGGAAGAATGCTTTCTCCGGTGCGGCATGTTGGCCTTCTTACTCTCTTCGCCGCCATCCAGCATCTCCGAGCCGTCTCCACCCGGTTTAAAGATCCGGCGAAGCGTTCCCAGCATCGACAGCGCGTAGGCTACGGTAATGAAGCTAAATGCAATCTCCAGCACGACCACAAGCCGGGACGTGTTGTCCACAGCGGCTACATCACCATACCCCACCGTCACAAACGTCGCCATGCTGAAATACAGGAAGGTAATGAACTGGCTCAGCAAATCCTGACCGATATTAACACCTTCGAAGGATACACCTCCAAAGAGCTTATAGATGGACATATACACCAACGTGAAGAACAAAATACACATGCCCGCCGCCATGCTGATTCGAACCAGAGTTGTTTTCATATCGACGTGCTGATGAACAGAGTCAGCGATCTTATCAAATATGTACAGCACATAAAAAATAACGGAGCATAACGCAAACAGCAGGATCAAAGCGCGCATGCCGCCTTCTCCGGGCACAATCTTCATGAGATCGATCCACCCGAGCAGATCTTCAACCGACACCAGGGCATAAATGAGCAGCGGGGCTAGCAGCAAAGGCCTGCTGGACCATTTCTTATCCATGCTGTAGAAAAAATAGATCAACAGCAGCAATCCGGTTAAATTGAGCAGCCACATCCACCAGGACATGTTCAGTCCCCTCCTTCGGCTTGGGGCCTGACCAGCAGGCCTTACTATCATCCTATTACCCTCGAAACGGTACTGAAACACCTGGAGGTGGTTGGTAATCGGCGTAATTGGCGTGATGTGTTCATGGCAGCTGGTTCTCAAGACACTTTACGAGTCTAACGATTCTCCTCCATCCAGCGCACCGCATAATCCACCATGGCCCGTTGTTCAGCCAAGATGCATTTCGCCTTGCCTACACGGCCATGCTTGTATGCTTCCCTGCATTCAACTTCAAATGCTGTTCCCAAGGCTTCGAAATCATCGGAATGGTAGGTGATGTCCTGGAATGCTTCCCATTCCGTTCTCCCCTGCACTCTGCGTACCGGGGCATGGGCGGTAACTATCCTCTTTCCTTCCCAATCGGCGCGATATTCGCTAAGGTGGAATGATGTGTTATTGCCATAACCGCTCCCCAGCATCAGCACGTAGGCTCCTGTCTCATATAAACGCGCTAAAGGCGAGGTCTCTCCCAGGCTATAATCAAGCGCATGAGGATGCATGAGTGACTCTGCGTTCCTGCCGCGGGCAGCAAACGAGACATGAGGATGAGCGCTGCGGATAACGCCTTCCTGCTTCCGGAACACCTCCGGTATAATCCCCATGCCCGTAGTGACCGTCATATCGGGATGATAGGGCGGCATGCCCTCGCGGATCAGCTCCCACCATTTCGGGTCCGCCGGAGGATTTCCCCACATCTCAGGATTGGTCAAGTTCGCGGACTGTGTCGGCATGACCAGTGTCCCTTCTTCGCCCAACACCTCCTCCAGCGCCAGTATGACTGCCTCTGGACCGCCAACAACCCACCCCCCAATGCTTTTGAGCGAGGAATGGACAAGCAAGGTCATTCCCTTCTGAACGCCCAGAATCATCAAGTCATCGCTTATGTCTTGTATCGTAATCGGTCTTTCTATAATCAACCTAACTCACCTCTGTTTAAATATCCGTAAAACACATGAATTATATCACACATTAAAAAAGCGCCTGTACCGAAGTGATGCCCCGGTCAGACGCCTTGGTTGTGAAACCTGAAATCCGATTAAACGCCAAGCCAGCGCTTAAACAGATGTTTGGTTGTATCCTTGTTCATTTCCGCAATGGACGTTGTAAGCGGAATGCCTTTCGGGCAAGAACGGACGCAGTTCTGCGAGTTGCCGCAGCCCTCAATGCCTCCATCCTGCATCAGAGCTTCCAGACGCTCTTCCTTGTTCATCTCTCCTGTCGGGTGAGCGTTGAACAAGCGGACTTGGGAAATGGCCGCGGGACCAATAAAGTCCGTTTTTTCGTTAACATTCGGGCAAGCTTCAAGACATACACCGCATGTCATGCATTTGGACAGCTCGTAAGCCCACTGGCGCTTCTTCTCAGCCATTTTCGGTCCAGGTCCCAGGTCATAGGTGCCGTCGATTGGAATCCACGCCTTAACACGCTTGAGCGCCGTGAACATACGACTGCGGTCGATAACCAGGTCTCTTACGACCGGGAACGTCTTCATCGGCTGAATCCGGATCGGCTGCTCCAGCTTGTCGATCAGCGCGGCACATGCTTGGCGCGGCTTGCCGTTGATGACCATGGAGCAAGCTCCGCAAACTTCCTCAAGGCAGTTGGAGTCCCAGCATACCGGCGCGGTTGTCTGACCTTGCGCATTTTTGGGATTACGCTGAATTTCCATCAGCGCACTAATGACGTTCATACCTGGACGGTACGGAAGCTCGAATTCCTCAGTGTAGGATTTCGTCTCCGGGTTGTCCTGGCGTGTAATGATAAACTTGACACTCTTTGAGGCGGCTGCCGTTTGAGACATATTAAATCCCCTTCCTTCTTACTTGTCTTTCGAATAGTCGCGAATACGCGGCGGGATTAAGGAAACATCCACTTCTTCGTATGAAATCTGCGGTCCGTCAGGCGTCCAAGCAGCTTTCGTTGTTTTCAGGAACTCTTCATCGTTACGTTCAGGGAAATCAGGCTTGTAGTGAGCGCCGCGGCTTTCGTTCCGAAGAAGTGCGCCCAGCGTCATCGCCTCGGACAGCTCCAGCATGTTCCACAGCTGACGGGTGAATGCCACGCCCTGGTTGTTCCAGCGGGACGTATCCGTCATATTGATATTGCGGTAGCGCTGCTTCAATTCCTTGATTTTGCCGATGGTTGCCTCAAGCTTGTCATTATAACGAACCACCGTCATATTGTTGGTCATCCATTCGCCCAGCTCTTTATGGATCACGTAAGCATTCTCGGTACCTTCCATCTTGAGCAGGCCTTCGTATTTGTTGGTTTGCTCTTTCGCTACGCGATCAAATACGGTCGAGGAAATGTCCTCTGTCGACTTCTTCATGCCTTTGATATATTCAATGGCCTTCGGTCCGGCCACCATGCCGCCATAAATCGCGGAGACAAGGGAGTTCGCACCCAGACGGTTTGCACCGTGATATTGATACTCGCATTCCCCGGCTGCAAACAGCCCCGGAATGTTTGTCATTTGGTTGTAATCGACCCACATGCCGCCCATGGAATAATGGACTGCCGGGAAGATTTTCATCGGGATTTTACGCGGATCATCGCCCATGAACTTCTCATAAATCTCGATAATGCCTCCGAGTTTCACGTCGAGTTCTTTCGGATCCTTATGGGAGAGATCGAGGTAAACCATGTTCTCGCCATTGATGCCGAGTCCCATGTCTACGCACACAGAGAAAATCTCACGGGTTGCGATGTCACGCGGCACCAGGTTTCCGTAAGCCGGGTATTTCTCTTCGAGGAAGTACCAAGGCTTACCGTCTTTATAGGTCCAGATCCGTCCGCCTTCACCGCGTGCCGATTCCGACATCAAGCGAAGCTTGTCATCACCTGGAATCGCCGTCGGGTGAATCTGGATGAATTCCCCGTTTGCATAATGAACGCCTTGCTGATAGACAGCGCTTGCTGCTGTACCGGTGTTGATGACGGAGTTCGTGGTTTTACCGAAAATAATGCCGGGACCACCGCTTGCCAGAATGACGGCTTCCGCTTTAAACGCCTTGATCTCCATCGTGCGCAGATCCTGGGCAGCAATACCGCGGCAGATGCCTTCGTCGTCGATGATTGCGTTCAGGAACTCCCAGTTCTCGTATTTCGTAACGAGACCGGCGGTTTCCCAACGGCGAACCTGCTCATCAAGCGCATACAGCAGCTGCTGACCTGTCGTGGCGCCAGCGAACGCAGTACGGTGGCGCTTCGTTCCACCGAAACGGCGGAAATCGAGCAGCCCTTCCGGGGTACGGTTAAACATAACGCCCATGCGGTCCATGAGGTGGATAATGCCAGGAGCCGCTTCACACATCGCTTTTACAGGTGGCTGATTCGCCAGGAAGTCGCCGCCGTATACCGTATCGTCAAAGTGCTCCCAAGGAGAGTCACCCTCGCCCTTGGTATTAACAGCTCCATTGATTCCGCCTTGCGCACACACGGAGTGAGAGCGTTTAACAGGTACAAGTGAGAATAGATGAACGTGAGCCCCGGCTTCTGCCGCTTTGATGGTTGCCATCAACCCGGCAAGGCCGCCACCCACTACAATAATATTAGATGCCATTTTTCGTTCACTCCCCTTAACTTAAGACTGTCTTAACTACATCGATCGCTGCTGTTGCCGCCGCTTGGAACTCAGAACTGCGGAATGCAGTCATAGCAAGAATAAACAGCACGCTCATCAGCACGAACAAGCCCATGCAGATGTAAGTAGATACCTTCTGCGCGCGCGGACCGACGGTGATGCCCCAGCTGACGAGGAACGCCCACAGGCCGTTTGCGAAGTGGAAGGTTGCTGAGACTACACCGATAACATACAGAATAAACAGCACGGGGTTGTTCATAATGTTGTGCATCGTGGCGCCCAGATCATCATGCGTGATTTTGCCGATGATGATTTGGAAACGCGTATCGTACATATGCCAGATAACGAATACAAACGTAATAACCCCGGTGACACGCTGGATAGTAAAGCGAATATTGCGCTCATAACTGTAGTTCCCTACGTTATTTTTGGCCTGATAAGCAATGTACAGACCGTAGATGCCATGATAAAACAATGGCAGCCAGATCAGGAACAGCTCGAGGAAAAAAACGAGCGGCATGCTGTTCAGGAAATGCACGGCCCCCTCAAAGCCCTTCTTTCCGCCCTCGAAAGCCTTAAAGTTGGAGATCATATGGCTGATCAAGAATGCTCCCAGCGGTATGACACCAAGTAAGGAATGTAGCTTTCTGGAATAATACCCTTTCATTAGTTGACGTTCCCCTTTCCAATGTGCAGCGTTTTCATTTTCAATCTTTCCTATTTTCAGAACAATTACACTTTCCCTGTCCTAAAGAGGTTGTTCAAAAAGCCCGCTTGGGATCGCGAAGTGAATCAAGAAGCCACTCGGCATCGAATCTTGAATTCAGCCGCACCTTCCGGTGCAGCGTACCCAAACTTCCAGCTGCGCACCTGACGTCCCTGGCTTCATCCAATCTAAGCGTTTTGAAGAAACGCACACCGGCAGCACAAGCCTCAGTATTGAAAACCGACCTCTTTGAACGCGGACTCAAACCGTTTCAACGACAAAAAGCTGCCTATTTCTGCAATAGTGTGAACAACTTGTGTCATGTCTCATGTTACTCCTTTTTTTCTTATAATGGAATTGCAATATAATTATTAATCGTTATAATCTATACGCATAAGCAATTATTTGCACGTATGTCTATTTTATATAGGAGGAATTTCATGTTCGAGGAACTGGACATGTTTGCCGTCGTTGTAGAGCAATCCAGCATTAATCAGGCGTCCAAACTGCTTAATTTGTCACAGCCAGCCCTGTCCAGAAAAATAGCGAAGCTTGAGGATCAGCTCGGACTGCAGCTTTTTAACCGCCGCGGCAAACGCCTGGAGCTCACCTCCATCGGTCAGATTGTGTACACCTTTGCCCTGGAGCAGCGGCAGCAGCAGCTCAAATTCATGCAGACTTTGGCCCATTACCGGGAGGGCGACCAAATATCGATCAATCTGGGTGCCAGCCTGACCACCCTTCAGACGACGCTGCCCCCGCTGGTCAATGCATTCATGGAGCGCCATCCTGCAGCCGAAATCAAGCTGATTACCGGCAAAACCCATGAAATCGTTTCGTATGTAAGAGATAAGCGGGTGGATGTCGGCATCGTTGCCTCCTCAATCAACCAGCCCGGCCTAAACTGCATTCCGCTGTTTGATGACCACTTGGAGCTTGTCATTCCCTCATCGCACCCGCTGGCTGACATCGAGGACGTCGGAATTGAGCAGCTCCAAGGACTGCCAATGATTATCTTCTCGACCGGAACGTGGTACCGCAAGCTGACGGATGACCTGTTCCACCGCTGGGGCATTATGCCGGATATTCGAATGGAAATTGACTCCTTCGAGGCGATCGTCCGTTTGATTCCTACCTGCAAGGCGGCAGCACTTCTGCCCAAGTCGTATCTCCGTCCGCAGTTATTATCCGATAACGGACTGGTCGACATTCATATTCCCGCACTCATCGAAACCCGTCGAACGACGTCGCTGATTTACGGCCAGGCCTCGGAGCTCAGCAAAGCGGCCAGCAGGTGGATTGACGAGACAGAGATTCTGTTCCGGAGACTGGAAGAGGAAAAATCAAAAAAAACCTGACAGCGATCATAGCCGTCAGGTTTTTCTTCTATATTTATTTCTCAAGCATGTTCACGACTTCAGATTCAAAGCGGTCTACGTTATCATTGGATCCGATAACGACCATAATATCGCCCGAGTTCACCACGTCCATGGCGGTCGGAGCCACAATAATGCCGGTTTGCTTATTCAGGGCTACCACGCTTACGCCATAACGAACCCTCGTATTCAGCTCGCTCAGTGTTTTTCCGTCCATGCAGTCCGTAACCGTCATCTCCACAATCAAATAGTCCTTGGATAATTCGATATAATCAAGCAGGTTCGGCGTAACGAGCTGGTGAGCTACCCGAATGCCCATATCCCGCTCCGGAAAGATGACCCGGTCCACGCCCAGCTTCTCCAGAGCCCGGCCATGCAGGACCGAAATCGCCTTGGCCACTACCGTGGTAACACCAAGCTCTTTCAACAAGATGGCGGATAAAATACTCATCTGGATATCATTCCCGATTGCAACAATCCCACAATCGAAGTTGCGGATCCCGAGTGATTTAAGCACCTCTTCATCTGTAGCATCCGCGACCACCGTATGTGTTAGCAGCTCGCTCATATCCTCGACAACCTCTTCGTTCCGGTCGATGCCGAGCACCTCATATCCCTGTTCCATCAGTTCAAGCGCCAGGCTGGAGCCAAATCGTCCTAAACCGATAATTGCAAATTGCTTTGGTTTCATGTCTCTCCTATACTCCTTATCCAATAATCATTTTGCCTTCCGGATGACGATATAATTCTTTACCCTTTTTCGGCCCTAGTGCATAAGCAAGTGTCAGCGGACCCAATCGTCCTGCAAACATCGTAATACTGATCAATATTTTGCCGAACACGGTCAGATCAGGCGTTAAGCCCATCGAGAGCCCCACCGTACCGAACGCGGACGTTGTTTCGAACAGGATTTCCAGGAACTCCCCTTCCTCTGTCGTGGACAGAATCATGGAGACCGCAAGAACGAGCAGCAAGGCGAGAAGTGCGATGGTTAACGCCTTCAGTACCCGCTCCTGTGCAAGCCGATAACGGAACATGACGATGTCGTCGCGTCCCCGCATCATGGCGATGACCGCACCAACCATTATGGTAAACGTCGTTGTTTTGTATACCGCCCCCGGTTGATCCGGGAGATGCGCCGATAAACATGAGAATCACGATGAAAAACTGTGTGGCCTGCCTTAGGCCCGTAATATCTATAGTATTCGCACCCGCTGTGCGCGGCGTTACGGATTGGAACAACGCTCCTAAGAACTTCCCGCCCCAATTGAGGGAGCCGAGCGTTCGCGGATTGGTGAATTCAAATATGAGAATAACGATAAATCCGAGCAGCAGCAGCGCTCCTGTCATAGAGAGCACCACCTTGGAATGCAATGACAGTCTCCGCTGTTTCCGAAAGTCAATCAGATCAGACAATACAATGAAGCCAATACCGCCTGAAACAATCAAAAACATCACGACTACGTTTACCACCGGATCGTATACATACCCGGTCAAGCTTCGAAAATCGCCAAACAAATCGAAACCGGCATTGTTGAACATGGTCACCGCATGAAAAACACCGTAATATATCGCTTTTCCGATCGGCATATCAAACGCCCACCGGATAGACAGCAGTACAGCGCCACAAGCCTCAATCACGAGTGAGTATAACAATACTCTGCGAATCAGCCTTACGATGCCTTCCATCGAGGATTGATTCATCGCCTCCTGCAGGACAAGACGATCCTTGAGGGAAATTCGCCGTTTGAGGACCAGGGCAAACAAAGTAGCCATCGTCATGAAGCCGAGCCCGCCAATCTGAATCAGCAGCATGATCACGATCTGACCGAAAGAACTGAATGTTGTCCCTGTATCCACCACAACCAGACCCGTTACGCACGTTGCTGATGTCGAAGTGAACAATGCATCAATAAATCCAAGCGGCTCGCCGGTTCTACTGGAAATCGGCAGCATTAACAATGCAGCCCCGATGAAGATAATGGCCGCAAAACCAAGCACCAGAATCTGCGGCGGGGACAACCTGAGCCATTTTAATTTGGAGTTCAATCCGTCACCTTCTTAAAAAAAGTCAAAGAAAAAAGACACTGGAAAACGCAGTGCCCCTTACGGTCTGGTTCCTGTGCTGCAGCCTACGAGGTTAGCTGACGGATTCGGGCATTTCCACAGGTCGCCCTATTCATTATTCTATAGAATAATGAAATTCACCCCAATTACATGGTTCCCCCATTTTCAGTACGAAATTCGGCTGGAATATTCAGTTCCTTGAAGCATGATGTGATTATAACCCAATCCGGTACGTAACCCAACGCCGTTTTTCACCCAAAAAGTCTTTAAAAGAGCTCGAATTGGGCATATTCAAGAATACAAGCGTATGGTTCTCTAACATTTTCGAAACCTTTCATTCATTTTCATCGTTTTATTTCATTATTACCAAATTGGGATAAGCTGCTTATCCCTTTCATATCTATGTTATATTGGCTCTATGCGTTCTTCATCAGGCAGCTCTAATACCCAGTGGAGTATCAACTTTCCAGAGGAGGAAATTCATGAATCGTGCAAGAGAGCCTTTGAGGCTGAAGCCCAACTTGAAGCAGCTCATCGCGCCTGCCGCAGTTGGCCTGATTTTGTTCCTGTTATTTCAGGTATTTCCATCAGCCAATACGGATTCTACCGAGATGGCCACTCCGGATATTATATCCAAAGCACAAGCCCAGCAAGCCGCTTCCAGGTTCGCGCAGGAGCACTTGCAGTTCGCCGCTGCGGAAGCTGAGGAGACATTGATTACATATCAATCCAAATCGGAGCTTTACGGATATTTAGCGAGGGAAAAGAAACTCTCGGAGTACAACAAAACCTTTGAGGCCAAATATCCCTATGACGTATACCGCGTTCGCTTCAGCGAGCCGGGAGGCGATGCCCTCAATGTGGACGTGCATATGCAGAATTCCGGCATCGTCGGGTTCTCGTATGATTTTGCCCGCTCCAGTTATGACCGGATTGAACTGAACAAGGGTAAAGTGCAGAAACAAATGCTCCTTGTCGTAGAGGACGGCATGACTTTGACCGATAAGCAGCAGCTTGCCGAGCCTTGGCTCAAGCGTGCAGGCTACGATATTTCGCATCTGAAGCTGGTTACGCGGGAAGGAGAACCCCGGCTGAAGTACGTGGATCCGGAAACCAAGATCGGCGATTCCGTGCTGGAGCTGCGCTTCACCTTCGAGCACGGGAAATTACGCTCCTATGAGCCATCCTTCTCGATTCCGGCTGCGCATTCCGCTTATGTTAACAAGCAGACTCAAGATGCAACACTGCTGACGCTGGCGGGTTACGGTTTGTTTACCCTGATTCTTGGCATACTTGCCATTGTGTACAGTGTGAAGACCAGAGCTTACACCTCGTTTAAACGCGGCTTGTTCCTATCGGCGCTGCTATTCGTTATTCAAATGCTGAATACGTACAATCTGGTACCCGTGTTCAAATCCGAGGGCATGTCTTCTACCGGCATTCTCGGCATGATGATATTCTATGCGGTCTATTCACTCATCTTCTCCGCGCTGCTCTACTTTTCCCTGGTCGGGGGCAACGGGCTGTGGCAAAAAGAAGACGGCCTTAACCCATGGCCGCGGGCCAAGGAAGCCGGGTATGGACGTTATGTGCTGGATAGCATGAAGCTGGGGTATATGTGGGCGTTCATTCTGCTCGGAGTTCAATCTCTAATCTTTATTGTTCTTGGTCTTACCTTGAATACATGGTCCACAACCGATGCCACGCAATCGCCTTACAATATGCTGTATCCATGGCTGTTCCCTTTGATGGCCTGGTTTGCAGGCATATCGGAGGAAGCCGTATACCGGCTGTTTGGTATCAAAATGGTGAAGAAAATCGTTCGCAATACCTTTGTGGCAAGTTTGATCACCTCGCTCATCTGGGCGCTGGGGCATACGCTTTATCCGATATACCCTGTGATCTCGAGGCCTATCGAGCTGGTCATCATCGGCTTGCTGTTCAGTTACATCTTCTTGAAATACGGGTATCTCGCGGCCATGTTCTCCCACGTCATCTTCAACAGCATTCTGATGGGCCTCAGCCTCGTTATGCTCAAGGATACCGCCAACTTACTGATCGGGGTGTTCTACATGGTGCTGCCGGGAATTGTTGCATATTTGATATACCGTTTCAATCCGACAAAAAAAGAGAAGCCGTATGTTACGACTCCTCCTCACGAAGTGCATTAAGAATTTGCGTTGCTAATTTTTCACCTATGGAAAGGGGCTTGAAGTCTTCGACTGAAGCCTCTTTTATTTTTTTGACCGAGCCAAAATGCTTCAGCAGCAGCTTGCGGCGCTTCTCCCCTATGCCGGGAATGGAATCGAGCTTCGAAGTCACCATCGATTTGCCGCGCTGATCGCGGTGGAAGGAAATCGCAAAGCGGTGAACCTCATCCTGGATGCGCTGCAGTAAATAGAACTCCTGGCTGTCCCGTGGCAGTGTTACCGGCTCCGGTGGATCTCCGATCATTAACTGCGCCGTTTTGTGCTTGGCGTCCTTCACAAGCCCGCATACCGGGACAAACAGTCCCAGCTCATTCTCCAATACATCGATGGCCGCAGAGATTTGTCCCTTGCCTCCATCAACCACGATAAGGTCGGGAAGCGGCAAGTTCTCCTTCAAGACGCGCTCGTACCGCCGCCGAATCACTTCACGCATCGTATCATAATCATCCGGTCCCAGGACGGTGCGGATTTTGTATTTGCGGTATTCCTTTTTATCCGGCTTCCCATTGGTGAATACCACCATGGCCGATACCGGATTGCTCCCCTGTATGTTCGAGTTGTCAAATGCTTCAATCCGGTTGAGCGACTGGAGTCCAATCACTTCACCCAGATTAGCCGCCGCAACCGAGGTGCGTTCTTCATCGCGCTCGATCAACCGGAACTTCTCGTCCAGGGAAACCCTCGCATTATCCGATGCCATGCCCACCATCTGTTTCTTCAAGCCCCGCTGCGGCACGTGTACCTTCACTCCAAGCCATTCCTGCAAGGCGGCAGCCCCGCCGGCGGCATCCACGATACCCTCTGCCTCCGCCTTCTCCTCTTGAGCCTGGACTAAGGCTTCCTGCAGCTCTTCCGCAGAACCTGCAGTTGGCTGGCTCGCCGAATCCGCGGCATTCTCCTTGCCCTGTACGCTTTCAGCTTCGATAACGGTTCCCGTTGCGGTTACTGAACCAGCAGCTTCCTCTATCAACAGAGGGCCAGGGAGCAGAATTTCTTGCGGCAGTGCAGGATTGTCGCTGTAATATTGGGCAATAAAAGACATAAAGTCACTGTGCGCATCCCCGTAGAACGGAAAGACGGATTTGTTGCGCTGCACCATTTTCCCCTGCCGCATGTACAGAATCTGCACACACATCCAGCCTTTATCCACAGCATAACCGAATACGTCGCGGTCCCGTGTATCCGTGGTCGTAATCTTCTGCTTCTCCATTAAGGTATCGATATGGATGATCTGATCCCGCAGCTCTTTGGCACGCTCAAAATATAAATCCTCCGCGGCCTCCTGCATTTTGCGCTGCAATTCCTTCTTGATCTCTTCATGTCCGCCGTTCAGAAAAGAGTTAATCTCGCCGGTAATCTGCTCATAGGCGGAATTCGGCACTTCCTTCACGCATGGAGCCAAGCATTGCCCCATATGATAATACAAGCACACTTCTTTAGGCATGACACCGCATTTGCGCAAAGGGTACATCCGGTCCAGCAGCTTTTTGGTCTGCTGTGCCGCATACGCATTCGGGTAGGGGCCAAAATATTTCGCTTTATCTTTAAGCACCCTTCGGGTCACTTCCAGACGAGGATGCTCTTCATTCGTAATTTTAAGGTATGGATAGGTTTTATCATCCTTCAGCAGCACGTTGAATCTGGGCTGATGTGTTTTGATCAGGTTGCACTCCAGAATGAGCGCTTCCATGTTGCTGCCTGTCACAATGTATTCGAAATCGCGAATTTCCGAAACGAGCATTTGGGTTTTTCCGTTATGGCTACCGGTAAAATAAGAGCGTACCCGATTCTTCAGCACCTTGGCCTTGCCCACGTAGATAATCGTTCCATCCTGATTTTTCATTAGGTAACAGCCGGGCAGATCCGGCAGTAATGCCAGCTTATGGCGAATACTCTCAAGCGCCTTCTCCTGCTCCTGCAGCTGTTTGGCAAAATCGTCCATGCTTTTCCTCCTCTCCAAGGAGATTATATATTATTAACCATAAATATAAACCATTATGAATAACCACACAAAGCGCCTTCGGGTTTATACCGAAGGCGCTGTATGAAAGCGGATTTCAGCTGATGCCAAACCACGCTTATTGATGTTTTGCAATAATGCCTTTCAAGGCTTCCTTGGAATTCAAACCAACCACTTTATCGACAGGCTGGCCGTCTTTAAAGAAGATCATGGTCGGAATGCTCATCACGCCAAAGCGTGCTGCGGATTCCGGATTCTCATCCACGTTCACCTTTGCGATTTTCACATCATCACCGAGTTCTGAAGACAATTCGTCCAGAATCGGAGCAAGCATTTTACAAGGGCCGCACCACGGCGCCCAAAAATCAACTACAACCGTTCCTTCGCCTTCAACTTCATTCACGAAGGTTTGGTCGGTAACATTGACGATAGCCATTGTATTCTCCTCCTCACAGGATAAGATCGGGTATAGTGCAAATCATAATTGTCGAATGGGTCGACGAATTTAGTATACCACAATCGGCCCGAAAAAGTGAAATATACTCACCTAAAGAAAGAGGATTTCACGGGATTTTTATGCAATCTTTACAAATGATTTGCGCATTGGGTATACTACTAGTAACAAGTCGGGTGACTGTCAAGTTTTCGTGTTCACACGACATGTTCACCTTTTGAGGAGGCAAGCACCATGGATGTAAACGTACGCGTTAACGATCCACGGGAGCACATCAATGAAGAACCACGCAATGACTTTGGCGATTTGATGATGGGCTTCGTGGGGATGTTCGGTTTCATGACCATCATCTTTTTCGGATTCGTTATTATCAAGTTCCTGGTCGGCTAATTGATGATTCCTTGTGCAGAATTAAAAAGTCTGATCCCGCCGCGTTCTGTACGCTAACGGGATCAGACTTTTTACGATTTCCGGGAAGTTTGTCCATGATAAAGATGTGACCGCCGCAATCGATCTAAAATTTACCTCGCTGGTTCTCGCCGAATAAGTGGACCACATCCACAAAAGGCGCAATCCGGTTCATCAACCGCTGCCCCTTATGGGCTTCTTCGCCGTCCTTGCTTGTGAAGCTGAGATGCTGCTCAAGTCCGTCGAGCGGATAGTTTGACGTATAGAAGGTCGGCAGCCGGTTCATCCGGAAATTCAGGATGGAACCAAGGACATGATCCCGAACCCACGGATTCAAGTTCTCCGCACCAATGTCGTCAAAGATCAGCAGATCGCAATGCTTCATGGTCTCCACCATTTCCTTCAGCTTCTGTCCATCCTGCATCATGGTTTTCAGATCCTCCACGAAATCAGGCATGTACACAATGACGCCCGAGTGGCCCACCTTCGCGAGCTCATGCATCAAATACCCCATCAGATAGGTCTTCCCGGTGCCAAACGAACCGGTAAGATACAGTCCTCGCGGAGACAAGCCATTCTCCTTGGTATCCCGGATATATTTAAAGACCTGATGAACCGCAGGTGCCCGCAAACGGTCCTTTGCCATAATCTCCATATTGTTATAACCTTCGTTCAAGGCATGCTCATCCACATAAAAGCTGCGAATCCGTTTCTTGATCTGGTCCTCGCTGGTCTTTGCAATCTGCAAGGAACAAGGAGCCTTCCGCTCATAAATTTCTACCGTTCCATTCACCCGCTGAATATCCAGCTTGCTGATATGCCCCTGGAAATCATTTGGACAGCGGTCCAGCCCCGGACACGACTGGCAATGGGCCTGGTCCCCCGCATATTGATACAGTTTACTTAAATTTAAGCGTATGACCCGATCATCGATTTCCGGGAATTCGCTCCGCAATGCTTGTATCAGAGGATTCTTGAGTAAATCCTCCGTAATCTGCTCGGTTCTGCGCCGAAGCGCAGGACTTTTCATACTCTCTAGCAGTTCACCAAGGGACTCCATCTCTTATTCCTCCTCTCATGAGCGGTATCTCATTACCCGCCCTTCTTATTGCCAGCTTGCATTTCTGCTGCAAATCGCATCATTTCTTCGAACTCCTCATCCGATACGGCCTCGCCCTGATCGGACTCCAGCGCCACCGGGATTTCCGGCTTCACCTTCCCGCCCTTAGCGTATGTACGCGTACGTTGCGTGGTTGCCTTCTGTTTGCCTTTCATCTTGGCTTGATCACGTATATATTGAACAGCTTTCTCGTAGCTGTTAACCTGCTTCAGCAGCATGTTGGAAGCGATCGCTTCCACAAAATTGCGGTTGATCCGCTGCTCGCCGCCTGCGGCAATAAGCGACATTAAATAATGAATGAGCACGTTGATGACTTCACCCGGCAGTTTGTAGCTCAGATCAATCTTTTCAAAGATATCCAGGAACTGTGCAGGAACGGAGCCTGGAAAGAACGTCTGCAGCAGCCGGGTATAGGGTTCGTTGCGAAGCATCATATTATATTGGTGTATATCACATTTCGATTGGAACTGGGCTGGAACCTCCACATAAAATTCCGTCTGTACCGCATGCTCCTGTACGGGCTCGTCCGGATCGGCTATCATCTCCTGATGGAGAGCGATCACTTTGCCTGCCGTAATCTGCCGCTTCTCCTGCATCTTCATTCCTTGACGGAAGTGAAGGCTGGCCTTGTGCTGCAGATCATCCAGCACGACCTCGCCATGCTCGGTAAATATGCCGTCCTCATCCAGCAGCCGGCACAAGTCCTGCGTGCTCAGATCGTATTTGCGCACAACGTAATTCACAATGCCCATTTGCTCGTGATCATAGCGGAGCCGCTCCACAAAGACCCGATTGCGGGATTCACGCGGGAAGCGAAGAATGATGTCGGCATAATTCAGGCCATCCCCTTGCGGATTCGGCGGCAGGATGGACTTACGCGACACCGCGACCTCCTCCAGCGCTTGCTCCAGCTCATAATCAATAACGTGCGTGTTACAACTCAAAAATATCATAAAAGGGAACCGAAATGTTCTCCTTGTTTAAGGAAATACCGGACCATTCAAGAGGCTCCTTGCTCCACAGCTCTTCCCTTAGCGACAGGACGGCGAATTTCCCCACCTTGTCCCGAAGCAGCAGTGTCAGATGCTGTGTGTTGAAGAACTCCGCCGGACTGAGCGGCGCCTGCAGCTCATATTCATATACATGGTCATCCGTTTCCGGGACGAACATCCGACTTGTCTGCAGTAACCCTACCGCTTCAAGCTTGGAGGTTTGTTCAATGAGATAACGGCGTCCTTTTTCACTAGGATCAAGTCCCAGGGTCAGGAATAATCGTCGCTGCTGTTCAATGGCCGAATAACCCACCTTCTCCACCGGTACATGGGAAACGAGAAGACGGTACAGACTGACCGCAAACGCACCAACCATCGGTTGATAAATCGAACCAAGCATTTTGTCATCCAGGCCGCTTAAACAGAAGTCACGGTATACGCAGTAACGGTGGTTCTCGGTAAAATGTAAAAAATTAGTCATGCGCATCGTTTATGCTCCCCCTGTCGCCCAAAAATAGACTTCCTCTATTCTATCATAAATCCGAAGATCAGAAGTCGGTTCTTTCGCATCAAAAATTATGGAATTCGCATATTCACGCTTTGCATGGTTCCACAAATAATAAATGACGGCCCCCGGGTATTGAAGAGCCGCCATTAACACTACATTCAATTTGCGCCAAGCGCACTAAAACATTCTAAAGCCTTTAATACGCAATGTCTTAATGGTCCATCCGCTCAAATAAGCACCGATCAGACCTGCAACCCCCGTTAAGTAATCAACCAGTTGGAATGATCCGACGTGAGTCCAGAACGACATTTGGCCCCGATCCCACAAGCTGTATACAACGACTGGCAAGATAACAATCACAAACAAAAAGCATGGAAACCAAGTCGTTTTCATCAACATATTCAGGATAAAACCGATACCGAACATCATGACAAAAAACAAAATCATCAGCACGAGCACAGGAATAAATTGAAGCATGATCGCTGTTTTCACCTCTTCTTTATCACCTACGCATAGCAGCTATTCTACAATATTGCAGCAAGAAACAGCACACCAAGCTTTAGCTAATAGCTAGTTTACTAAAAATCATGTCACAGATCAACGAACAATCGTGAATACATTGTGTCATCGTTTGCCCTTCCGACCACGCTTACAGTACAATGAAGGGAGTTAATGCAAGCGGTTATCCGCTTCAATGATAACGAACATAACGTTTAGGAGTGATTACATGAACGAAGCTGCAATGACGCTGGAGGGCTGGTATGCGCTGCATGATTTCCGTACCATCAATTGGCCGGCCTGGAAAGCTGCAGATGAAGAAGTACGCGCTTTTGCGCTGGACGAGCTGAATGCGTTCCTTCAGGAATGGGATGCCATCGAAGCCGCTAAGCAAGGCAGCACCGCTGTATATACGATCGTCGGCCAGAAAGCCGATTTTGTATTCATGCATTTGCGCGAGACGCTAGAAGATCTAAACGCGATAGAGAATGCCTTTAACAAAACGACGTTTGCGCAGTTCACCACCAAGGCTTATTCCTATGTAAGCATTGTTGAGCTGAGCAACTATCTGGCCGGCTCTTCCGATGAGGATCCGATGCAGAATCCGCATGTTATCGCTCGTCTGAAGCCAGCCCTGCCTAAATCGAAGCATATTTGCTTCTATCCGATGAACAAAAAGCGAGACTTGTCGGACAACTGGTACATGCTGAGCATGGATGACCGTAAATCCATGATGAAGAGCCATGGGATGATTGGCCGCGGCTACGCAGGCAAAGTAAAACAAATCATTACCGGTTCTGTTGGGCTCGACGATTGGGAATGGGGCGTAACGCTGTTCAGCGATGAAGCCCTTCAGTTCAAAAAACTCGTGTATGAAATGAGATTTGACGAAGTGAGTGCACGTTTTGGCGAGTTCGGTCCTTTCTATGTCGGCAACCTGCTTGACCAGGCTTCATTTACCGATTTGATGAAGGTATAACTCCTTCTAACACATAGATAACATGTACAAAAAAAGGGATGCTCTCTAATTCAGGAGAGCATCCCTTCTTCATTCATTATCGTCTTCCTCATCTTGTTCTTGCTTGCGCAAGGTTTCAAGATATTCCGCTGTCGCCCGGTCGCGGGCACGTCCTTTATCCTTTAGCCGCTCGATGGCAGGAAGAATAAGAATGTCGACTTCCTGCTGAATCGTATACGCAAGATCGTATTGATCTTGCGACTCCAGATAGGAGCCAACCTCCATTAAGGCGTTGTAACGATCCAGCTCATCTCTTGTGAGCAGCCCCCGTACTTGAACGCTGCAGTGTCTCATTTACAGAAACCTACCTTTTTTCAGGACGAGCGGAATCCCCCCGATAATAAAGAGGTAGCGGAGATCAACCAATTTTTTCAGCTGAGCCGCTTTCCAGCCCTGATATTTCTTATCCCCGACAACAGCAATGCCTTCACCTCGGCCGAGGGAGGCTACCGTGCCTTTATTACTGAACTCGAACTTGCGCATTGACTTGTCCCTAATCGCCGCAACGATATTCTGGGCGCAGCATACGCCCTGCTGCATCGCCATCTGGGCAGTCGGCGGATAAGGACGGCCTTCCTCATTAAAAATCAGGGAGTTATCGCCGATAATATAAATATTCTCATACCCGGGAGCACGCAGATATTCATCGACCTTCACGCGGCCTCTCATCGTTTCGAAGCCTGCTGCTTCAACCAAGCGATTGCCGCGGATACCGCCGGTCCATACCACTGTTGCCGCTCTGATCTCTTCACCGTTGTTCAGCACGACGCCGCCCGGCAGGCATTCCTTGATGGCAATGCCCATTTTGAAGGTTACGCCCTTCTTCTCGAGAACGTTCATGGCGTACTCCACCAGCTCCGGTGCAAATCCCGGAAGAGCAGCTGGCGCGGCTTCTACGTTATAGATATTCACCAGTGTCGGATCGACATCATATTCCTTGCACAATCTCGGAATGCGGTCCGCCAGCTCGGCTACAAACTCGATGCCGCTGAAACCTGCCCCGCCCACAACAAAGTTAATGCGCTCTTGCGGTCTGCGCTCATTCTTATATAAAGCAAATTGATACTCAATATGCTCACGAATCAATCGGACCGAGTTGATGCTTCGGATGGTCATCGCATGCTCGGCGAGCCCTGGAATACCAAAGGTTTCCGGTTCCCCTCCAAGCCCGATGACTAGGTAGTCGTAAGATAAAGTGCCATCTTCAAGAATCACCTTCTTGTCGTGAAGACGGATCTCCTGCACCGAGGATTTGACCAGATCGATTTTAAACTCGTCAATCAGCTTCGAAATGGATACCCGGGTGTTCTCAATGCTGTCTGTTCCTGCTGCCGGCATATGCAAATGCGTTGTAATATAATGATAATCATGGCGATTCACCAATGTAACATCGGCCTCATTATAATTCAGCTCTTTTTGCAGCCGCTGCGCTGTCAATATGCCCCCGTAACCCGCGCCAAGGATTACGATCTTCGGTATGCTGCTCATTCTACTGCTCCTTCCAGCTTACTCTTTATATATACAGTATGGTACACATGTTAACATTCTGTGAATTACACCCAAAAAAAGAGAAGAGCCCTTATCAGAGCCCGTTTCATCATTTGACCTGATTATCCATTTTTGTTCAAAAACAGCTGTCATTCTGCGGTTTCCGTACAGTTGCTACTATTATCAAAATATATTGCAACCCTGTAATGAACACAAGTTATCACGTTAATCATATGCATAAACCATGCAAATATCAAGATTTTTTTTGCCATTTAATATGCAAATTTATCCACCTTTTATACCCTGACATACTAAGTAAGCGCAAACATTCCAATGTTAGGTATTTTAGCTCAATTCTCGTCTTTTCATGCTGGTTCGGGGCGATTATAATAGGTAAGGAATTCATGAATCAGCTTAATCCAGGCAAGAACGTCTGTCTGATTCGAATATAATCTCATTTTATGGAGGTGCTTACCGCATGACAACGATGCCACAAGACAACAACATGACGGATCTTTTGATTATCGGTGGCGGACCTGCCGGCATGTTTGCCGCTTTTTACGGCGGAATGCGCCAAGCTTCGGTAAAACTTATCGAGAGCATGCCTCAACTCGGAGGTCAACTGGCTGCGCTGTATCCGGAAAAATATATTTATGACGTAGCAGGCTTTCCGAAAGTGACCGCTCAGGAGCTTGTGAACAATCTGTCCACACAAATGGAGCTCTTTCAAACGGATATTCGTCTTGAAGAAAAGGTCCAGGCTGTGGAAAAGCTCGAGGAACGTCATTTTGTCGTGAAAACCGATCTGGGGGAACACCATGCCAAAGCCGTGATTATCACAGCAGGTGTAGGTGCGTTCCAACCCCGTCGTCTGGAAGTTGAAGGTGCCGAGAAATACGAGAAGAGCAACCTTCATTATTTCGTAAACGATCTCAGCCGCTTCAAGGGCAAGAAGGTTCTCATTAGCGGCGGTGGCGATTCCGCTGTGGACTGGGCACTCATGATCGAACCCATTGCAGAGCAAGTCACCCTGGTTCACAGACGCGACAAGTTCCGTGCTCACGAGCATAGTGTCGAGCAGCTGCTGGCATCCAAGGTGAACATCATTACACCAACAGAAATCACCGAATTCGTTTGGTGAGGAAGCCATCACCAAGGTTACCCTTTCCCATATCAAGACCAAGGAAACGCAGGAGATTGAAGTGGACGATGTGATTGTCAACTTCGGATTTGTCTCTTCCCTCGGTCCAATCTCCGAATGGGGCATTGCGATTGAAAGCAACTCCATCGTTGTGGATTCCCGCATGGAAACCAGTATTCCCGGAATTTTTGCGGCCGGTGATATCACCACCTATCCGGGCAAGGTTAAACTGATCGCCGTCGGATTTGGTGAAGCGCCTACCGCTGTGAATAACGCCAAGGTATACTTTGATCCTGAGGCCAGACTCGCTCCGGGCCACAGCAGTAACATGAAATTATAAGGTACATGACTTCGACTTCATATAGAACGTTATTATAGAAAAAAAGGTATCTTCGTTCCGAAGGGCTTAAGCCCGGCCCAGAATCGAAGATACCTTTTCTATTTCGTCAAAGCCTATGTAGAACTTGGTTGAAAGCTCCCACATTATATACGTATCATGTCGTAAGTTATCTGCTCTATATACGAAAAATCTGATTAATGCAGGATGCTGCCGGAATCGGTGTCCAAGTTCCGTTTATGAATTTCAGCTAATAGTAGAGTGATGAACTCTCGCTCCAACTTCAATTCAACAGCCATATGATAGGAATCGAGAAGCATCTCATCCGTCAACATAGCCATCCCTCTCACACCCCTTCCTCAAATTTCCTGAATCTATCATATCAGACATACTAAAGCGGAACAACTGTTCGCTTATCCACAGCCTTCTGTGGAAATCCTGTGTATAATTTGTTGGTAAGTGTAAAAAACAGGGTCATATCAAAGTGGATTATGGGGATAAATGTTATACACAGGATTTGGAACAACTCTACTATAAAAAAAAATAATCAATTATTATATCGGAAACTTGTGGTTATTTTTTAATTGAGCATTTTGCATTAATCTGAGTCC
>NZ_ADHJ01000048.1:0-61816 GCF_000193415.1 Paenibacillus vortex V453
AGTGCTCTACCAACTGAGCTATCAGGGAACGTTAAATAGAATACTAATAATTTATCATGACTTCTTAGGGGAGTCAAGCGATAGAAGTGTAAGACGTCCGCTGCACTTTCCGCACCTGTACCGGGCCGGGTTCATCTTCCGTTTCCGCAAATACTCGGTCCCGCAGGCGCTGCAGCGCAGCATATAGCGGTAAGGTTCCGGCTGGCGGCCCGTTGCCCTGCCCTTCGGCAAAGATTTGCAGAATCGGCTTCCTCCAACGGCTTGCAGCAATTTTTTGAAATCGGCATCCCGATGCTGATACCCCCTCCCTGCAATATGCAAATGGTAATGGCACAGCTCATGCTTAATAATCTTCTCGACCTCTTCCCTGCCGTGCGTAGCAAGCTGATGCGGATTGATCTCGATATGATGGCTCTTCATAAAATACCGGCCGCCCGTTGAGGACAAACGCCGGTTAAAGGTCGCCTGATGCCTGAACGGAACCCGGAAGCTCTCCAGCGAAATTTTCTCAACCCAAGCCTGCAGTTCTTCATTGCTCATCTCGTTCATCATAACAATATCTGATCCTTCCTTTACCTTATAAATGCTACTTGAATTTTAACTTCTCTCTGGGCTACACTGTCAAGTAGAAAGTATGGAGGGAGAACCTGCAATCATGCCGAACATGCGTTACGTTATATTAAAGGGACACGAGGGGCTGCAGTTCGTCGAAATGCCTGGTGACCACGCTTACCAGCTCAGTGCTCTGAATTTACGCCTTAACAAGGAAATCGATAAACTCACCGCTCCAGGCAAACCTCAGCTGCCTCTTGCTGTAGCTGAATGCGACAATCTTGATCTGCTGCAGGAATCGCTGAGCATTCAAGGTGGTCTGGACTACATAAATGAGCTTGAGCAGGCTTTTGCTTCCCTTAACGAAACAGAGTATCCACTCATCTCACTGCTAACCGAGATTCGGGCTCTTCAAGCCCAGCTTGAGCAGTGGTACGAGGAAGAGGCGTAATAATCGAGGTAGACCTGCACGCTTTGGGCTTTTTCCCCATATGCTATCCATACAGATGGAATTAGCAAGAGGAGGAGATACCCTTGCCGCAATGGCTCTGCAATCAATTGATACGTGCTTTCCGTAAAAAGGACAGACGTCAGATCAAGCTGCTGAACGAGTGCTGGTACTTTTACCGGAATTCACCGGGCGAAGAGAATTCGAATGCCCGATAGGGCGCTGCAACCGATCCATAAGTATGACAATAAGCCGGACTGCTGTCCGGCTTATTTTTGTGTGTATTTTATCATGATAGCTGAAGGGGAGCACGATCTACTGCAACTTACAGAAAGCTGCGCTTAGCCGGCCAGGAGCCTTGCAGCTTCCGCAGAAAAATAATTTGTCCCGTATGGTATGCATCATGCGTAATTAAGCTGGCTATCCGCTGTGGAGATTCGGTGATCTCTTCTTCCGGCATCTGCTCTATTTTTTGTCTTAACGCAGTATGAACTTCCTTCAGCTGCTCCTGAGCTGTTTCCCACGCCTGCTGGCTTGGATCGTGTATGAGAAAGGTCTCGTCATTGCCGATTCCTTCGTTACTAAGGGGTGTCCCTTCCAATCTTGCGAGCAGCCGCTGCTTATAATACAGCAAATGCTGCACGTTCTCCCAAATGGAATTCGCGGCCTCCCCCTCCGGTTTCCAAAGAGCCTGCTCAGCCGTCACATCCTTCAGCGCAGGAAGAATCGGCGGATACCAGTCCTCCTGCTCCATAACGTTATCCCAGTAAAGTAACAACAATTCTCGCATGTTCATATTCGATCGCCTCCATTTTAATATGTAACCACCTTAAATAAAATAGATCGTTACACATAAACTAACATACTGCCACCTCCATTACAAGTAACTAGCAACATAAATTTTTACTTGTTACAATAATGGAATGAGAAAGGATGAGTTTCATGTTGTGGGATGATTTTCTGAACAGTGAATGGCATGACTGGAGAGGTAGCGGCCGGTCAGAGGACAGACTTTATCGTGAGGATTGGCTCACCGATTTTATAGACGAATATCATCTTCAAATGACCCTGCCATTAAAAACGGATGAACTGGATCTGTTAAAACAGCTTCGCTCCTTCCTCCGAAAATGCGTGCAGCACATCGTTGCGGGAGAACCCCCTTCCCGCCAGCAATTGGAGGAATTGAACCGCTGGATGGCCGCAGGGCCAGTCGTGCGCCAGCTTGGGATGCAGGGGGACCAGAAATTCGTGCTGACCTACACCCCTGTAACTCCGGATCTTCAGACGTTTTCCGCGGAGATAGCGGGTTCTTTTGCGCAAACCTTGGAACAAGGCGAGCTGGCTCGATTCCGCATCTGCACCAACCCGGATTGTCTGTGGGTGTATTACGACGATACGCGCAACCGCTCCAAGCGATACTGTGATGACAAGGCCTGTGGCAACCTCATGAAAGTGAGACGGTTTCGGGCGAAGAAAAAGCAGCAAGCCGATATCGAGAACTAAGCTAGGGTTAGGGCGCTCAGTAGATCGTTTCTTATATTTAAATGGGTTGGAGGTAAAAATCATGAGTATAAAGAGGGTTACTGAAGCAGAATTAGCTTGGGTTAACCGGCAGTATGAACAAATCGGATTTATGCCAAGCAAGCTACAGAATGAAATCATTGCCATCGTTATGTCTCAAGGCCACTATGCCGGTGTTGGCAGACTGGTTATGTTGAATGCGCATGAGGCTGAGATGGGCGGCATTTATATACTGGATGCATTTCGAGGACAATTCCTTGCACAAGAGCTCGTTTCATACCTGGTAGAAGAATCGAAAAGACAGAACCTCAAGACGGTGTATTGCATTCCGTTTGAAGAGTTGCAGCATTTCTATGAGAAATTCGGCTTTCATGCATTCGATGCCCCTGCCTCCAATGCCAATCCCCGGATTTTAGAAAAATATCACTGGTGCCTCAAAACATACGATAAAAACGTCCTGCTTCTAAAGCTGACCCATGACGGGTAAGCTCTGGGTAATAAAAAGCAGCGGTATGCCGCTGTCTGAGCTTCACAAGCAGTAGAACGAATAAGAGCCGTAACTCCCAATGGGAGATACGGCTCTTTCATCATTTTATACGCCATTGCGTAAGGTTCGTTCGATCCGGGGATTGCTTGGATTGCTGTCGGCCAGGTGTTGAACTAATATGGGATCCTGTTACTGGTCCTTTGGCTTACGCATCGTCAAACCGACGCGGCCTTTCTTCAAATCAACGTTCAGCACCCATACCGTAACGTTATCTCCCACGGAGACAACATCCATCGGATGTTTCACAAATCCATCACTCAGCTGGGAAATATGCACCAGACCGTCGCTCTTGATGCCGATATCAACAAAAGCACCAAAGTCGATAACATTGCGCACCGTTCCCTGAAGCTCCATTCCCGGCAGAAGATCTTCGATCTTCAGTACGTCCTGACGGAAGATTGGCAGCGGCAGTTCCTCACGCGGATCGCGTCCCGGACGCTGCAAGCTGTCCAGAATATCACGCAGCGTTGGCACGCCAACCTCCAGCTTCACCGCGAGGTTCTCCGGCTGCTGCGCATCCAGCAGCTCAGCCAGCTCCTTGCTTCCGAGCTTGTCCAGCCCTACCTGAAGCTCCCGGAACAAACGGTCAACGACCGCATATGATTCCGGGTGAATCGGCGTACGGTCCAGAACGTTCTCCCCTTCCGAAATCCGCATAAAGCCCACGCACTGCTCAAACGTCTTGGCGCCTAGCCGCGGAACCTTTTGCAGCTGCTTGCGGCTTACAAACTTCCCGTTCTCCTCCCGATATTTCACGATATTCTTGGCAATGGTTGCGTTGATCCCTGCCACGTACGAAAGCAGGGATGGCGATGCGGTATTCACGTCAACTCCGACATGGTTAACCGCAGACTCCACGACAGCTTTCAGGCTTTCCTCCAGATGCTTCTGGGTTACATCATGCTGATATTGACCCACGCCGATCGATTTCGGATCGATCTTCACCAGCTCGGCAAGCGGATCTTGTACCCTGCGCGCAATTGAAGCCGCGCTGCGCTCGGCTACATCCAGATCCGGGAATTCTTCCTGTGCCAGCTTGGAGGCAGAGTACACACTTGCTCCGGCTTCATTAACGATGAGGTAAGCAAGCTCAGGGTCAGCGATTTCCGCAATAACCTCTTCTGCTACAAATTGCTCCGTCTCACGGGACGCCGTCCCGTTGCCAATGACAATGAGCTTGATCCCGTATTTCGCAATCAGCTGTTTGAATTTCGCAGCAGCCTCCTGCCTCTTGTTCGCTGGCGGCGTCGGGTACGTTACCGCTACTTCAAGCAGCTTGCCCGTGTCATCAACCACAGCAAGCTTGCAGCCGGTGCGATAGGCCGGATCGACACCCAATACACAGCGTCCCTTCACCGGTGGCTGCAGCAGCAAGCTGCGCAGGTTCCCTGCAAAAATAGAGATCGCCTGATTCTCCCCTTTTTCCGTAAGCTCGCCCCGAACCTCCCGTTCAATGGATGGTGCGATGAGTCGCTTGTACGAATCCTCGATCACCGCGGTAAGAATATCCGATACGGATGACGGGCCCTTAAGCACCTGTTTGCCGATGTACCCATGAATGGATTCGGAAGGAACCTCAAGCCCCACCTTCAGAATGTTCTCGCGCTCCCCGCGGTTAATGGCCAAAATCCGGTGTGGTGGCATTTTCTTCGCCAGTTCCCGGTAGTTGTAATAGTTCTCATACACGGATTCTGCCTCGGTATCCTTCGCCTCTGAAGTCAATATGCCATGGTCCATACTGAATCTGCGCACCCAGGAACGAACGGTTGCATCGTCGGCTATATTTTCAGCCAAAATATCCATCGCTCCTTGCACTGCCTCTTCGGCCGAAGCCACACCCTTCTCTTCATCAACATACTTGACGGCCTCAAGCATCACATCGGCTTGCTTCGGCTGCGACCAAATCCACTCGGACAGCGGCTCGAGCCCCTTTTCCTTCGCGACGCTTGCCCGTGTCTTGCGCTTCTGCTTATACGGACGGTATAAATCTTCTACTTCCTGAAGCTTGACAGCAGCCGTGATCGACTTCCTCAGCTCTTCCGTCAGCTTGCCCTGCTCCTCTATGATGCGAATGACTTCCCGCTTACGGACTTCCAAATTGCGCAAATAGTTTGTCCGCTCTTCAATGTCACGTAATTGATTCTCATCCAGCTCGCCTGTCATTTCCTTACGATAACGTGCAATAAACGGTATGGTATTGCCCTCATCCAGAAGCTCAACGGTCGTACGCACCTGTTTCTCGGACAATTGAAGCTCTTTCGCCATTTGCTTGACGATCCGTTTTAATTCTTCCTTGCGAATCTGTTCTTCATTTACTTCCACAACAGCTTCTAATTCAGACAATGATATCCCTCTTTCTTCAATGAAACTATATTACCTATTATCCCAAACTTAAGCGCTCATTTCCACCTCATAGCTTACATCATAAGGGTTTAAGCTGTTTTTAATGTCGATTTCATCTCATTTTAAGATTCGCTTTATATTCTTAATAGTAAGAAAATGCTGCTGCCGGATATCCACACCTTCATGATGATCAGGGGGTCACCTTAGATGAATGACAAACAAGCCATTGCCTGGTCCGTTGCCTGCCTCCTGTTTATTGCAGTCGCGGTCACCACGGCCTACATTCTCATCCCAACTAACACCTAAATACGAATCTTCAATAAGAAGCGTGCTCCCAGCTTCTCATACGCATCGCAGGCAGATGGCAGTGCGGCCATCTACGTAAAAACCCTCAAGGAGTTCGTCCTTGAGGGTTTTTATGGCCATCGTTCTATGTGGAACATGCAACGCTTGGATTGAATTAAAAATCAATCAAGCCCAGACTTATTTGCAGGGAATCATCCACCTTGCTCATCATTTCATCATCAAGATGGGTGATTTTGTCAGTTAGCCGCTGCTTATCAATCGTCCGGATCTGCTCTAGCAAAATGACGGAATCCCGATCAAATCCATGCGACGCCGCGTCGATTTCGACGTGAGTCGGCAGCTTGGCTTTTTGAATCTGTGCCGTAATGGCTGCAACAATCACAGTCGGACTAAACCGGTTGCCGATATCGTTCTGGATCACAAGAACCGGCCTTACGCCGCCCTGCTCCGAACCGACAACGGGTGATAAATCCGCAAAAAATACGTCGCCCCGTTTAACGATCACTGTCTACACCCCGCTTACTAAGCGGTCTAGAGTGTTGTCTGCATCTTCCTCCGCGTGAAACGCCTCAGAAGCCATGGTCAGGTTAATTTTGGCCATTTCCATATAACCTCGCTGCATGGATTCACGAATGTAACGTTTCTTCCGTTCATTCAGGTACAACTTCATGGCCTGCCTAATAAGCTCACTGCGGTTGGAATTTTCCAGCTGAGCGATCCCGTCCACTTCCTGCAAAAGATGATCCGGCAAACTGATCATGATTCGTTTGGTGTTCTGCATATTGGCCACCTTCTATCACACCCCCACAACCTTCTCGCCCTGTGCACCAGTATTACATTATTCAAGGAAATTTATACAAAAGAATATATATGCCGAAGGTATATCAAGTATGCTGCATATCATTATAAACTACAATCGACACTTTCGTACAGACTTTAGCGACATATTCCTATTTCGAGGGTGTCTGTACGTATTCCTTCTTTCCTGAATAAATTACTTGGGGCACAAAAGGCCTTTAAAGGTGATTCCAGAGTGCATTTACCGTCTTAACGGGTATATCGTCGCGTATATACTGACGTGGTACCCGGTGGGCAATCATGCAGACGACCTCGTAGTGGATCGTTCCCAGCTTGGCTGCCAGCTCATCTGCCGTGATGCATTCGCCAGATTGCTGGCCGATGAGTACAACCTCTTCACCAGCTTTAATTTGTTCCGCCTCCTCGGCGAAAGGTTTGAGCGATACCATACATTGGTCCATACAGATATTTCCGACTACAGGGGCGCGGCGGCCGCGTATCAGCACTTCCGCTTTACCGCTCAGCATACGTGAGAAACCGTCGGCGTAACCGATAGGAAGGGTTCCAATTCTCTCTTCCTGCTCTGTTACATATTTCGACCCGTAACTGATACCGGAATGCGGAGGCAGATTTTTGACGTAGACAAGCTTGGTCTTTAACGTCATGACAGGGCGGAGGCTCACTGCCTTCCGATTCACCTCATCCGAAGGATACAATCCATACAGGCTAATGCCAATACGAACCATATTATAAGATAATTCGGGTGTATCGATGGCAGCAGCGCTGTTACCCGTATGTATGATCGGGATATGGTAGCCCTTATCCCGAAGAGCGTCCGCTACGCCCTGAAAACGGCGGTACTGTTCCAATGTATAGTCTTTGTTGTGTTCATCCGCTCTTGCAAAATGGGTAAACATTCCTTCGACAACAACCTGCGGCAGTGAACATGCTTCTTCTATAAAAGTAAGAGCATCTTCACCAGGAAGCAGGCCCAAACGACCCATTCCGCTGTCAATCTTGATGTGTACCTTAAGTGGCTTCTCCGGCTTGACCGGCAGTGCCTTTATCGCTTTGAGCACTTCCGAACTGAACAGGGTTATGGTTACATCATACTCATAAGCGGTCTCTACCGCCTCCGGTGGTGTATAACCGAGCACCAGGATCGGAATAGAGATGCCTCCTTGCCGAAGCTCGAGCGCCTCATCAAGGAAAGCTACGCTCAAGTAAGCCGCTCCCAGTTGCTGAAGTTCGCGTGCCACTTCTACAGCTCCGTGACCATACGCGTTAGCCTTCACACATGCAAGCAACTCCATGTGCTTGGGCAGCGCCTCACGAAAAACGTTATAGTTAGCGCGCAGATGGTCCAGGTTGATTTCCGCCAGGGTAGGTCGATATATCGCTTGCAATTCCAGTCACCTTCTTACCATTTTGAAAAAAGCATTAGGTTTACATTAGATTAATGGTAATGTTCCCGCGAGCAACTGTCAATTGAGCCAAACTGCTTATTTCTGAAGCTCGCGGTACCCTTGTAGTGACGAAACTTGGTGAAACATCGGAATATCTGCAAGAAATGCAGGCAGAACCCCTGACGGATTGCCTTTATTTGGAAAATAGGCGAATGGCCCCATTGTCGGAATTTTGCCCTCCTTCAATGCTTGGTATCCGCCTACTTTGTATTATTTACCCGATTCTCCCTGCATGGAAGCAGCGACTTTCACCATTTCACTCACAGGAAGATTTGCGCTGGTGATTCGGTATTCGACTCCTTCTGTATTCCAGGTCAGCGTTCTTTGCTGATCGCCAGTGAGCAGCCCTACCGTTGTGAAGTCGATGTAAATCGCTTCGCCCGGTACGAGGGAAACCGCACGATCCACCGGTCTGGATTCCATAATCGTGTATTGGTACACGCCGTCATACTTCAGGATGACCGCATGATCCTTGCTCTCTGCAACCTCCATGGTGTCCTTATTGGTAACCCCGGCAGGAAGATACTCCGGATAAATAATGCCGAACGATCCCATGTCGCCGCCGGAGGCCGTTGGCGTCAAACCATCTGTTCCCTGGGCCCCATTGCCATCTGCTCCGGAAGCCACCGGCACTCCATTCTCGTCCACTTCCGCAAGCGTTCCCTTCGCATCACTCATTGCGCTCAGATTCTTGTTGGTATCAAACGATTCCTTCGTCAGATTGGTGTCAAATGTAAAGGTATTGAATTTAACCTCAACCACGACATTAGCTTCCGAATCCGATACTTGTACCTGTTTCGGAGTGTAATTGTCCTTGGCGAGCCATATCTTCTGACGAATCAGGGAATGGCTGTGGTAGTTCGCCGCCACTATCGAACACGTAGCTATCCTTATCCTCGGCAAACTGACGGGTATTGTCGCTCAGAATGCTGCCCAGCAGCGTCTGATACAGATATACCTGTCCCTGATTATCCGGCCAGTCGCTCTTGAAGCGGAAGCTCTTGTTCAGGCTTGGCGTCAGGACGAACACACCGTCATCATTACGAAGCACGATTTGCGTAATATCCTTTTGCCCATTCGTTAAACTGATCCGGTAGTAAGATGGTGACTGATACCATACCTCCACCTGGTACTCCTGCGGCGCCGAACCGGTATGTATGGTCATAACGCCCGCTCCCTGGTAAGCACCCTTGGCACTTTCCAGCTTATCAGCCACCTTGCCCAGATCCTTCACAACGCTGTCCGCATTTTTCTTCCCGCATCCCGCCAGTATTGTTGTTAAGCATAATACTACCGCGAGCAGCACCCATGAAATCCGGCGCATGTCATCATCCCCTTCAACACTTGTTTTGACTTGATTGATACATGTCTATGAGGGACTTGGTCACATTATGCAGACTAGCCTGACAAGCACCGTTACGGCAGGCCTCGCAAGGGGTTCATTGTCTGGGACAAGAAAAAAAGCCCTGGCGGATTCAGCGGATCGTTGATTCCATAAGGGCATATTTTCTTAAAACATCTTGATTGCTCTCATAAGTCATCCAGAGCATCCCCTCTTAAGGAGCTGAGTGAAGAGCAACAGACTCATCAGGGACAGCATTCGTATAGGGCGCGAACCATTCCTCATCCACATGGTCTGGAGATGGAAGGCCTCGTGTCATCGGATCAAAAATCCAGAATATACCTACAGCGAGGACAGCAGCCCCACACCCGGCGATCACAGATGAACCAGCAAACACAACACCCAGGGTTCCTCCGATCAAACTTCCCAGCGGCATCGCAATCCCGCTGATTCCGCTGGCTGCCGCCAATACGGTTCCCAGTCTCTTCTCGGGAATTGCCTTCTGGATGACCGAAATAATGATGACGTTCGTAACGCCTCCAGGAAACCAGGCCAAGCCGTACACCAAAACGACAAGCCAGGTCCATGGGGTAAATACGCTTAATCCCCAGGCAGCTCCGGACAAACAGAATGCACCGGCAAACAGATAGCCGAGCGGTAAGCGCTCAAGCTTCATATAAGGCGTCAATATGGCACCCAGGAGGCTTCCGCAAGCCGAAGCCATAAGCAGCATTCCATAGATGCTGGCCCCACCAAGACTGTCAGCAAATGCTGGCATGACCGTAAATGTTGCCCCGCCTGCTGCATTAATGACGATAATCCCGATTTGGATCCGTGCAAGAGGCGTTGCCAGCATGTAGCGAAGCCCTTCCTTCATGTCACTCCAATAACTTCCCATCGTGTTCCGAATACTTTTAGATTTTGATGAACTCGCCTCTGATATATTATTATCGTTGTTATCAGAAGTTTTGGTGGATTTCTTGATCTTCAATTGCGCGAACAACAGCGCACCGATGAAAAATCCGGCCGAATTCCATAAGTAGAGTGAAACTGCACCTAAAACCACAATCAGTACGCCGGAGATGGCGTTACATGCAACATCTATGCCCTGATTTGCAATCGAGAACAACGAATTGCCCTGTGTCAGCTGTCTTTTCTCAAGAATACGGGGCAGCGCCGTCATTTGCGCCGGATAGACCCACATATTCAGTGTCGATAAAATCGGGGTGATGGTCAGGACCAGACCAACCGTCAAGAAGTCAAAATAGAACGCAAGCGGTATGATCAATAACATTAAGGCCTGAACCAGCTGGGTGTTTACCAGCAGTCCACGTAAGGGAACACGATCAATCATCGGACCGGACAGAATCTGAATGATTCGCGGCAGGATGGACAGGAAGCCGGCAATTCCGGTATACAAGGTTGAACCGCCGAGGTCATAGACCAGCCACATCGCTGCAACCGCATATAAACTGTCACCAATATTCGTTAAAATCCGGCCGATAAACAGCAGCACAAAATTTCGGTTCTTGAAAATTTCCATTCAGCTTCTCTCCATTTCGAAGTTTAATAGTTAAGCCTGGTAGAGGCCGTGTTGGCCTCTATTTATCTTCGAGCTCCGTTGAAATCACATTGATTCCGATTGCAAATTCCTGACTGTCGCTTGATTTCGTCGCGATGGTTTTGTTCACCCATTTCTCGAGCAGTTCCTTGAATTCCGTAGTCATCTCTTGATATTGATCGCCGTTCAGCTGCAGCCTCAGGCTTATCCTGGTTCGGGTCGCCGCCGCATAATCGTCGGCAAGGACGGGGTCCATCATTTGCGTTCCCTTGGTGTTAAACCACTTGGCTTTGGATTTATAATATTTCTCTACAATGCCGCCGACAGTCCGGGTCTCCACCAAATCTATTAATCCGCCGTCGTATAACTTCTGAATATGATAGTGAATGCTTCCTGGCGATTCTCCCAATTCGTCCGCTACTTGCTTGGCGGTTTTGGCCGTATCCAGCATGGTTCCGAGAATCTTCACGCGTTGTGCACTGCCGAGCAGCTTGGCTTGTTCCACCGATATCTCAATGCTCTGATTATGATCTTGATCCATGTTTGCCAGCACTCCATTCTAATTGAATTGTTCATTCCAATTCTGTAATTTGATTTGTTATTTCCGTTCATTCCATTTTAGTTTATCATTCTAATTTTCTAGATCGGTATGTCACAATAATAAACCACCTATTACCATTTGTAAATAGGCGGTTTATTTTTTTGTGTTTTTTTTCTAAAGAGGTTTGACCATGTGGTAATAAACGTGCCCGTTAATCATAATTTCCTTATCCGTGCTGTACCCTCTTCTTTCATATAAAGAATGAGCGCGATGATTGTCCGTCACAACAGCGAGCGCGATTTTATCATACTGAAGTTCCTTCGCCTTTTTCTCCGCATGGCTGATAAGTGCCGAACCTATTCCCTTTCCGCCAAACTGCGGGGAAACGGATAAGGTATCGATATAATACTCATCCTCATCGGATTCTTTATCCAGGGCGATGGCCTTGTCATTCTTCAGCTTCCGCAAACGCTCCAGGATCGGACGATCCAGTTCCGCCACCTTATCTCCCCCGTATGCCACGATAATGCCCGCTACTTCGCCGTCTACCTCTTTTACGGCAGCCTGCCGGTGACTGAGCCTGCCTTCATCCGCACGAAAATATTGCTCCAGCACTCCAATCGCCTTCTCTTCGCTTTCTTCCCCTGTCAATTGGTGCGCTACATCGTGCAGCGCATCATACAATAGCCTTACCGCTGCAGGAGCATCTTGTTGTCTTGCTAATCTGATTGTCATGTCAGTTAAGCCTCCGATTACATTCAATAATTCAAACATCCCAGTCCTCAACCTCATAAAATAAATCTATCTCGGATGAAGCTGTAAAGGATCGACGGTTTAATCCGCTGGTTCCGATCTTCTCATGCAGTCCAAAACCTCTGGATACCTTGAAAGCAAAAGTTAAACCATGAGGTATCATTGCACTTCCTCTATACAAACCCTCTCCGCAGTATGGAAGCTCAAATCCGGCATAAATGGATGGATAGGGCGGTGTGGATGGTGGCACTTTCACCTGGACGGTGACCTTCACAAACTCGGGCATCTCATCCACGACCCTCATTTCTTTATCCGCGGTCAAACCCCCATATTGAAGAAACATACGGGTGCTGCCAAGTGCTCTGGGTGTGATGCTTCCGTCAGGCCATACACGAAGCACATCCGGATCCTCGACATGGAATGTCCCGTTCATGAGCGTTTGAACAAATCCACTGGTATATGTAATAACCGGATTCAGCTGTTTGAGAGGTCCGTTTATGCCCACAACGCTATCCCCATGGAGTTGAATAGAAGCTGGTTCTCCGATATGGCCAAAAAAATATAACAACGGCGCTTGAGCTCTGCCTGCCCAGTCTCTCTGACTGTGGCCTGCGCCCGGATCGAGGAACAGCATAAGATCCTCTCCCGGTACAAAGCCGTCATGAATGAGTCGCTCTGCTTCCACTCTGGCGTATTTTTCCATGAAGACCCCTTCTGCTCCGCCCATATCCAGCCATATTCGCAGGTTCGGATGCGTACCGTATCTTTGGTAAAATGGATATTCCTGCAGTTGGCCCTCAGTGTCAAACTCAGTCTTCACGAAAAAGGGTGACATCACGGCGATGCTTCCAAAAATCTCCGGACGGCGAAATCCTATGTTATAGGTGACAATGCCGCCTGCCGAGGAACCCATCATAGCCGTGTATTCCGGCCCTTGCAGCGTTCGAAAGGTTGCATTCATGTAGGGCATCACTTCTTCAATGATAAAGGCTTCATATTGTTCACCCGCAAACGGGGGGTCGGTCACCTCATGCATCCTTGGATTGTCATGGAAGTATTCGTTCAGTCTTTGATGGGGAACCGTTGCGATACCAACGATAATAATCTCCTCCATCCGTCCTTCGGAAACAAGTACGATCTGCTGTCTCATGCATCTCCCAGGACTCCCCGGTCACGTCTGCAGAAAAAACATGCTGCCCATCATGCATATAGAGTACAGCATAACGCTTCTCCGTATTCACATGATAGCTGGGCGGAAGATATACATACAAACTTCGGGTATTACCAAGGTTAACCGATGGAAAATCCGCGATTTCCACCATTCTTGAGGACATACTGACCATTCTAACCCCTCCTGCCTATTTTTGCACCACAAGGACCACTAAATGCTGCTTACACTGGCAAAAAACGTTACCTGAACAACAAAAAAGGCACAACCCGATAAATCAGGTTGTACCTCTGAGGTAAGCATTGCCTTACCCGTCATTATACTGGGGAATTTCCCCAATTTCAATATCAGGATTTACCCTCGGGCGGCTCTTTGGGCACATAATTAAAGATATCGCCATCCACAAAAGTATCGATCAAACGCTCCAGCCATTTATAATAGGCGACGGCCTCACGCATTTTAGCCTGATCCTCTTGCAGCACCGCTGCCAATACTTCATCATGCTCATGCTCCTTATGGAGCTTCTCGGTTTCATCCAGCGCTTTGCGCAGAACCATAATGTTGCTCTCCACCGATTTTCGCCACTTAATATCAAAGAAGTCCACGAAGCTCTGATACCAATCGTACTCGACTTCATACAGATCTTTGCGGGAACCCTTCTCCCACACTTTGTTTACCATTTTATAATCGAGCAGTGTCCGCACGCCTGTACTCATGCTGGTCTTGCTCATCTTCATTTCCTGTCCCATTTCATCCAGGTTCATCGGTTTATCCGCAAAATAAAGCAGTCCGTATAAATGCCCCGTTGAGAGTGGAATGCCGTACAAATCCATATTTCGTCCAATATTCTCAATGACACGCTTACGAATCTTATGCACGGCTGCCTGCCGTTCATCATCTAAATGGTACAAGCCCATGCTTGCAGCCTCCTCTATCTGTAGCCATCCAAGAAGTCATATCAACCTAACCAAACCAGGTGGACTCGAATTGTAGTGTGAACGATCTCAAAGAAATCTAATCAATCCCAATTCCACACACATTCTCTGATCTATTGTAGGGAAAGCTATTTTAAAAGTAAAGAAGATCGCTCCAGAGGATATAGGAGCATATGGGAGCATATGAAAGGATAACTTTGTACAGTTTTTACTGTACGTACTTTATGTACGGATATAACGTTTGATACTTTACGTATCGGTTGTTACAATGGGTGACATGGGTTTACGAGACGACATCGGTACAGACTCGGTCAATTGGACGCGTCTCTATACATTCTAAAAGGAGGAGTACTTTTGGCTATTCTGCAAGTTAACAAGGTCAGCAAATTGTTCGGCACGAATCCGGAACAAGGGATTCAACTGCTTGAGCAGGGCTGGGGTAAAACGCGAATTGCGAAAGAGAAAAATATAACGGTTGGCGTTAACCGTGTCAGCTTCGACATTCATGAAGGCGAAATCTTTGTCATCATGGGGCTGTCCGGCAGCGGCAAGTCTACATTGGTCCGTTTGCTAAATCGGTTGATTGAACCAACATCGGGTGAAATATTGATTCATGGCAAAGATCTTCGAAAAATGAATAAGGAACAGCTGCGGGAGGTTCGACGCAAGAAAATCAGCATGGTGTTCCAGAAGTTCGCTTTGTTTCCCCATCGCTCGGTTGTAGAAAATGTGGAGTACGGATTAGAGATTCAAAAGGTAGACAAGAGCAAGAGACGCGAAGCCGCCATGAAGTCACTTGAGCTCGTAGGCTTGAAGGGCTGGGAAGAAAAAATGCCCGACCAGCTTAGTGGCGGGATGCAGCAGCGCGTCGGGCTTGCCCGCGCACTGGCCAATGATCCAGAGATTCTGCTTATGGATGAAGCATTCAGCGCACTCGATCCCCTCATCCGCCGAGATATGCAGGACGAATTGATTGAGCTTCAGGACAAAATGAAGAAGACGATTGTGTTCATCACGCATGACCTGGACGAAGCCCTGCGAATCGGCGATCGCATTGCCCTGATGAAGGACGGCTCCATCGTTCAAATCGGAACACCTGAAGAGATCCTGACTCAGCCTGCCAACGACTACGTGGAACGTTTCGTGGAAGATGTGGATCTGTCCAAGGTGCTCACGGCTTCCCGGGTTATGCGCCGTCCCGAGACCATTACGATGGATCGCGGACCACGCGTTGCACTTGAGCTTATGCGCGAACGTGGAATCTCGAACCTGTTTGTCATTGACCGTTCCAAGAAGCTGCTTGGCGTCATAACGGCCGAAGATGCATCCGATGCGATGAAGAATAACCGCAAGCTTGAGGACATTCTTATCACGGACGGCCCGAGCGTCGGACCCGATACACTGCTGAATGAATTGTTTGAAATTACAAGTATGTCCAAAGTGCCATTAGCCGTTGTGGATGATAACGGCAGGTTGATGGGCGTCATCGTCCGCGGTGCTGTGCTCGGTGCTCTGGCTGGAGAAAGCAAGAGTGGGGAGGTGACGCAAGATGCCTAAGATTCCTCTCGCAAGCTGGGTTGATTCACTGGTCGAATGGATGGGAGACGTGTTCTCCGGCTTCTTTGACGCGATCTCTTTGATCATCGAGAAAATCGTGCAGCTGTTTACGGATCTGTTCATGCTTCCTCATCCGTATCTGTTCATTGTCATTCTGGCTGTCATCGCCTATTTCTTGGGCCGCCTGCCACTGACTTTATTCACGGCGATCGGTTTTCTGCTCATTGATAACCTCGGCTACTGGTCGCAAACGATGAGCACGCTGAGTCTGGTCATCACGGCAGCTTTAATATCGGTTCTACTGGGTGTTCCGCTTGGGATATGGGCGGCTTACAGCAGGTCCGCATCCCGGATTATTATACCGGTTCTCGATTTTATGCAGACGATGCCGGCGTTTGTATACTTACTCCCTGCCGTCACATTCTTCAGTCTGGGTGTTGTTCCAGGGGTTATTGCTTCGGTTATCTTCGCGATTCCGCCAACGATTCGTCTGACTCGTCTCGGGATTATGCAGGTATCCGGTGAATTAACGGAGGCTGCGGATGCATTCGGTTCGACTTCCGGACAGAAATTGTTCAAGGTTCAGCTTCCGCTGGCCATGCCAACCCTGATGGCCGGTATTAATCAGACCATCATGCTGTCCTTGTCGATGGTCGTTATCGCTTCGATGATCGGTGCTCAAGGCATTGGTGCCGAAGTTTATCGTGCAGTGACTCAGCTGCAAATCGGGAAAGGGTTTGAAGCTGGCTTGGCCGTCGTTATTTTGGCGATTGTCCTCGACCGCTTTACACAAAATATATTTAAATCGAAAAAAAGGGGTGCTTAATTTTGAAAAATCAAAAGTTTTGGTTGTCGCTAAGCTTGGTCGCTATTTTAATCCTGTCCGCATGCGGCGGAAACGGCGGTACGGATGGAACTACGGATAATGGAGCAAACAGCGGCTCCACCGCTTCCCTCGGCGAACAAGTAAAACATGAAATCATCGGTATTGATCCAGGTGCAGGTATTATGAAAGCAACGGCTGCTGCTATCGAGGAATATGGATTGACAGACTGGAAACTGATCGAGGGTTCCGGTGCAGCCATGACGGCAACACTGAATAAAGCTATCAAGAACGAGGATCCTATCATCATTACCGGTTGGACGCCTCACTGGATGTTCGCCAAATATGATCTGAAGTATCTGGAAGATCCGAAAAAAGTATTCGGCGAAGCTGAAGAAATTCACACGATTGCCCGTCTCGGACTGAAGGAAGATCATCCGGAAGCTTACAAATTCCTAAGCAATTTCAAATGGACCTCTGACGATATGGGTCAAATTATGACTGCTATTCAAGAAGGGCAAGATCCGGAAGCTGCTGCTAAGGAATGGGCTGACAGCAACACAGAGAAAGTGGATGCCTGGCTTGAAGGCGTGCAGCCGGTTGAAGGAAAAACTTTCAAATTCAGTTATGTCGCATGGGATTCCGAGATTGCCAGCACCAACCTGCTGAAGGTCATCATGGAAGACAAACTGGGCTATAAAGTAGAGGCGCTTCAGGTCGAAGCAGGCCCGATGTGGACCGGCGTTGCCAACGGCGACGTTGATGCAACCGTAGCAGCTTGGCTGCCATTGACGCATGCCGACTACTGGGATAAATTCAAGGACAAGGTCGAAGACCTTGGCGCTAACATGGAAGGTGTAAAAACCGGCCTGGTGGTTCCATCCTACGTGGAAGCTAATTCGATTGAGGATTTAAAATAAATACTTGTGAAGCCATCCCATGGAATATGGGGTGGCTTTTCTTCTAAAGAATGAGTCAAGATTGTCGGCCTGTGTTGGAGAGAGGATGTATCCGTTCCGGTCGCGTTGAAACCAGGAAAACAGGATGATACTCTTGCGGCATTTTCCCGGTTTCAAAGGCGAACGCCAGGTCTCCTCCACAGATACATCCTCTTTTCTTGACTTCGGCCTCCAATCTTTCCACGTAAAAAGAGCCATCCCATTCATCTTGGGATGGCTCTTTGCGGTGGCGGGACTTGGCTGACCCGTATTCTACACGGTCAGCTAGCCTGAGTTATTGCCAGGCAAGCTGTGAGGTCCCCATTGGGGCTCACAGGCTTGCCGGCCGCTTCTTGCGGGCTGTAAGTCCCTTTAAGAGACTTGCAGCTTTTGCTGGCGCGCACGCGGCTAATCTTTTATCGTTACCGTTACTGGCGAGTATTCGGCGATCACGGTTTGACCGTGCACCGATACGCTGCCTTGCGGCGTGAGGTCTTTTTCAGTCATGATGCCAAGGGCAATGGTGAATTTATTGAATTTGATCGGGATGTTGTTCTCCCGGCGAATTTCTTCTCCATTTACGTAGAACACCGCTTCGTCCTCGGCACGGTTATACGTAATTTTGTAAGTATTGAACTCCAGTGGTGTAAAGTGTGTGTCTTCCTCTTTAAAAATACAGAAGTAGCGGGTCTTGTCCGATTCCGGCACCTGAACGCCCGGGAACGGCAGAACAGCATATACGCTGGCATACTTGTCGTTCGAAGCAAAGAAATCCAAGGCTCCGCCGGTGCTAAAATCAAGCAGGTTCAGGGATACATAGCCGTCATACAGGTCACCAGGCACCGTGCCCTGGGTGCGCGCCCGAATCTGCAGCTCGAAGGTGACCTCACCGGATTCCGGCACTTCCACTTCCTCGTTGGAATAATACATATGCTTGGCATTATCGAGAATTTGGATCTGGTTATTCTGGCGGCTCAGCGGCGCGCGAACGTACAGGATTCCGTTGCGTACGATAACGACAGCATTCGGCTCCCGATACTCCCAGAACGAACCGTCCGGCAGCGGGAAACCGCCGATCTTCCATACCTCGCTCTCGGACAGGATGGAGTGAAAATCACCAAAAACGCGTTGTTGTTCCATCTAATTCCCCTTCTTTCTTACAAAGTCTGAATAATTCCCTGGATGATCAACGACAGGATCAGCACGCCGCCGCAGCGCATGGTGGTCATGGTTGACGCGCCCATTAGCGGTAAATACGCTTCGGAACGGTTACTGTCCTTCAGTCTTCCATATACAAGATACAACGGAATAATCGTAAGCAGTGCTATCAGTGCGTAAGGCGGAAGCGCTCCGGCTAATACGCAGACTATCAAAGACAGGCAGGCCAGCAGCAGCAGAACACGCGAGAAGTTCAGCGCTCTTTTTTCACCCCATACCACGACCAGGGTCTTCTTCCCGGCCTGACGGTCCGCCTGCCAATGCAAGAAGTGATGATTGAACAAAATAAGCGTTGTCAGCAGCCCGATAGGCAGTGACAGCAGCAGCGCCCGTATATCCAGATGTGAGGTTTGAACGTAGTATGCACCCATCACAGGACAAAATACCGAAGGACAGCAAAATAGCAATTTCACTGAAGCCCTTGCCCCGATATCCGAATTGGATGGGCGGTGCGACATAGAAATACGCAATCAATCCGCCAAGTGCACCGAAGACGAATGCCCACCAGCCACTGATTAAACTTAGAATAATGCCGCTCAGTGCAGCTAATCCGAACAGAGACCAGGTGATGAGCTCGAATTTGCGAAGCGACCAGACGCCTTTCGTAAGGAAGCCCGAATTCGTGGAGATGGCATCGACATGCTCCTGCGCTTCCGTATCGGTTCCGTTCTTATAGTCCCACAGATCGTTCACCATGTTGGAGAACAGATGCGCAGCCCCGCTTCCGATCAAAGTCAACAAAAAGAGGCCTATATGAAATTGGCCTGTCCATACATAAGCCCCGAGTGCTCCCAAAGCAACCGGAATCAGCATGACGGGAATGACTTTGATTCGGGAAGCTTTTTTAAACTGTGTAAGGGCATCCACGTTGATATGCTCCTTTCTCTTCTATTAATACAGAATAGAACGCCTGCAAGTAGCTTGCAGACGTTTAGCGTTGTGAAACATAGAACTTGCATAAATAAGAATATCATAATTGTCGAACTTTGTAATCCGTTTGTTAGAACTTGGCTGCCCAGCCATTATACCGATGACCGTTCGATGAGCTCGAAGGCAAGCTCCTTGCGAACCGGTTCCTTCAGCTCTCCTTGAATATGTGCATAAACAATCCTGAAGGCCTCCGACCCCATATCGAACAATCGGTTATCAATCGTGGTCAGCCCCAGCATTTTGCCGATCGGCTGATTGTCGAACCCGATAACAGCAAGCTCTTGCGGTACGTTCAGTCCTCTCTTCTCCGCTTCATAGATCAACCCGGCTGCCACATGGTCGCCCGTGACCAACAAGGCACTGGGGCGTTCCTTCATGTCCGACAGCCGATCCATAATGGCAGCGCCGTCCTCAAGATCTATACAGCCATCCAGGATCCACTCCTCGCGGTAAGGCTCCCCGATCTCCTGAAGCACTGCTCCGTATGCCTTTTGACGTGCTCTCGTGCTCGGGCTGTCCAGTCTGCCTACCGTGAATCCGATGCGCCGATGTCCCCGCTCCATTAAATAATGCATAGCGCTGCGAAATGCCTCCGCATGGTTAATATATATAGAAGAAAATAATCGTTCCCCTGCATCCCGGCAGCATACAATCGGTCCATACGTGCAGTAGGCTTCGATCTGTTTAGGAGTAACCGACGACGATAAAATAATGATGCCGTCAATCTCGCGGTTGCGCAGCATCTCCAGCACTTCCAGCTCCTTATCCGGCGCATATCCGGTCTGGCACAGGATTAGGCGATAACTGGCGGCAAGCGCTTCTTGGCCGGCTCCCTCCATCAGTAAGGAGAAGTAGGCATGATTAATAAACGGCAGCATAATGGCAATATTCATCGTTTTACCTGTAATCAGATGAACCGCATTCATATTTCGGGCGTATTTCAGCTGTTTCATCGTCTCCAGCACACGTGTCCGCTTATCTTCACTGACATAGGGATGATTATTCAGGACCCTGGATACCGTTGATACTGATACGCCTGCCAGCTTAGCGATCTCTTTGATATTTGCCATATTCCGTCATGCCTCCTTTTATCCACTGGTTCCTTCCTGATACTATCATGATTGCCTCTCCTATTCAAAGCGAGGCCATGAGCGGGTTAAAGCCACTGAACCAGCATAAAGATCATATCCACTAATTACTTTTTTTTGGTACTATGAATGAGTGACGAATGACTTCAGCTCTATGGAGGGATCGGTATGTCTAAACTGTTCAAGGCCCTTGGTGCCATATGGCTTATCGGCGGTTTTATTGGAGGGGTCATCGTATTCATCATCATGGAGGGCAATTGGTTGACAGGGATTACTTGGCTTATCAGCGGTGCGATCATGGGCGCATTGTTCTATACGGTGGGCGAAATCCATGAAATCGTATGGGAGAATAATGCCCTGCTCCGGGAGGTGCTTCACCGTCTTCCACAGCAGCCTGGCGATAAGAAGCCTCCCCTTGGAAATTCCAGAGCCAATCTTAGCGCGTTGAAGGATTATAAGATGAACGCAAAAGATTAAGACACCATAAAAGAGTGCTTGCTCTGGTATGCTTTTCATACTTTACACTGAATCTGGGTGGAAACCTTCATTCATTGTCAGCGTGACCCAAAGGGCGTGATGGCAAGAGCAAGGCTTCTGCCTTTTTATCGAAAGACTGAAACTTACATCTTGTCCGTCACGTTATCCTTGTCAAAAGGAGTTGATGGATGATGGAGACATTCGGCAGAGGCTGTTTGTACATTATTATTGGTATGGTTGTGGTGCTGCTGCTGGCCATACTGATCGGGAGCACCATTACAATCCCTTGGTTCATTTTCATTCCGCTTGTCATTATTGCCTTTGCTGTGGCTGCATCGAAGAGCAAGCGGAGGGATGATGATTAGACTCTGGCTTGGAGGTTCGCCTAAAGAACCCTTGACACAGGTAGTATTTTGAATACAGACTCATATCCTATGTAAAAAGAAAAAGGACCCCGCCGGAGTCCCTTTTTCTTTATGCAAAATCTGAATAGGCTTCGGCCGTAAAGCTTTCCGGACCGACGCGGGTAGGAAATAAAGTAATACCACCAGGCACGCTGATCAGAGCCTGATAAATAATAAATCCGGGATTTGGCGGATGGTAGTCGACTCCGCTTCCCGACAGGAGAGTAATCTCCGTGACTCCTGCCAGTAAAGGCAGTGTCTCGGTGGCAGTATAGACAGTTGTTGTTACCCCGCTTACAATACGATTAACCGTCACTGTAAGAGGAGTCAACACCGATAACAAACTGCTCACTGCCACGGTAAAATCAAATACAACTCTTAAATCTGCTCCTGCTCCTGACGTATTCAAACCGAGTGTACCGAACAACTCAGGCGTAGTCGATACCGGGATTGCAATCGATCCGCTTGTAGCAGCATTCAGGGAAACTTGGCTATCCACTAGAAAATTCGCCATTTTATCAAAACCTCCCAACCTTTGAGATATTATAGAGTATGTTGGATTACAAGGATTGGTATAGACGGGCCGGGTATCTATCACTAGAAAATAAATATATTCCATGAAAGACGAGTAATTTGCTGTAAGATTCTATATTTAAATCTATATAAAGACAAAAAAGACTCCTGCCAGGGAGTCTTTTATAATTAATGACCTAACCAAGACACGCTGCTGTATCCTGGTCATATCTTACTTCGAGATATTCTTAAATGCCTCTGTTTGCTGCTTGATACCAACCTCTGTGGCAAAACGCTCAATGCTGGATGCTCCGAAGAATCCTTCGACACCCTTGGTTCGGGATAATACATACGCTGCATCCTCTGGCTCCGCGATGGGTCCGCCATGGCACAGAATCATAATGTCCGGGTTAACCGCTTTTCCGGCATCGCAGATCGCTTGAATCTTGTCCACGCAATCATCCAGCGTCATGGCCGTCTTGGCACCAATCGTTCCCTTGGTAGTCAGGCCCATATGGGCAACCAGTACATCGGCTCCGGCTTCCGCCATCTTCTTCGCTTGATCAACGTCAAACACATAGGGGGTAGTCAGCATATCCAGCTCATGCGCCTTCCGGATCATCTCAACTTCAAGATCATACCCCATGCCGGTCTCCTCCAGATTGGCACGGAATACACCATCGATCAGGCCTACCGTCGGGAAGTTCTGAACTCCCGCAAAGCCCTGCTCCTTAAGCTGCTTTAGAAAAATATCCATGATCCGGAACGGATCCGTGCCGCAAACACCTGCCAATACAGGCGTATTCTTCACAACCGGCAGCACCTCGTTTCCCATGTCCACCACGATCTGGTTCGCATCTCCGTATGCCATAAGTCCGGCCAGGGAGCCGCGTCCAGCCATCCGGTAACGGCCAGAATTATAAATGATGATGAGGTCCACGCCACCGGCTTCGGCACTCTTGGCCGATATGCCCGTACCTGCTCCCGCTCCCAGTAATACCTTGCCCTCTGCTACCTCTGCCTTTAACTTGGCTAATACGTCCGCTCTCGTGCTCATTGCCATGATATGTTCCTCCTTCAGATATGAATACTTGGTGTATTGGTGAGCTATTGCTCCAATCTTACTTACGCTTCATCAGTTCCATCAATTTATCGGCGGCTGCCACTGCAAAAGTTTGATCATTAATGTCGGTCTCCATCTCCACCAGTTCCACCTTCTCACGATTGATGCGTTGTCTCAGCGTATTGAACAGCATCTCATCCTCTTGTGCCCCCCGGAATGCCTCGCCCTCCACATCCAGCATGGATACGCCTTGCAGGGGAAGCATCAACACCGTAGGACCCTCCGAAAGATTCAGTTTGTCCGCAATGATCTCGCCAAGCTGCCGGTTCTCCTCCACCGTCGTCCGCATCAGTGTAACCGAGGGGTTATGCTTGTACAGGTTCCGACCCCGGTATGCCTCAGGCACAGTATCATAAGGACCGAAGTTGACCATATCCAATGCTCCAGTTGATACGACCTGCGGTACCTGGCAGCGTCCAGCGGCTTCGAGCCGATGAGGTCCTGCCGCCAAAACGCCGCCGAACAGCTCATCGCACCATTCCGTTGTTGTCAAATCCAGTACACCGTCTATAAACCCGGCATCAATCAGACTTTCCATCGTTTGCCCGCCTGTACCTGTTGCGTGAAACACAAGAACCTCGTACCCATGCCGCTCCAAATGCTCCCTGGCATAATCAATGCAGGGTGTCGTTACACCAAACATCGTTGCTGCAATCAACGGCTTTTTATCCATCGGTGGTGCCGATTCGAACGACACCATACCTGCTACCGCATGAGCCGCATTGGTAAAAATCTTCGTGGAGAACGAGTTCAGACCGGATACATCCACAATGGAGGGAAACATGATAATGTCACTCGTCCCTACGTAAGGTGCCGTATTCCCGGATGCAACGGTAGATACCATCAGTTTCGGAACTCCGATCGGCAAGGCTCTCATGCCTGTGGTTACAATCGACGTTCCCCCTGTACCGCCGAAAGACATAATGGCGTCGAATTTCCCCTCGGCATACAGCTTCGGCACGATTTTTTCCATCCCTTGAGCCAAAACCTCGGTCCCGGCCGACCGGTCCTTCCGGGCAGCGATCTCGCGTATATCCGCCCCAGCCGCCTCTGCAACTTCGATGTTGGATACATCCGGCGCAAACATCGGCTCGAACACACCGCTGTGGATCGTAAACGTTTTTAGCCCCAGGCTCTCGATAACGGATTTCACGTATAAAAACTCGGCACCCTTGGAATCCAATGTTCCCGCTATGGCTATTGTCTTCACCGTACAGACCTCCTCAATGTCGCTTATCAGGATCGTTTGCACCAGTCCTAAAGAGGCCCGGCATGTGATCCCTATACATAAATAATACAGCGCTTTCAAATAAAAAAGATCGTATCCATGTACGATCTTTATGTATATTTGTCTTCGATGTGCTGACGATAGGTTTGGGGAGAGGTTCCCGCGTACTTTTTGAAGGTTTTGCTGAAATGGACATAGTCGGGATAGCCGACCAGCTCCGCAATTCGAGCGAGCGCCAGCTTGCTCTGCTTCATGATCTCCTGGGCTTTGTGGATGCGGTATTTGGCTATATATTCAGGAAAGCTGCACCCCACTTCTCTGTTGAACAGCGCGCTCAGATGCGTTCTGGAAACATGAATCTGTTCTGCCAGCTCCGTCAATGAAATATTGTCCGCATAATGGTCGGCAATATACTCTTTTACGTAAGTTACATAATCCATCGGCTCCGCGAGGTGTGCAAGCTTATCCATCAGCTGCTGGTCCTGCTCCAGATGGCCGGTCGCCTTGAAGCGATGTGTTGCATCCACGATGGCTTCCTCCGTCGGTGTCCGTTCAAAGCTGGAGCCGCCCACGTAGCCCATAGCCGATGTGTTGTCATACATATACTGGACATCCACCGGCGTGTGGACCGGACCGCCATACAACAGCTTGATCGGCTTCTTGCCCGAAGCGTCACATACGTCAAAAATTTCTCTGGCGATCTCGGCTCCCTTCTCCAGCGACCATGCTTTTTTGGTTCCCATCAAACCGCCCGCCGTGACGCCCAGGTGTGCGCAGATGATATCGGCTCCCGCGTCCAGCATCCACAAGGCATGCTCCGGGTTAAACACAAAAGCCATCGTAAACATTCCATGCTCATGGGCGAGCCGGATGGCTTCCACCTCTTGCCGGTAAGTGATTCCCTCTTCCTCCAGGGCTTCGCGGAATTGCCCGTCGATCAATCCCAGCGTAGGGTAGTTGATAATGCCGGAAAAACCGCTGCTCCGAATTAAATCCAGGTAACCCGGCAGATGAATGGTCGGATCCGTTCCGCACAAACCGAATATAACCGGCGCATCCCGGACCACCGACAGGATCTCCCGTGAACCGAACTCCATCACCATATCATTGCAGTTCGCGTAAGGCATCAGCCCCGCAAGGGAGCCGAGCCCCATCTGCCGGAAACGCCCTGAATTCAGGGCCAGTATAAGATCCGCACCGCCCTTTACCGCATATTTGGCCGAGATCCCGGCTCCGACTGCCACGCCGATGATTCGTTCCTGGGTCTGGATTCCTTTATGTAATGTATCTAAAATCTGTTCTCTGGTCGTTATCAAAGCTACTGGTCCCCTTATCTTCAATGTGACCGGGCTTATATGTATCGTTTCCTAATGCCGCTGAACCTATTATAAACCAACTTTAATAGAGACGTTTCTTATAACTGTCCTGAAGCGCCTGGGCAACGGACTCTTCCGTCACATGGTCTTGATTCACATGATCCGCTATAATCCTGGACGGATTCGGCAGCTGTTCTCTGGATAACCAGGAACCAGAATCCCAAACCTGTGAACGCATAAAAGCTTTTGCGCAGTGAATGAAACATTCCTCCACTCGTACCCCAATCCCAAGCCATGGCCTTTTTCCCTGTACGCTCAGCAGGTCAAGCAGGTCCTCATCTCTGATTAAGACGGCGCTGCCGTTGATCCGCAAAGTCTCCTTCAAACCGGGAATGACAAACACGAGGCCGACCCTCGGGTTGGACAGTATATTTCGCAGCGAATCAAACCGTCGATTACCCGGCCTTTCCGGAATGACCAACCAGGATTCATCCATGATGTGAACAAACCCCGCCGCATCTCCTCTCGGTGAGACATCACAATACCCCGATGCATCGGAGGTTGCCATAAACAGCAGCGGACTCTTTGCTATGAAGTCTTTACAGTGATGATCCATTCGATCCAACGTTTTATGCTTGACCACATGACTGGATTCCCCGAACAAACCGCGAAGCTCCTCCTCCGATGTCATCACGGATTGAAAAGGTCCTTTTATCATCAGAATCACTCTCCCATTAGATACCTAACTTCAAAAAGCACCCTATCTGTTTCTCATCCTCGGCTGCTGGTACGGTAGATACGGTATAAAAGAAGCTCCCCACAAGTTCACGGAACCTATGCGAAGCCCTTCTTCATTCTTATAAGAACACCAGCAGCAGAATACCGACAACAAAGCAATAATATGCAAAATACTTCAAATTCCCACGCGCCATAATGTTCATGAACCATTTCATTGCAAAATAAGTACAGATCAGTGTAGCTATAAACGCGAGCAGATAAGGCATCATCAGCTTGGAAATGTCAGGATCGGACGCAATATCCGAAATGCCCAGCACCATGCCTCCAAGGCTGATTGGAATATAGAGCATAAAAGAAAACCGCAGCGCTGTCTCCTGCTTCATGCCCACAGCAATCGAAGTGATTACGGTTGAGCCAGATCTGCTAATGCCTGGTATCAGCGCAACAGCCTGGGCCAGCCCTACGATAAGCGCGTCCTTGAAGGACAGGTCATTATCCTGCTTGCGGCCGCGAAGATTCCGAATCAGCCAGAGGGCAACTCCCGTGAACAGCAGCGCGATTCCTACCGTACGTACGGAGGAGAATATCGACTCGATCTGATCCTTAAACAGCAAGCCAATAAGCACAGCGGGGATCGTACCCACAACAATATACAAAATGAACATGAAATCGGATTTATACTCCGGTTTTCGTGTGCGCAAATAATTCAGGCCATTCACAAGCAATCTCTGCAGATCCTTGCGAAAAATAAACACAATCGCAATCAGCGACGCCGTATTGGTCAAAATTTCAAATGACAGCCCATTCTGCTCCATGCCCATTAATCGTTGGGCTACAATCAGATGACCGCTAGAGGATACCGGAATCGGCTCCGTAACCCCCTGCACGATGCCCAGCAGCAAGTACTTCAACCACAAGATCAAATCTTCCATAACTCTCCTACTCTCTTTGAAACATTTGTGTTTCTTATAAAAAACACTAGTCTATCATAGCCCAAAAAAATAGCAACAATCAAACCTCGCATATGTGTATGTTGATATATTGTAGAAAAACGACAGATTTTGTCGAGTTTTTGTAGAGATCGATTTTATATACTGCTTTAGTGATTTCTTGCGGTTTTTGGAGGAGGCGTCCCTGTTTCATTTCCGCAGGGGATACAACAATATGAGAGTAGAAAGGGGTAAAGTTTTGAAAAGATTTGAATCAGGACCAAGGCGCAGCGCCAAGAGCTGGATCAGCTCCTGCCTGGCATTTGTGTTTTGTTTCACTGCTGTTTTTCCGCTATGGTCGACCGGTACAGCTTCAGCGGCCGCGAATGTAGCAGTGGATGAGACGAAAAACTACATATCACTCAAGAACACCGATTTTTCGTCAAACAATCCGAGGGTCGGAAATTATGCGAATTTTGCGTACCAAACCGAAACACCTCCAACCGGCCTAACCCAATTGGGTAAAGTCATCGCTAAAGACCTGCAGTATAACTACGGTGTGAGAACCAGCACCGCTCCATACAGCGATTCTCAAATCAAGAGCCCAAACAATATTGTGGGCTTCAAGGATGCCGGAAACGGCCTGTTTCCGATGCGTCTGGCTACCAACAAGCCGGAATCGTTTGGAAGCATGTTTAACAAAGAGCGCGTAACCTTATCCAACAACCGCTCATTCAGTACGTATTTCAGTTTTAAAATGCATGGGGGAACCCAAGCGGACGGCATCGTGTTCGTGGTACAAACTGCGTCCAACGAAGCAGGTGCCAGCGGCGGCGGGCTCGGTTATTCCGGCGTAGCCAAGAGCATCGGTGTGGAATACGATACCTGGTACAACAAGGGTCTGGACAACGGCACACCGCGGAATGATCCCCGAGCTATTGGAACTTCAAGCGGCAACCGCGCCTCCCACGTAGCCCTCGTCCTGGACGGCAACGTGGATCATGATGCTCAACCGAAAGGTGCGGTCGACGGCAAGAACATCGCCAATATGGATATCAAAAAGCTGTCCCTTGCCCAAACTCCTGGCGAGGCGGCATCGGATCCGTACAAGCTGTTCCATACCTGGATCGACTATGACGGACTGACAAAGAAGTTTAATGTCTATCTGATCCGCGAGAACAATAACGGCACCTATCTTGTGCCTCAAGTCGGAACCGACGGCAAACTGGTTATCGCCGGGAACGAAGTTGCAACCCAGGAGGTTACCGAATTCCCGTATTTGGAAAATGGACAGCTCGTATCCCGTACTTCGGGCGGATCTGTCATTCCCGTGAAACCCATCATGTCTGACACGCAGGACCTTTCGTCCATGCTGCTTCAGGATGATGCCTACATCGGATTTACGGCAGCCACGGGCGGTTCCTATCAGGACCATGACATCTATTCCTGGCAGTTTAACAACTACAGCGGACTGATTGTGCCTGGCACGAATCAAGGACAACAGGAAGTAGAGCAGGCCCCGACCCATATCCAAATTGTAAATACGGTGCCTTTAAGAAATGCAAGCGGCCTACCTGTTTTCTTCCAGAAGGATACTAATGGCAGTAACGGCGTACTGGGCGTTAAGCCTGTGACCGGTGCAGCCGGAGATACTCCAATGGACGGCATAAAAGCCGGGGGATCTACTGCAGAGATCCAAGCGGAGGTCCGAACTATCGATGGGGACCTTATCGCCGGTTATCCGGTTACCTTCTCCATGTATTATGTATTGGCAAATACTCAGGTCGACATCGGCAGCGGACGCAAGGTATGGTCCGAAACGCTTGCCGACGATTCCGATATGTATCTGACCGCAGACGGGTACGAGGTTCGAACACAACGTTATGATCGGAATGGACAAGAGGTTCTGGTCCGGGAAATCACCGTTCCGAGTGATGCCAACGGTGTTGCCAGCGTCAACCTCTGGAACCTTGGCGACTACCCGCACCTGAGCTATGCCAAGGCACGGATCGGCGGCGAGCTGAACGGCAAAGTGTATGGCGGCGGCAACTTCGATACGACGCCTGTCTACTTCGAGTCAGGAAGCGCTCCTGTCGTCACAAATGCCAAGGTCGGTGACGACCGTAAAACGATTGTCACCACACTTGATATGCCGGTAACTTACGATCCTCATGATACCGGCGGCTTTTACATTGAAGTTCCTGACCCGGCGGATCCCTCAGCAACGGTGAAGATTCCGCTTGTTGTAAAGGGGCATGCCAAGGACTCTCAGGATGAAGACGATCCTTTCCGGCTTGTACTGGAGATCGATGCCGATTCTCCCGACTATCCTCCAAGCCTGCCGGTGGATTATGTGATACCTCCCAATGTGCAAACGCCCTTGAACTATGACAAGGATAAGGGCTCTGTCACCGGAACCGGTACAGGCGGCCTCCCATTGGAGAGCTTCCCGGTCAATGGAGGCGTTACCGTGCCTGTTGAGAACCGACTTTGCTCCCGTAAATCATGAGGTCGTGAATACTCAGGATCGCGACTCGATCCGCATCACGTTTCCCTGATTCTATCGTAACCTGTGGCAGCTAATGCTATGACCGCGTTCACAGTGACGATTAGCGACGGTGTGCTGCCGCCGGTGAAACTGGTGTTGACGCCAGCGGGAACTTCATTCACGCAGGATACGGACAAGCATTTAACGCTTAAGCTGGATCTGAACAGCGCTCCTGGCGTACCGCCAGCTTGGAACGGGAAGATCCCACTGGCTGCTGAAGTGAGCATTTCGTATGAGCCCGGTAAGCTGAATGCTGCTGACCTCATTAAGAAGGCCGACGGTTCGAACGAGCAGCTGGATCTGTTCCTGAACGACCCGGTGCGCAACCAGATGCAGCCGACAGCGGCTGAAGTGATCAATGATGAGTCACGCAACAAGGTCAAGGTGGAATTTGCGGAGCCGCTGAACGCGGCGAGTCTCCCTGGAAGCGCCCCGGCATTTAGCTTCAAGCTTGATGGGATCGCTGCTCCGGTGAGTGCAATAAATGTGGAGATGGATCCGGCCGATCCGACAGGCCAAACGCTGATCTTCACGTTGGATGCTGCCAATCTGCCTGCAACAGGCATTCCTTTCAAAGCAGATGACAGCGCGCCAACCAATATCACCATGAATTACAGCACAGGTATTACCGGTGCAGATATCAAGGAACTCCTCCCCCTTCAGCGCAGTCTGGGATGGCTCGAACATTTTGATGTCAAGAACCAGACCTCGGCTTTTGAACCGGCCGCTGCTGCTGTGGGTACAGACCGCAATACCGTGACCGTCAAATTTGAACGGACCGTGGATGTGATCGGTCAGCCCGAACTATCTCTCACATGGGATAACGGTGCCACGGTATATCCGGTTGATATGATCGGAAATGGGACAACGGATCAAGATACCCTGGTTCTGGCTCTCCCGAACGGTATCGAAATACCGGAGAACGCCAATGTACAACTAACGTATACTCCCAAGGCAGGGGATCGCATTATCGATCATCTTGACCCGTCTCGTGTTCTGCGGCCGCTTGGACCGGTTTCCGGGGTGAACGGAGACTTTCCGGTAAGCAATGTGGGGATTGCCATAACCGCTCCGGCAAACGGCTCCACGATTCAGCACATTACACTGCCTGTTCAGGGGACTTACAGGGATGCTGGCACTCCGGTTCATGATCATGTTGTGGTGACTGTGACTGGCGCAACCTATGGTCCTGTAAATGGAACCGTAACTGTTCTTCCTAATGGAGAATGGACATTTACGCCAGACTCGTACTGGAGAGACGATATCTATACGGTGACACGCCACCGCGAAGGACGTACTCGGCAAAATCGTGGATGACACCATGACCTTCACCGTTGTCGGACCTCGCATCTCGGTTACTGGCCCTATGCAGTATGGTCAACACATTCAAGGTCCCGTAACCGTAATTACCGGTATGATCGAGTCTTCTGCCGATCTGATTGAAGTTGAAGTCAGAGATGGACTGGGCCAATTGATTCCGGGGCAAGCCCTTAAGCTGTCAAACGATCCGGAGCGCTGGACCTTCATACCGGATGAGCCGATAGCTGCTGACGGAACCTATACCGTTATCTCCAAAGGAAGAGACGCAAATGGTGATGAGTTTTCCAGCGAAGCCTATCCTTTTACCATCGATACGGTTGCACCTGTAGTTACCATTGATTCACCGGCAGACGGCTACATTGGAAGTCCAAACGCCCCGGTGGATAAAATCGTTGTGAGTCCTAATGAACCCGCCACCAGCGTAACCGTTTCGGTCTACGACCGGAACAATCGCGTTGTTGCACAAGGCCTGGCTATTCCGGGTCCCGGGGATCAATGGACATTCACGCCGGATCGTCCGATCTCCTCTGTCGGTACGTACCGTGTAGAGGCTCTTGCCATGGACATGGCTGGCAATCTGAGTACGGTGTCGATCCGTACGTTCACCATCCGGTCGGCCAACTCTGGAGGTTCCGACGATTCAGGCTCTTCCGGCGGCATTGGAGTACCTATCCAACCTCAGCCAAAGCCTGACCCTGAGGCACCAAAACCGGTGCCCATTGATCTATCAGCCGTAAATGTGAACCTGGAGATCAGCCGCTCTATCCATCCGGATGGAGGCCAGGCCTCTGTAAAATTAAGCTACAAGAATCTTTCCGGCTCCACCGTTCATGGTGGACAAATTGAACTTATCCTGCCAAAAGGCGTTGAAGTCATCGATGCCGCCGGCGGTAAAGTGATTGACGGCAAGATCGTATGGGACATAGACAAGCTGGATGCCGGCCAATTGAAGAGTTATCATATTAAACTTAAATGGCCACAACTGGCTCAAGGCGTAGATGAACAAGCATTTACGCTGTCCGCTCAATATACAGCATCTGGAGACCATGTATCGGGCAAAGCCAATACCGATCGGCTTCAGCTGCTCGTGTATGGTGCAAATGCGGGAGCTTTGAAGCATGAGCGTTACATTCTTGGCTTCCCGGACGGCGACTTCAAGCCGCATAAATCATTGACCCGCGCCGAGCTTGCCGCTATTATCGCAAGATTGCTTGGGGATTACGAGAGTGCAGCCGACAGCTATAAGGATGTACCGAAAGGCCACTGGGCCTATTCATACATTCGTACCGTCACCAAGCATCAAATATTTGAAGGCTACCAGGATGGCTCCTTCCATCCGGACCAGCCTGTCAGCCGGGGCGAGCTCGCCTCTGTCATGGCACGTTATTTGAAGCTGGACCAAGCGACGTCGCTGGAGCTTCACTTCAACGACGTAACGGCAGGCAGCTGGTCTGCCTCCGCCATTGAAACACTGGCTCGTCACGGTATGCTTCAAGGCTATTCGGACGGAACCTTCCGACCGAACCAAGCCATCGTCCGTTCCGAAGCAGTAGCCTTAATTAACCGCATGCTGTACCGCGGACCGCTGGTGGACATCGATCCTACCTGGCCGGATGTACCAAAGAGCTTCTGGGCTTTTGGTGACATCCAGGAGGCGTCCGTCTCCCACCAATCCGCCCGCAAAGAGCGGAATGGCGAGATCGTGGAAGCCTTTAAAGAACAGTTGAACGACCTCGTAAAATAAAAATAAACCCGCCTCCGGTTCAGCGATCTACCGGAGGCGGGTTTTTGCATGCGTTTATGGTCTGTACAACCATATGCAGACAAGAGAAGCCCCTCTAACCACGGAATTAGAGGGGCTCCTGATCTATATGTTAAGAGGTGATTCCATCATAAGAGATGTAGCTTAATGGAACCTTAAAGCTTCATTAGGGGGACATAAAAAGTGTGGGTGGGTCATCGACACTGTGCCAAGCATCGAGAACGTCCGGTATTCATCAGAAATAGTTCTTTAATCCTACCGAATTCTATTTTTCTACATTTTCTTCTTTTTTCAGATTAATTATAGAAAAATATACCTAGTTCTGATAGACTACTTTGTAATATCCTTATTTTTCTCTTATAAGTATAACGGAAACAAAGATGCACCAGATTGACAACAAGCGGAATCATTTCCGGTGGAGCAAATACCCTAACCGATGGGGACTTAAGAAATGAGAAGAACAAATGAAAAGCACAGTAAAATCAACGATATTCATTCTATTCCTATTGGCCCTTCTTACTGCGTGCGGTGCTGAGGAAGATACAACCGGAACTTCATCCGTTCCTGCACCAGCAGAAAACGAAGTGGTGAACAATACAGTTTCTGCAAGTACAGAAGCAAAAGAAGAAACCCAACTCTTTACGGGTGAGAGTTTCTCGTTTTCTTACCCATCATCCTGGAAAGACGCAGACCTTAACATACCTCAAGTTGTTGCTGCATTTGTAAATCCTAATCCCAAGGGAGGTTTTGTTGATAATTTAAATTTGATTATCGAGGAATCATCTGCCACCCCTGAGGAAGCGGCTAATTTATCGGCGCAAGGTTTATCGAATGGAGATGGCGGGGAATTAATTCAAAATTACAAGAAGTTGAATTACGTCGACGTTCCAGAGAAAGCAGCGGGAATTTTAGAGGCTGAATACACTCACGGAGAGTTAAACCAACAGGTAGTATTGACTCAATATTTTGTTTCCAATGGCAATGCGCTTTATACTCTTTCGACTTCCTACTCCAAAACGTCCTACGATAACGGTGGAAAAGCGACGATCCAAAACATATTGGACTCATTCAAGATTACAGAAAGTGCTATGAATAGCATTGATACCAGTGCAAACGCCGACAGTAGTCTTGAGGGCTTTACGGAAGAAAATATATTTGCCGAAATGATGGCTTACATTATCCCTACGGAAATTGAAGACGGAGCTCTTGATGAAAAAACGTATAACTATATTATTCAACATCATCAGTTATTCCCAGCGGTAACACCTGAGGATCAAAAGAGTGCAAAGGCTGAAGTCGATCCAACAATTACTTCACGTCACCTCCTCAAAAATTTAAATCCTTATCTTGATAAAATGATGGAGGTAAGTGGCTACGTTATTGATATCACAGAAGAAGAACTCGACGGGGGCATTACCATTGCAGAAATACACATCATCGATGATAACGATAACTCCATCGTTGGTTTTTATGCCAACTCTACGGGCGATATTCTGGAAGACGACTATGTAACTTTGCGAGGAGTGCCGGCAACATATTATTCATTTGATAATATTAGTGGTGGAACCACCATTTCAATTCTTCTGGGCGTTTCGACTATTGATAAGGTTGAATAAACGAATAGTGTTCCTGGACATGCCCTGTTCCAGAATAATGATATGGATTCAGAAGAAAAAGCACCGCGCAGGTGCTTTTTTTCTTTATTGTTTATAAATGATTAAAATATCATATGTTCCATCGGCAGATGAAAGCTTAACATCCTTGACATCATCAGGATGAAGTTTATAGAGGAACTCATTAACCTGATCCTGCAGCTGGTCCAAATCAGAATCGCTAAAGAGTTCAACTTTCAATGTTTTTAGCATGTAAGCACCCCCCCACTACAAACTTCGACATCAGTCGGGTTTTCCCTGCCTGGAATGGAGCAAATGGCTATCCTGTTGTTCATGCGACTTGTTTTTTATCGAACGGAAATAATCTCATCGATCTTAATCCAATGCCATTCACGGTCAGCCATGGACAGCTTGATCTCTCGTCTAACCGTATGAATAAGAACGACAATGCCTGTCAGCTCCTTATCCTCGTACTCATCGAATAATCGAACTTTAATTGCAGTATGCTCGTGAAAAGACTCGGCCAACGCGCTTTCGATCAATTCCATTTCCTGTGGATCCAATGTCGGTCGTTCTTTTCTTCCCTCTTCCAGTTGTCTTCGAATAATGGTTTCTTTATGCTCTGGAAGCATCATCCGACTTGATTCCCATAACCCGTTACCCTCCAGCTTTTTTCGTGTTGTCATTTATAGTGTCCTCCTATCTTAGCTGATCGGTCCAGCGCTTGGCCTGCATCTGTCTTGGATACCGCTCTAATAACAATCGAATTCCCATATTTATTCTTAAGGGCATCCGTCACGCGCTCAAGAGCCATCGACCGCTCCCGTCCTGTATCAAACAAAGACATTTGATATTCCGTATCCGGGGAAAACTGCGACAAACTAATACCCACCCTCCGGATCGGCAAGCCGTCCCAATAGGACTCAAGCAGCCGGCATGCCCAGCGATAAACCTGGTTCGTTATATTCGAGGGATCATCCATCTTCATTTGTCGGCTAAATCCTGTGGGACGGTCAAAGTCAGCCCCCATACAACCGACTGATACTACATGCCCCATAAAACCAAGACCACGGCATCGCTGGCAAACCAGCTCCGTGAGCTCAAGCAGTATCTATAAAATTTTGAGCATATTTTGTTGTGTGCATTAATAATTAGCATAAACCTTGATTTATCAAGGCTTTATACTAATTTGAGGACCTTTTCTTTATGAGCATTATTGATTGCTTAACACGATAACAATGATATGGTAACATATTAAATATTTCGAATTCATGAATGAGCATAATTATTTACTGAATTAGATGTGGGGGTGTTTAAATGAGCCTGAATAGTTCAATCTTGCCTTTTTCAAGAAAGATTGATGAGTTACGTTTTAGTGTACAAAGTGTTGGAATTGAGTTTTGGAAAAGGTATCGAGATAGCGAACCTGTCCTTAATAAGCATGCTGTAATTGTTTTGCAAAACAAAATGAATGGTAGACTATGCATCCATCCTCTTACAGAGTTTATTTTTCACTACTGGAAATATAGAGCGTATAATTCTCAAAGGCTCCATGCTAATTACCTTTGCTCTTTTTTAAATTACATACTTATTGATAATCAGCAAAAATATAAGCTTTCTTCTTTAAAAGAACTTCGTTTTTCTCATGGAACTGACTATTTGAACGAACTAACGAAAAAAGACAAATCAAGAATGACACTTAGAAAGGCGGAAAGAACCTTAACCTTATTCTTTGAGTTCTTGGCGAAGAAAAAACTGTTGGTTCATGTTAACGAAAGTTCCTTTAAAAAAAGGCTCCTGTACGGAAAATCAAACCAAAAATATACGGTCTCCCCATTTAAAGGAGTGATAATGCCGAGAAATAAGCAAGGCCATATAGCTCATGATTTGCCTGAACAATATATTTTACCTTTTATTGAGCTGGCTGTGAAAACCGCGAATCCCATTGCCTTGGGAATTTATATGCAGTGTTTCGGAGGAATTAGACAAGGAGAGCTTGTGAACATTCGAAAATCCGATGTAAATTCTATCGGCTCTTATGGAGAATTCGGTTTAGTAGTTCGCCTAGAACAAAAAACCTTGCGAATGGATATTAAAGATAGTGCTGGTTCAAGTGGTGTAAAAAAACCAAGAAGACAAATCGTATTCCCAATTCAAGATTGGTTGCAGATGCTGTATCGTAATCACATTGAAAATTATCCTCCTATGGATGGATCTGATGCGTTATTTGTAAATCGGGATGGGAAAGCCATGTCAGGACAAAGTTACAGGGCCTACTTCAGTAAATTAAAAAAAGAATTTTTGAAGCAACTGAGGAAATCGTCTAATCCAGATGATCTGATTTATGCAGTCAAACTGGAAGAATATAAATGGTCCACTCATCTAGGCAGAGGCATATTTACAAATCTCCTAGCCGAAGAAGCTGATAATCCATACGATATTGCTTTGCCAAGAGGAGACTCCAATCTTGCATCATCTCTTGTGTATCAAGGAAACACGGAACGAATGAGAAAGAAACTTGAGAACCGGATGCAACATTTATATAAAGATTACCTACCAAAATTAATAAAAAATTGATTATTGGAGTAGAAGAAACATGTCTTATTTAAGTCCTGCTGAAACTGCAGAAAAATTAGGAATAGGCTATAGAAGCCTACTACGCTTGGTGAAAAACGGCGCGTTTACAGGAGCAATAAAAGTATTGGGTTCGTGGCAAATCCCTCTGAAGTCTGTGGAGGATTACAAGGCATTATTAAACATGCCCGATGAATATTTGACTATTGCCGAGATTGCTGAACGACTTAATCTTTCCGAGCTTTGGGTTGGCAGACTTATTAAGAGAGGAACATTTGCTGGGGCAAAGAAACATAGAGGTTCTTGGATAGTGCCTTCCATGTCTGTGCAGGAATATATTCAGTCGTCCTCTTCTCCCGAAGGATTCCTCTCCTTCCCGGAAGCAGCTGAATATTTATCCGTAAGTGAATCATGGATCAGAAAATTAGTATTAAGAAACATTTTATCGGGTGTCGAAGTCATCAATGGTGTTCGTTACATTCGAATAGAATGTGTGGACGAATATTTATTATCGATTTCACCACCTGAAGGATATCTTTCCGCGGATCAAGCTGCACAAGTATTATCACTGAGTAAAGCAAATATTAGCTCATTAGCTAATGAAGGTGCATTCACGGGTGCAAAAAAACAAAAAATTACCCTATCATCACGCGGGATGGATTATTCCTATTGAGTCCATAAATCAGTTTAAGGAATCGCAATCTTTTTTAAGTGATTATGTACCTCCTACTGATATTGCCGCAAGTTTGGGTGTTAGTAAAAAATGGGTGTCAGAGTTGATTCGGGAGGGAGTAATTCCTGGAGGTATAAAACATAACAATGAGTGGATGGTACCTTCTGATGAGTCCATTAAACATATTGAAAAGGAAAGAAATAGAAAACAAGAATTAGCGGAACTATCGGGACCAATTGATTTATTTGAATACAGGTTGGCTGAACTGGAAGTGCCTGATACGTTGCAAAAAACAGTAGATCTCTATCGTGAATTTGTTATCTTAAAAATTAATAGCAGCCACGGTAACAGCAAAACAATCCACAATAAGGCTCTGGAGTATATCAGCACATTAAAGCGTTTATTCCGTCTACTAAAGACTGAAGTATTCTTGATGAATGCAGAACAATTAGAAACTATCTTTCGAAATCCTGGAATGGGAATTCGGGATAAAAGCACTTTCATTTATTTTTTGGAATATTGCACAGGTAAAGGGCTATGTTCATTCTCGAAAAGTTATGCTATCACTTCCCTTCCTATAGAAGAAAGAGAGATGTACAGTCCGGAACAATTTTTAGCTTATTACAGTTATGTTAGGGATGTCGACCTTCACATTGAGCAGGCCATCCAAAGTAGGGATTACGCTGTAACATGGTTATATGTCTTAATGCATGTCATTGATGCGTGGAGACCATCAGACATTATTAAGCTGCCGAATATTGAGCTGGAGGTCTGCAATTTACAGACTTTTGATCAACTAAGGGAAACGAAACTGTCAAAGGAGCAAGCGCAAGCAGTCATCAACCATCTGTATAAACGGGTAGAACGAATGTATATTAGCAAAACTGGTGCCCTGGGGCATTTCCTCGTTAATCAGGACATGATTGTTCCCACGGCTACCGTTCTTGTGATCACAGAAATCCATCGTAGAATGCAAGGAGATCAACAACTACTCAGACTGGGCCAAAGAAGATTCGTCCACTTTGAAAAAGAAACGTATATCCGATTATTTTTCGATAAGCGGCCGGATCTTGTTGATTTCCAAAGTCGAAAAATGAATAGAACTCTCTTGACCTATTTCTTTTATAGTGTCGTAGAGGGGAAAGGAAGTGCGGATATCGCGTACGAACTGTCTCAACGAATGAGGGGGCATACCGATAAAAACTCGACTGCAACCTATATTCAAGCAGTAAACAAAGATGGTTCAATTGAACGGGTAAGTTTAAACTTGTTTAACCGAGGGCACTTTGGATGGCTGTACCATCATCTCATTCGTCTATCTATGCCAAACGCGCCTCAGTTAGAGGTAGAGCAAAGTACCGCACTGATCGAACAGTTTCGAAAAGAACTTTCTCCTTATCAATTGGAACAACTTGGCCAATTCTTAGTACGCCAGCAACAAAGTAAACATTCATTGGCTTTGCAACTATCGAATCTTACTGAAACAGAGCTGATGACTTTGTTGCATAAAATCTATAAAGGTGAGATGCCCGCCAAACTGCAGCATGTTCAATGCTTGACCTTCCCAAGTTGCACTTCACCAACGGCAACGACTTGCTTACATTGTGAGAACGCAATACCGAAGATATATATTCTAATTTCTATTCATCATGAACTTGATCGATTGATTGTATCGATTAAAAATACCAAGTATCCTGCCGTTCGGGTCAGGGACCGCAAGTTTTTGTTTCAAATTCTAGATCTTTTAAGTCAGGCGATACAGCAATTCGGCAAAACCTATGTTCAGACTTTTATCGATCTTAACAATTTAAAGGAAAAGATGATTGCTATTCAAAATTTAATTAGTGAGGAAGTTTAATGGCTAAATTCCACGCTGCATTACACAGAAGAAGAACCCTAGAGGAATTAAGCGATAGACTAATTTTAGAAAGTATTGAGTCTGTCACCTTTAGTTTAGAAGAACTTCACGATTACAAGGATATGTTCAGAGAATTGGAACGCAAAGGGCTTATTGTAACAGGCGATTTTGAAGACTTCTTGTGGTCGGCTAAAGGGGAATCCAGTAATTTTCTTTTTCAGTTTGATTGTGAAATCTATGGTGAAATCAATCAAGCTTTGAAATGCTATTCTGTCCAAAAAATGTATAACGGCATTACTACGCAAACCGTTCGCCAAAATATAGGACAAATAAAAGAGGCTATACGAATTACCCGAGGTTTTCGATTAGACCATCTCAAACATTTAGAAGATACGTTAAATCATTTCGGAGACCATAAACAGTTTGCCATGGCTACCAGTATAAAGGAGTTTCTGATTTTTTATAATCATCCTCATACTGAGTTGTATTGCGACTTATGTGCTAATTATAATGCGAAAGTCTCCAATGTACGTGAATTACCTAATTTTCATGATATCTTGCTTTTCGATGTTGCTTTGGATGACTATTTTATAACATGTACTTCAGACGAAGAAAAATTGCAATATTATCCGATTTTTTTATGGTGGAGGATTACTCGGATTATTCCCATGCGCCCCGTCGAATTTTACTCTTTAAGCAGGGACTGCACAATGAAGGATGATGAGGATAGATATTGGATGATTGTACCTCGAAGAAAGAATTTATCCAGCCGTCCAGGAAAGCTAGCGGTCACGGATACTATCCAAGTGAATCGGGAAGTGTTCGAATTAATTGAGGACTATAAACGACTTACATTAGCTTATGCAACTGAATCTTCCTACTTGATATCGTATAAAGCTTATCGAAAGTACGTTAAATTAAAATCAAAGGAAATAACGCGAGAAAAGATAGGAGCTTCCCAATTTATTAATATGATTGATCGATTTTATGATGAAATCGTTACTGCGAAGTATGGCGACTTGGAAAGAATAAAGCCTGGCGATACCAGACATTTTGCCTTCTGCAATATGATGTTGCAAGGGTTTAATATGTTAACTATTGCTCGCATGGGTGGACATAGTCAATTAGAAACCCAATTACATTATCATAAACATTTGGATCACTTCGCTCAATCTTTTGTCCATCACGCGGCGCAGATGCTTCGAATGAAACGTGTGAACTTATGGAGATCAAATTGGGATGTTGCGACTCAGGGCATAATTGCTAAAAGTAGAATTTATCAAATAAGTGATTTCCAAGAGACGCACAAAGTGGAACATGGCTTTTGTACGGATCACCCATCTCGCTGTCAGGTTGGGGATTGCCGGTTTTGTGAATTTTATTTTTTCTCACCAGAAGACAAACAAAAGGGATTAGCCTGGTTGAAAGATTGTTCTGATGCTCTTGAAAGCAGATTAAAGAAACAACTGGAACTCATACGATATGTCACAAAATCCATAAATTACGATTGTGCTACGTTAGACATATCAGCATACTAGTCAAGAAAGGCTATCCTCAGCGAGTAATGAACTGCGAAGATTGATGGATCAAAAGGCGATGGTCGATTCTTATTTGCTGGAGGACGAATTATGAAAAAAGGTGCGCCACAAAAATATACGGATAAGCAATTAAAAGACATCTTGTTAAAATATATATCAAAAAATCCTGGGAAGAAGATTAACCCTTCTATTTTGGAAAGAGAGACTGGGGTAAACCGCTTTGTATGGAAAAGAAGAATGTCCGAACAAATCGCAATGATTAACGAGCCCATGCAGCTGGAAAATACAGAAACTGAAACTTCACTTCCCTTACCTAATGTTGTGGAACTTGTCGAAACATACTGGAATAATAAATCAGGCTTGATTAGCGCGTTATCTCATTTCAATCAGATGCTAAATGCTTTGCATCAAAAAGCGAAGGAGTCAGATACAATCCTCGAGCAAAATCAAGACTTAGCCGCTAACTTGTCTATAAAGGAAAAGCAGATTAAAATGCTTGAGAACGAAATTAAATTACTCAGACAACAGTACCTTGAAGTTGCTGTTAAAAGTACTTATAAAACCTTCCAGGATGAAGAGGCACTAGAAAAAATCATATCCATCACTAAAAATAAAAAATCAGAAGATCGTGCCTTAAATGCTGATATTGTAAAAATGTATCCAGAGCTATTTGATAATTGATGGTGGGAAGATGCGCTAGGCTTGCGTCTCGATTTGAGTAAAAAATCGGATTAATCCTTAGCTGAACAACTAAGCTTTAAGGAACTCTCATATAGCTCGGACAAAGATGAACTAAAATAATTTGTTGTGAATAACTCAACTTTCGCAGAGCAAAAACTAGCCTAAATCCTTGCAGCCACAGGGCTACTAAGCAATCAGATACATGGCTTGCAAAATAGAAAAACACCGCTTCGTTTGGTAAAGTGAAAGTGCGAGCAATCACTATCAAACAGAAGAGGTGTCTTCCATCATGATAGACCATCAGCCCGATCTTAATCAACTGCCAAACGAATTAAAGTCTGCTTTTCAAGAACTGAACGTCATGAAACATCTTCGACAAGCTGGGTTGCGCAAGCGATTTGGTTTCAGCTGTGCCCGACTGTTCCAACTCGTCTTTGTCCTGTTGTTTCATCAAAAGAAACTGGTTTCGTCTGCTCGAGAGCAGCAAGGGAGAATCGTTTCCCGGCAAAGATGCGGTGTATCGCTTCCTCAATCATGCCGGCTTTGCCTGGCGTCGCTTTCTGACATCACTCAGTGTCGCCACGGTACGGAAGGTCAGCACTCTTACGTCTGTCGACCGGGACACCGTCTTCATCGTTGACGATTCGATGTTCGAACGCAATCGCAGCAAGGCTGTTGAGTTGCTCGCCCGATTCAAAGATCATGCCACCGGCGCTTATTACAAAGGATTTCGTATGCTCACCATGGGCTGGTCCGACGGGCATACCTTCTTGCCGCTCGACTTCGCGCTGCTCAGTTCAAGCAAGTCTGCCATCAACGGCATGAGCGAGAACATCGACAAACGATCGCACGGCTACAAGCGCCGTCAGGAATCGCTCCGATCGGCTCCGCAGGTCATTGCGTCCATGCTGGATCGCGCTTTGGCAGCAGGGGCGACCGCCTCCTACGTCTTGATGGACAGCTGGTTTACGCATGCGCCTCTCATTGGCGAAGTCATTGCCCGCGGGCTCGACGTGATCGGCATGGTCAAGAATGACAATAAGCGTTTCCTGGTTCAAGGCCGGAAGCTGTCGCTCAAAGAACTGTACGCGGCAGCGTTTCCTGTGGTGAGCAACAAGCGTGGCATTCTCCGCTGCATTCGAACCGAGCTTGCCCCAGACATTCCGGTTCGCGTGGTGTTCGTTCGTCATCGTACGAAGAAGAATGAATGGCTCGCTATTTTGACGACAGACCTTTCCCTTTCCGTAGAGGACGTGATCCGCATCTACGCGATTCGCTGGGACATTGAGGTCTTCTTCAAGTGCACCAAATCACTGCTTCGTTTGCAAAAAGAGTTTCAAGGCCGCTCCTATGATTTGCTGATCAGCCATACGACGCTTGTGTTTTCGCGCTACATCCTGCTGGCTTGGCAGCATCGGCAAAGCACCGATGCGCGCTCCTTCGGAGGCTTGTTTTATTTGCTATGCGACGAAGTCGGTACGCTCGATTGGGCGGTTGCTTTACAACAATTGCTCGATCACATCAACGAAATTGCCACGAAGGCCGGCAAAAAGCTTTCGGCTCTGATACAGCGTCAACTCCAGCAATGGATTGCCGTTTTGCCCAGTTACATCAAGGCTTGTTTGCCGATTTCATGCTGCGAAAGTTGAGTGAATAAAAAGAGTGGTAAAGTGCTGCGTTCTAATTCCAAATCCATCTCTCTGAAAACAAAAGGCTATTACGGTTAGAGAATGCCGACAATTACTTGCCAAAGTATAGTGATACTTAAAATCCCTCCACATAAAAAAAGCTTTAATTGTAATACTAAAGATAAACTTAACTTTTTCGGAGGTATTATGAAGAAGCTTTTGATTTGTATTTTGCTTGCTTTCACAGTTCATCCTGTTGTCCATGCTGAACCTGTTCACGATAAGAAGCCTGAGGTTGGTTATGGCTATGATGCACCATTAAGAATAAAAAAACCAATACATCCTGAAGTGCCTAAGAGTTGGAGACTTGAAACAAAAAAAATTTGAAAACAGCATTTTATTAGCTTATTTTGACTCTGATGATAATGATTTAATTATGACCATATTTGAAGAAAATCGAAGATCAATGGTCCCTGTAGCTCAGTCAGAACAAACGGTAATCAATAATACTACCTATTCTTTTTACCCCTGGAAAAGCAAACAACGCGGATGGGTTCTTAGATGGGTTAAGGGCGATGTTTATTTTGAAATGAGTAGCTTCACACTAAACGTAGATGAAATGATTACAATTGCAGAAACCATAACAAAGCAAGTTAAAGAATAAAAAAAGAACTGCAGCCTCACGGGTTGCAGTTCTTTTTTAGTATACTGAGTATTTTTTTAAAACTGTGACACGTTCCCGTCGACGCCGAGATAGAAGCCCCCCTGCATAAGGTTGTTAGTGTGTGATTCTATAATAACTTGATAATTCTTATAGCTAACAACCGGTACCAAAATCGGCGGTTTATTTCTGAGGTCTTGGTCTGTCATGTAGGTTTTTGAATATATTGTATTTCCATCTACATCAGCTACACGCAGAGTGAAATATGCTGGGTTTCCTGAATTAACACCATAAACTCTAAGGTTTCTGATCTCCATACTATGGTTAGAGTTAGGTTTTACTAAAGCTCCATGTATAGCACCGCTATATTGGTATAGGCCACCGAAAGGTCCATATTCTTGAAAAACTTGCGTTTCAAAATCTCCGCCTGAATTACTTTCCTCGCTAACGTTGCTCCCAGTAGAGGATTGGCTTAGAGAGGCATCTTCGGAAGAGATTGTTGGATCAGCAAAAGCAGAACCAGTTAACATTGCAGATAAAATAATACATGATATCAAAGAAATTTTAAATTTACTTTTCATGATTAATCAACCTCTTTTCCCAATTTTTAGGCCTTCATATATATAAACGCTAAATAGATTAATAAGTTAGCAGAATCCTAAATTTTTTTTGGAATCTTTAAATCAATATAAAAAGAAACGCTATCAGCTATATGCCGATAAGCGTTCCTTTTTCAAAATGTGCTTGCAGAAGTAATATCATCTACTTTTATCCAATTCCATTCACCCTCAGAGATAGACAGTTTGATCTCTCGTCTGAACGTATGGATTAGTACGACAATACCGGTTAACTCCCTTTCTTCATACTCAACAAACATCCTTACTGTAACAGTGCGGTGCTCATGAAAAGATTCGGCCAACGCCTTCTCGATTAACTCCATTTCTTGGGGATCAAGCGTGGGCCGAGCCTCCCTGCCCTCTTCTAATTGCCGGCGAATGATTGTTTCTTTATGTTCAGGAAGCATCATGCGACTAGACTCCCACAGCCCATTACCCTCCAGCTTTTTGCGTATTGTCATTTATAGTGTCCTCCTATCTTAGCTGATCGATCGAGCGCTTGGCCCGCTGCTGTTTTTGAGACTGCTCGGATTACAATTGCATTACCGTATTTGAGTTTTAATGCGTCGGTTGTCCGTTCAAGTGCCATCTGTCTCTCCCGGTCAGTATCAAACAGCGATAACTGATATTCATTGTCGGGGGTGAGCTGCGTCAAACTAACGCCTATCCGCCGGATCGGTAAGCCATCCCAATAAGTTTCAAGCAATCGGCGTGCCCAATGATAAACCTGATTGGTGATGTTGGATGGATCCTCCATCTTCATTTGTCTTGAAAATCCCGTTGGCCGATCGAAGTCAGCTCCCATACACCCCACCGACACAACATGCCCCATGAACCCTAGTGCCCGGCAGCGCTGACAGACCAACTCTGTTAGCTCGAGCAATGGAGTTAAGATGTGGTCAAACTCCCGATAATCAAAAGGGAGGGTCATCATATGGCCTACTGACTTTGGTGCAACCTGGTGTGTGCCTGATCGCACTGGGCTATCGTCGATTCCGTTTGCGATGCGCCAATACATTTCCGCCTGGATGTCGGAGTTCTTGCCAAACTTCCGCCGCATCATCTGCTTCAGCTTTACAAGAGGTGTCTGAGCTACACTTCCAATATTCAGGAGTCCCATAGCATTGAAATGTCGGGTCATACGACTGCCGGCCATAAACATGTCGCTGACGGGACGTTTCCACAACGTCTCGGGCAGCATCTCTTTGGTGAGGGTATATATGCCGGATGGATTCTTTTTGGCGTAATTGTCACATGCAGTCTTTGCAAGGATTTTGGTTTCGGCAATCCCGAAGCGAGTATAAACGCCTGTCGCAGCTTGTACATGAGCCTGAATGATCCGGGCCATTTCTTTTGGTGTATCCGCAAACAGATGCATCGAGCCGGTCACATCTAGAAATTGTTCGTCAATGCTGTACGGCTCGACCAGATCTGTGTAGCTCTTGTAAATGTCCGTGATCAGCATAGACACATCGATGTATCGTTGCATCCTCGGCTTAATAACAACAAGATCCGGGCATTTTGCCACTGCCTCCCCAAGGCGCTCTGCGGTAGTAATCCCCTTTGACTTGGCAATAGGGCAAGCTGCCAGCACAATTCCTGAACGACGTTCCGGATCCCCAGCAACCACCAAAGGCCGATCCTTGTACTCAGGATGTTCGGCCTTTTCTACACTCGCATAAAAGGATTGGCAGTCAACGAGCATGACCACACGTTTAGATGATTTCAACACATATCCCTCCTTCTTTTAATCCAAGGACGCGTATGTCATAGAATCAAACTCCGACCATCTATGTTTGTCAATAGAACACGTCCTTCATTCGACTAAAAATGAGCATAAATAGATAGAATTATGCTCATTTTTTATTTGTGCTCGATATCAAACAACTTGAAAAATATTATTCCTCCAAAGAATTAAAAGATTAGACCCTTTATGCACACATGTTTTTATATAGATACCCAATAGCACGACCTTGATCTCCTCCAGCTTTGCATAATCACGAGGCAAGGTCATCATATGACCGACTGACTTGGGGTCTACCTGGTGCGTTCCCGGACGCACGGGGCTATCGTCGATTCCATTAGCGATGCGCCAATACATTTCAGCGGAGATATCGGAGTTTTTGCCAAACTTACGACGCATCATTTGTTTTAGCTTAGAGAGGGGAGTCTGAGCAACGCTGCCGATCGTAGGCAAACCCATTACGTTAAAATGGCGCGTCATCTTGCTGCCGGCCATAAACATGCTGCTCACCGGCAGTTTCCATAAGGTATCTGCAAGCGTATCCTTTGACAAAATGTAGAGTCCCGACGGATTCTTTTTCGCGAAGTTATCACATGCCGTCTTGGCAAGTATTTTGGTTTCGGCAATTCCAAACCGAGCACGAACACCTGTCGCCTCCATGACGTGCCGCTGAATGATCTGGGCCAGCTCCACTGGCGTTCCATAGAGGTGTAAGGAACCCGTGACATCGAGAAACTGTTCATCAATGCTGTAGGGCTCGACCAAATCCGTGTAGCTTTTATATATCTCAGTAATCTGCATCGAGACGTCTATATACTTTTGCATACGTGGTTTGATGACAACGAGGTCTGGACATTTGGCAAGCGCCTCGCCCAGCCTCTCGGCTGTCGTTATTCCTTTTTCCTTTGCAAGTGGGCATGCAGCCAACACGATTCCTGAACGCCTTTCCGGATCACCAGCAACTACCAGGGGGCGATTTTTATACTCTGGATGATCGGCTTTTTCAACAGAAGCATAAAAGGACTGGCAATCCGCCAGCATGACTACCCGGTTGTTTGATTTCAATGCGGCCCCCCCTTGTCTGCAATGTTCAGCCCTAAATAGGTATAGGACCTCTGCTCAATTTCCGCTTCAATCAGTCCCCAAAGCATGGACAGTTTATGGTGGTATCCTCTGCACACAAATTCAACTTCAATGCCTAGATTGGTCTTTCGATGCTGGTACACTTTTAAGTCATTCTCACGCATGCTCCTTCGCGCTGCCGTTAAATCGGCTAAGGCTGCAGTCTGTAAACGGTCGATCATAACACGGGTCACTTCGGATGTCTTTAAATCAGATTGGCAAAGAACACTGCGATCATTTTCCAGTACATCAAGCAATAAAGGCAATAATGTGTAGTCCTTTACTAACTTGCTTTCATCTGGCTTAAGTCCAATGCTCAACATATTTATATCCACCTCGCAATGGGAACATTCGTTTGTATTATATGCGAACATTCGTTCTTTTATCAATGTAAATTTACTCCAAACCAAAAACAGCTCCTGCGAAAAGCAGCAAGCTGTTCCCATTCCATTCATTACAGGCATTCACTTCAACAGCCAAACGGATGAATATATAATATATTGAACTAAATCTGCAAACATCCGAAAAAGGTGGTTTTTCCCCTCACTTGTAGTATTATTGTTTCTAGATAAGGGAGTGACTGCTAGTGAAAAAAGTAATACTTCGGTGGATCATTGCTCTCTCGGCATTGTACTGTCTGGGACATATTTTATTTGATTTTAAAGAAACACGCCCCATGCGGATCATTACGGGGGCAATTGAAATATCATTCTTTGGAAGCATACTGCTCTATATGAATTTGAAAACGAAAGAGGAAAAAAGCAATCATTCAACAGTGCAAAAAAAATAAACCATGCTTGCAATTATGCGGAAGAGTTATTTTATCGATAATTTTTACATAAAACGGGGTGTTTAGGATGAAAACTATAGGTCTTATTGGCGGCATGAGTTGGGAGTCATCACAGCTCTACTACCAAATCATTAATCAATATGTAAAGGAAAGTCTAGGCGAGCATCATTCTGCAAGAAGCCTCATGTATTCGGTGGATTTCCAAGAAATTAAGAATTTGCAGCATCAAGGGAACTGGGATGAGGCTGCGAGAATTATGATTGATATAGCACAAAAACTTGAAACGGCTGGAGCGGATTTACTTGTCATCTGTACGAATACCATGCATAAGATGGCAAAAGAAGTTGAAGAATCGGTATCGATTCCGTTAATCCATATTGCGGATTCGACAGCAACGAGAATCGTTACAGATGGAATTAAGAAGGTCGCGTTATTGGGTACTGCATTTACCATGGAACAAGATTTTTACAAGGGCAGACTTACAGAAAAGTTTGAGCTCGAGGTTATTGTGCCAAATGAAGACGATCGATTGGTTATACATGACATAATCTATCAAGAGCTTTGTCTTGGCATCATTAGTGAAGAGTCTAAGCAAACCTACTTAAAGATCATAAATCATCTTATACAACAAGGCGCAGAAGGTATTATTCTGGGATGTACAGAAATAACGCTGCTCATCTCACAGGATGATTGCAATATACCCGTATATGATACAGCAACACTCCATGCTAAAAGTGCTGTTGACTTTGCTTTAAAAGAGACCCTCCATCATAGTTGATTAATGCAAGGGCCCTTGTTAAGCGAAATAGAACGTTCATAAAAAAGTGGATAACCAAAACTTGATCTATCACTTTTTTTGCATATAACCACAACCGAACATTACTGCCACTACTTCTATACAAGTTCATTTTTTATAAAAGTATGGCCCACACATTGATTCATGGGTATGTACGTAAGTCCATTTGAAACTCTTGTCGAATATATAGATATCTTGCTCAGAATCAAAATTGGCCGATACTACATCCTTAGCGTTTTTATACTCAAATACGATATCGGGGGAGTTTTGATACATAACATATAATTCATTTTTAGTAAGAATATCAAATGCATCCCTCGCTGCTTCTCCTTCTAAACACTCTTTCTTTTTGTAGCTAAATATGTGCCACTTATATTGATGATAATGGATCTCTTTTTTGATTTCATCGCTAATGTTTTTAGCAAAAGCCCTATCCCATAAATCTATAATTTCTTTTGCTTCCTCAATTAGTTCTAATATAACTACACCTTTATCCAGCAAATTTTTATTGTATAAGTGCTTTCCAAGGGTAACGTTAACAAACCAGAAAACTTTCCTCAATTCTTCTTCTGGTAAGCTGTCTAACATCTGATTAATTTCGTTCCTATAATTAGATGAATCCATAAAGCACCACCCTCCGATCCTTAATTTTCATTAATAATTATAACCCGAAGTGCAAACGGAGTAACTTTGAACATTAAAATCTAGAGATAGACCGAGGTAATTCGCACTCTCCCTTGATTCCTAGAGCTGTAGGAGTACCCGGTAGCGTTCTCGATGAATTCCGTGCGGTCGATTATTCAGGCAGCGAGAGAAGTTCGAAGATTTTGTTTGCTTGTCGTGATCAACTCCATTTCTTGAGGATCCAACGTTGGTCGATCTTTTCCTCCCCTCTTCTCAGCTGCGGCGGATTATTGTTTCCTTATGCTCTGGCAACATCATCCGACTTGATTCCCATAGTCCGTTACCCTTCAGCTTTTTGCGCGTTGTCAATTGATATTCCCCCTCTTGTTATGAGAACGTTTGTTTGTATTATATACGAACACTCATTCTTTTATCAATGTAAAAATAAGCTGCTCGGCCACTTATTCATCGATTCAAGAACAATGAAACCTATCGTTTTCTAAACTAAGAGCATTTTAGTGATACATAGATGGTTATTCGCACAAGCAAGGACTAAAGGCCTCAATACACTGTTAATAAATCCTTAAGGGAAGTGGTGAAAGCCTTGGTGGATTTGGGGATTGTCATGCCTCTTTATAAGCAAAAGCCTGAATTCCTGAAAGCGGCACTTCATTCCGTGCTGAACCAAACAATCCAGCAGTTTAAAATGGTCATTGTCATCGATGGGGCTCCCGAAATGGAACCGTTGGTCCAGTCTCTCGTAGGTAACGATTCCCGAGTGAACACGGTCTCTTACGCCATCAACCAAGGAGTTCCACATGCACTTAATACGGGGTTTGCAGAGTTGTTTAAGGATAGAAGAATCCAATTCTTGACTTGGGTATCGAGCGATAATATCTATGGTCCGCATTTTTTGGAGGTGCTCCGTGCCGCCTTACTGAAAGGCCCTGAGGAGCTGGGACTGGTGTATAGTTCTTTCCAATCAATTGATAACGACAATAAACCTTTGAACGATGAGGTTGCACTCAGTGCATTGCGTAAGTATCAAGGGAAACCCAAAGAGGCGCTGCTTGACTCCTCCATCGTTGGTGTCTCATTTATGTATAAATCATGCTACGCTAAGAAAGTACCAGGAGGTTACAGTTTGGCTCCGGTTGAGGATTATGATTATTGGCTAAAGCTTACGGACTACTGTGACATCAAATATATTCCAGTTGAGCTAATGGAATATCGGGTGGACTCGACCTTCAGCGTTTCAGCACAACTTAAGACCACGGATGCTCATCGGAAATGGCGATATGCTTATCATCTGGCCAGACATGATGCAAGAAGGCGGAGGGGAATTGCCCCGGAAATTAGTATTCTGCTTCCACTGCGTGAAGTTTCGGAAGAAACGATAGATCGAATTGAAAATCTCTATGAGCAAGTTTTCAGTAACTATATATGTTATGTGTTGGACCTCTCTTCAGATCAACATGTGAGTGCTGCCCTGAAACAGATCCCGCATCCATGTTCAGTCTATGCAACGTACCCGAATTGGGAGAAGGATGTGGCTGTTCTGGCTACTGTTCGAAGTCTTCATACTCCTTTTACCATGTTGCTCGATTTAAAAGGTTTTCAGAATGTAATGGATTTACAAATTCTGATCAACCAGCTTCATAAATCAGGCCTTAACATATGGTCCACGTATTATACGGATAATCACGCGGTCATTGGTTACCGTACCGTGGATTTGATTAATCCCGTGCTTTCCAATGAATTGTTCCGAACCAATAATCTAGTTCATTTACTTGAAGAAAGGGTTAAACACGTTGGTGATCCATCATGAAAGTGTTGTTTATGTTTTACAACCCGAGCGGAGGGATGGAGACCCTAAACCGGATTCGAAGCAAAGCGTTGATAGCGCACGGAGTTGAATCCCATCTTCTCTATAAATTCGATGGGGAGGGCAGAAACAACATCAAGAACATCACGACATTTGTTACTTGTGAAAAGGAAACCATCCGGGAAATCATTAAGCGCGAAGGTTATGATGCAATAACGGTATGCTCTGACATTAACATGCTCGCACAGTTAAGAAGCTTTGGGTACAGCGGCCGACTCATTTTTGAATTGCAGGGTTTGGGAAGACATGAAGAGCGGCTCCTTCTAACGCAGTCCTTCAAAGATCAAATTTATGAGCACGCGGATGCAATACTTTATCCTTATAATCAACAACTGAGAGAACTCATGAGTTCGAATTATCCTGAAATTCCTCAATACAGTTTTGATGATCCTCTGGATTGGGAATACTTCGGATATACAGCCTATCCCAGAAAACCCTTCCCGATTTTAGGCTGGGTGGGGCGTTTACAGTCCAATAAAAATTGGCGTGATTTTTTATTGTTAGGACAGACGCTTATCGGTTTGTATCCAGATCTATATTTGTGGCTCTTTGAAGACGAAACGATGGCCGATCCTGCAGAACTTGAGGATTTTAACGAGATACTTGCGAATAACCCAACTCTCAAGGCTCGTCTTATCCGTTACTCAAACGTACCTCATGATCTTATGGCGGACTATCTAAGCATCATTGGCGATTCAGGGGGATTCCTTCTTTCGACCTCGATTTCTGAAGGATTTGGATATGCTGTTGCTGAAGCTATGTTGTGCCGCTGCCCGGTTCTGTCTACTGATTCAGGAGGGGTTAGGCGATTTATCACTCATAACAAGACGGGTAAGTTTTATACTCAAGGTAGAATAGAGGAAGCCACTCTGGAGGCAATATCACTGTTGACTAACAAGAATGAGAGAGAGCAACTGATTGTTAACGCAGAAGCTCATATCAAAAGGCATTTTTCCAGTAGCGTATATGCTAATCGGTTTAGCACCATGTTGAATCATCTAGACCAAGGTCGTCGAGTTAACAGAAACAGACTGAGATAACAAAAAGGCTAATAGCTATATAGCTTTGTCCACACAACCCGGAGATCTAAATACGTATACTAGTAAAAACTAATTGAAGGGCAGTGGTTATATGGCGTTAACAACAGGCATGATTACGAATACTGGTTCTCCTAATGCTTCGAACATTGTAATTAACATTGCTAATGATAATCTCAGTTTCTCATCTAATGTGGTTTATCACATTTACGTGTGGAATACTTTGGTGAGTAAGGCGCTGATTTATTCCAATATGCTAAATATCAATGCAAATACCAGCCAAATTCTTAATTTCAATATCGCTGGCAACTCTTCATATGAGGTCCAATTTCTTGTGACAGGGACGGTTCCGACAGACACTGTTATCAACGTATTCGGAACTGATTCATCCGGCAATGTTATTCATTACCAAAAGGTGTTACAGCAAGAACTCACTCAAATTGGGCAGCTCAACCCGTAATCTGAAAAAATAAGAATGATCTGTTTCATGTTAACAAGGGTGGTGACCATGGTAAATATCCAAATCTCGCCAAGTGCGAGTAGCCAGTTTGAGCCAACCATCGCCGTAAATTGGCTTAACCCCTCTGTTATGGTGGTGGTGGCTGTAGATTTTCGAGCAGGTCCGGCAAATATTGGATTATACAAGTCTATCGATGCCGGCGCAACGTGGAGCACGGTGTTGCTGCCTTTACCAGCTGGGTTCGCTGGAATAGAAGCTCCTCATATTGATTATATTTTCCCTAATACGTTTGTCGTGGCAGCACACGCCTTTGATGCTGATGGACTTAGCGGTTCGATCGTAAGTTATATTTCTAACGATAACGCTTCATCTTTTGGAGCACCTGTCATCGTGAACCAAGGATTCGGACAGTTCGTTAATGACGATCAGGTGGTGGTTATCAGCGACAAGGCTGGGTCCAGCCCATTCTTTGGAAACATTTATACTGGTTATACGCATGATTACAACACGCAATTCATCCCGGGGAATACGATATTCTTCAATCGATCGCAAGATGGCGGAAACTCGTATGAAAGGCCACTGCTCCTATCTTCAGTAAATGTATTTGAAGAATTTCCTGGTATCGCAATCACGTTAAATGGAATACTCATTGTAGGATGGATTACGCAACCTCCAGGAACATCTGAATTTATCGTTCGCATCTCACAAGATGGTGGATCAACATTTGCGGCTCAGACTATAATAACATCTGTCGTTGTAGTACCCTCGCCGCTTCCTGGTTATCAATTCCGTTGCCTGACGTATCCTTCACTTGCAGCGGACATCTCTAATGCACCAGCATCACGAGGGAACGTCTATGCCGTGTGGCAAGATTATCGTGAAGGTTATTCCGATATCTTTCTCTCAATTTCCACAGACTTTGGCCAGACCTGGGGAGCGCCTAAACCCATTGCAAACAGTCCGGTGGGATCCCAAAATTTTTTCCCGGCCATCACCGTCTCGCCAACAGATGGAGCGGTATTCGTATCCTATTACACCAATCGGGTAAGTCCGCTGAATCTTGACGTATTTCTTGCCACGTCCAGGGACGGTGGAACTACGTTCATCAACACCCGTATTACGACAACTTCGTTTAGTGTCGCGGGGTTACAAGTGATAGGGGACTACATCGGAAATGCGATAGTTCCTCAAACAGGTCGGCTCGTAACAGCTTGGACTGACACCCGTACAGGGACTGAAAACATCTGGTTTGGCGATAACCAATAAACATGGGATGAGGGACCAAGTCAAAGAAGGAATCTGGTTGAAAACAATATATCCTTTGGATGAAATTGAACTACTCAGCTCCGGCTTTATTTACCGCTTTGGTCTTGATCTGGATAACAACACCTGCACACCGTCATACTCGGCAGCAAGACGCTGTTTACCCAAGGAAACCTAAACAATATTCTTGTCCTTCAGCCCAGTTACCGACTGCCCTCGGATCTTTACCACCATGTCCTGCATCAATCCATACCTTTTTCATTCAGAGGTTCCGACTGAAAAGATGAAAAAATGCTGATGAGAAGATCAAAAGCCATTTCGCTGATATTCTTGATTTCTGATTTTTGCAGAGAATGTGATTTTTTTGTGATTTATAATAAAAGGCTTCCTTTCGGGAGCCTTTTAAATAGCGGTATTATAAGGTTTTTAAGGCCTTACTTACATCATGCCGCCCATATTTGACTATAATTCGCTTCGGTTCACCTTTGAAATTTTAGGTATAAATCAAAGTTGAATTTGACTCACTCGAAATTAATCAATCGCCAGTATTCATATTCGACCGGAATTTTTGTGACTTTTTTTGTGACCTTTAATAAGGCCACATCGTCCTCTTTGAAAATAGGTTCAGTGAGCAGAATCAATTCTCATCGATCTTGATCCATTGCCAACCTACTTCAGAGATGGACAATTTGATTTCCCGTCTGAACGTGTGGATCAGTACGACAATACCTGTTAACTCTGTATCTTCATACTCATCAAACAGCCTTACAGTAAGGGCACGGTGTTCATGAAAAGATTCAGCCAGCGCTTGTTCGATTAATTCCATTTCCTGTGGATCCAATGTCGTTCGATCTTTCCTGCCCTCCTCCAGCTGCCGGCGGATTATTGTTTCCTTATGCTCTGGCAGCATCATCCGACTTGATTCCCATAGCCTGTTACCCTCCAGCTTTTTGCGCGTTGTCAATTGATATTCCCCCTCTTGTCTGAGATATCGAACCCCAAATACGTGTACGACCTCTGCTCACTCTCTGCTTCAACCAGCCCCCAAAGCACGGACAACTTTTGGTGATATCCTCTACATAAAAATTCAACTTCCACGCCAAGACGGGTCTTTCGCTCCTCGTACACCTTCATTCCTCGCCGACGCATGTCTTGACGTACCTGTGACAAGTCAGCTAGTGCCGCTTTCTGCAGTCGTTTAATTATGGTGTTTGTTATTACAGGCATCTTTAAGGCTGCAGCGGACAGGATACCTTGATCTTTTTCCATCACATCGAGCAAGAGAGGTAACAAGATAAAATCCTTCACTAATTTTGATTCATCTGGCTTCAGACCAATGCTTATTAATTCCACCTCTTGTTACGAGAACATTTGTTTGTACTATGTGCGAACAATAGTTCCTTTACCAATGTAAAATAGAGGAAAAGGCACGTAACTGGCAAATTAATTCTTGGACAGAAGGCGAATAGTAAATATGTGTGGTAAAGAATTAGATTTGGCGATCAAAAACTGAAGTTGGTTAATGTTAGGCTTTGGGGTGCGGACTGGGAGGGTATTCTATCGAACCACACCGTTCGTTTTAATTTGTAAAATTCTGAATAAAGAAATACATAGCTCTCACAGATATACAGCGTGTAAGTTGGCTAATATCAATAAAAAACCCTACCAGTATAACCGATAGGGTTTGAACTCTTGAGACTTCTCGTAATTCTAAACACTTACGCTTTCTTCCTTATTGTGTACTCCAAAAAAATCCTTAAGGTTATGCATTCAAAACCCCAACGTTTTTTTTGTTATTCTTCTTTCCAAACAGTATACCAATGTGTGGCTGTAGATTTGTCATCATCTATGTACCAAAAAAAGTACTCCACTCCATCAACAGTAATGTAATGTAATGGCGTAAAATAGTCTCTGCTATACTGGCTTTTCGGGTACATATAACCTGCTTTTACTTTACATGGGTTACAATATTGAGGCGTTATCTCAGATTCTGTCTGTGAGATAGAACTTGCAGATACTGGTGCTGCTACAGTCATAAAAGCTGCAATGATCGAAGAGAATATTACTAATTTTTTTCCCATCTTAACCATACTAACACCTCCCGATATTTATAAAGTTAATTCACATTAACTTTGTTTTCAATTGTAACATTTGGATATTATTGGAGTATATAGTTTTAAAGAACCTTAATTTGGTATAATCATGTTAAATGTTTTGTCGAATCTTCCATTTGTTCGAGCAACTAAGCTAGATGACATCAAGGCTACCACCATTACTTACCACCTCTCTATCACATTGCCAAGCACTATAATTCGGTAAAGAGTGTTGTTTATGTTTATTGATCCGATGTTACTCGCAACCGCACCAGCTCCTTTTTCAGATTCGCACTATATATTCGAACCAAAGATTGATGGGCATAGGCTCCTGTTCTCCCAACAGTCCGGCCGGATCCGGCTTTATACACGTCATGAGACGGAATGTACCCAACAATACCCCGAATTATTGGTTCCGTTTGATGATGACATTCTCCTGGATGGTGAGGTAGCATGCACAGTGCCAGAGGGCGTGGACTTTGAAGAAGTCAGGACCCGGTTTAAGGCTACCAAGCATCTGGTAGCGACGTCCCCAATAACATATGTGGTGTTCGATATCCTGCAGTATAAAAATCAGGACCTACGGAAGATGCCGCTGCTGCAGCGTAAAGAGATCCTTGCCGGCATACGTATGCCGAATCAGCACTTCTGCGTCATACCCTTCGTGGAAGGTGCGGGAGAAGGATTGTTTGATCAGATGGTGAACCGAAAACTTGAAGGGATGGTCGGCAAGCGGAAGAATAGCCTTTGGCGGGTTAAATTTAGAAACTGGTTCAAATCGGGGCTGTTGCGGACGCCAGTATTAACGGAACTCGTAGGATGAGAAGAAATATAAAAGAACCCCGCCAGCCTATGCCAGCAGGCTTCTTTTACCGATGCCATCGGATTACACCACTGTTCTACCGTTAATGTTAAGGCGAGTATAACCGAGCATAAAAGCCGTGATAGATTATTATTATATCCAACCACAGAAGGCACTAGAAATTATCACTAACAAGATAAAAAGAACCAAAATTGCTCCTATACCTCCACCACCAAAACCGTAACCACCTGCACAGGAACCTGCGCCAACTCCGCCTACAAATTCACTCACGAGTATTTCCTCCTTTAATTTAGAATACATCATAGCTTATGAATTAATCGTGACTTGGTAAAGGCGAAGCGGTAAATAAAACAATGAACGCAAAATGACCCTACCAGCACGTAGCCGGTAGGGTCCCGCTTTTTACAGAAACTTGTTCGTTTTCGGTTTGTCTTCCTTATCGGTGTATCCTGTTCCCTCTTTGGGATTGGAGATGATCCCGAGGATCACCGGAGGCCGAGGATTGCCATCGCTAACCCGGTAATATTTGTGCTTAATTTCTCGGAAATTTCAAACCCGAACACATTTCCAACTGCCGATACAATAAGCAGCACCGCCGCCACCAATATCCACTTTATGAGAACGGAAACGACTACGGTCCCGGTTGTGCGAATCATAAAAAAACCCCACTCGTTCGAGTCGGGTTTCCACACATCAACAGTTTATTTTCAGCACCGGACAACGTACCAAGGATGGCTTCCATGATGGGATCGGACACACCCGATGCTTCATCAACAATGAAAAGCATGTAATCCTCGTGGAAACCCTGCATGTTCTCGGGTTTGTTGGCCGTCCTGGCCGTTGCAAACCACCGCTGTTCATGGCCTATCATATAGACCTTGGTCTTGGTCCACTTCAGGAGATTCTTCACCATGGAGTTCTCCAGCCACTTGGACACCTCGGTCCAAAGAACGTCATGCAGCTGCTGTTTGGTTGGCGCCGTACATACCACTTTGGGATTCGGACGGCAACACAGAAACCAAATGACCAATGCAGCCTCAAGGCCCGTCTTCCCTACACCCTGACCAGAGCGGACACTGGTCCTCGGGAACTGAGTGACATCCATCATGACGTCACACTGCCAATCGTCTGGATCAAAGCCCATCATATCTTCAGCAAAAGCAACCGGGTCATCCCAATATAGATCAAGCAAATCAGTAACAACGTTATACGGCTTACTCATCGGCTAACGCTCCGTTTGCTTCGCTCTATGCCGCTCTGTAATCTCCTTCAGGGCTTGAAGCATCCGGCGCTCACGGATAGACAGCAGTTTTATCGCTTCATCCGCCTGTTGAATTGGATCAGTATCTACTTGATCACCAGATCCCGATCATCTTCGCCCAAAGCATCAAGCCAAATCGTTTCATACTCCCCCGTTGTAACGGCCTTCTTGTTTCTTGGCGGTCCTCCAGACCCGCCCTTATTTTACCAACTGCTCTTTTATTGCACGGGGGTGCTCCGCTGCGATTACCGACAGCGTTCTTGTTCCCTTTGGGAGCGCCACGTTTAGTAACGTTACCTTTCGATTCATTGGTAACGTTACTATTCAAATCGGGCAGTCCACTTGTCCTGGAACTTCCATTTACGAACTTGAGTCTCCCCAATAGAAAGAGCAGCAGCGATGTCCTTTAGCTTCATCGTCCCGCCGTTCCCCAGCCACATCAGTTTTGCCTTGTCCCGTTCGGGACTTCTCTCTCCAGCCATGCTACACCATCACCACCCCCGATATATCAATTGCTCAATGCTCCTTGACGCCACTATAGGTTTTGATAGACTTAACCAGAATGAACAAATCTATCAGGAGGAATCATATGAACCTTGCAACTTTTTTCCCCTATCGAAATGATGTAAGAAAGACATTAATTCCGTACTTAAAAGAACTGACCGTAGAACATCCGTACTTAAAAGAACTGACCGTAGAACAGTGGTATGGAGCACACCCCGATCACCCTAACTCAATAGCTTGGATCGTTGAACATATCGCTCGTAGCGAAGATGAATGGATCAATGTTGTTGCTTCGAAGACAGAGCTACAATTACCTCGAAAAATTGAAAGCCCCCAGCAGCTTTTACAAGCCTACATAGACATTCGGAAACAGACTGATCTCAAGCTCAATTCAATCCATTATCTTGAGAATGATCCGGCTATCCCGCTACCTACATATTCCGATGGTTGGCAACCGCCCTCTCCTCCAACTCTACGCTGGATATTTCATCATGTGTTCGATCACGAGACTTATCATGTGGGACAAATCGGAGTAATTGCCCGACTAAATGGCTTTTCAGGGCCTCTTTTCTGACAGCTTAGAATGTGTCTTTCTGTATCTCAATATCTATTTCAATCAGCTTCTTCAGGTCATCCACCGTCTTGATCTCAATCCGGCCATCTTGAAAGTCCTTTACCCACTTGGCTATGCCTGCCTTGACGATCTTCCGGTATTGCCCTTGCTCTCGAGGATACCTTCCATGACTGCGAGCTCATGCTGCATAAGCAAATCCTTATTCTCAGGTGTTCCCATCGTCGTTCCCTCGGCTTTCCGTTATGATGGAATGCGAGATAGCGGCGGAGTCGATAAATGCCGCGCGCGGCGGGCCGCTATCTCACTGGTCTATGGGGAGGACGTTACAGCGTCCTCCTTTTAATTTGCCTTAACATAAGAAAAACCGCCCAAATTAGACGTTTAACTCTAAACAATAAAGGTTTCCGAGTCAGTTCAAATATCTTTACTATCCAATTAGTCCTCGGTAGCCAAATTTGAATTTGTAATTGCTAATCTGATTTATTGAGTTATCGTGTTCCATTAGTTGAACGAGCAGCCTCACAATCTCACTTGAAATATTTAAAGGACATGTTCCGCCTCTACCTATACCCTCATAAATTATTACAAATCATTTATTAAAAGTGAGGAGTAACAAAATGAATATGACTAATCAACAACATCTTCAACATCAAACTCTTGCAACCATAAGCCCGGCTGTTAGACATGGATTACGAGAAGCCCACTACCTCGGGTATCAACATGCATTAACAGAAGCAGTTGCCATTGGATATTTAATGGGAAAAGGCTACGATTATGATACTGCTTGGAGAACTGTTGAATCTTGGTGGAGACCTCCAGGAACTCCATTACCTCAGATGTATTAGATAACCTTCCAGTTTCTTGTTATTTTGCTATTACACATTTAATGGTTTATTCTGAACAAAGAAATGAAAGTGGTCATTGAGTTTGATATCTAAGAAAATGGGCTTCGTTACTTTTATGTCTTCATACAGCGGCCCGATCTCATCCAGCAATTAGTTCCAGTAATAAAATACTGAATAGAAAAAGCGAGAAGAGTTACGCCCCGGTCATATGCCGCATTCATGCAGCGGTGCGTGTCATTCTCGCCTTTTTCTATGCTTACATACTATCACGGAAAAACCGTCATGTAGTGCTCAACATACGGTCAAATTACGTTCAGGTTGTGTTCATTTTAGAGTCAAAAAAGGCAACAAACCAAACCATTAATTAAGAAATAGTATGAACGTATGAACCCTTTGAAAAGTGGTAGTGGACCTTATCTTAAGATAAGGTCCACCGACAAAAAAATTATACGCGACGATGTTTTCTGTGCTTTTCGCACTTAACTACTGCTATTTGCCCAGGTTTAAGGATAACAACAATAACCTTTCTATGATGATGTCTCATGAGATATTCCTCCTCCCATAACAGAGTTAATATATTATATGCAGGTAGCTAAAAATGAATTGGACTAAGAAATCAGTGAAAATCACTCATTTTTCATGCTGCTTAAAACTCCGCATCATCCTGCTCAAAAAAACCCATGAGTTTCAAACTGTTGGCCATGCTCTCGGTCCCATCAGCTATCTTCCGACGAATGGTGCTGTCGCTCAGACCATGCCGGAAGAATAATAACGTCTCCTTGTAAGAGTAACCCTGCATAAATCTGAAATCGACAGCTCTCTTTGTCTCTTCGTCCTGGATCAAACTAAAAGCCCTGCGAAGCTGATGAGTATAAAACTGATACCGCTGATACACCCAACGTTGCTTCTCAATCAGAATCGTAGCATTGGCCGTCTTATCAGCATGCAGATCCTCCTGA
>NZ_ADHJ01000047.1:0-25587 GCF_000193415.1 Paenibacillus vortex V453
TAAGCTCCATATCTGCTGTTCCTGTTCCTGTTGTGGAGCTGGAATTTCCCGTCAGAAGACCTGATAAGGGATCTGCCTCGAAACGAGGAACGGACTTCCACTTGGAATAGCCCGGGGGGCTAAGCTCAGTTGATTCAAACATCGGTAACGATTCGGACCAATCATCTGATCTCCGGGAGAGCAGCTGGAGTTTTCCACTCCAGCCAAGCCAGGCAACAACAGCAAGGAGAAGCGTAATCACGACTGACAACGCCAGCATCAGCACACCCGGTTGACTCATATACAACAATCTCCAAACTCCCGCTGCAGCCAGTAAACATCCTAACAGAATATAGGTACGAACCGGGGAGGACTTGTCTTGCTCCGAAGCCCCAGGGTCCGTTCCATAATCCGTATCAGATGCCCAAGCAGCGTTGGAACCCGAGTCGAAATAATCCGAATGAGGGGTGTTCTTCTCTTCGCCTCTGCCCATTCTCCCAAACTTCAAATTTGTACGCTCAGTCAGACTTCGAATTAAACTCTGTTTATCCGTCTTGACGTCACTCTCCGTATGTGGCGCTGCTGTCCGGAAACGTGTCGATTCCGTAAAGGCGGAGTCAGGCTTGGAGATACCATTTGGTTGGATATCGTTATAGTATGAGGATAGTCCCTCCACTCTTGCAGGCACTGCCCCTTTCATCTGCGCTGCTGGTCGATGGTCTTCACCGTCTTCCCCTGCAAGTAATTCAACAATAAGCCTCTTAAGTCCCGGCAAATTAAAGCTTTGTTCACCGCAGTAGGACATCAGTGCCTGTATTCCTCCCCCTTTCAGCTCTGACACGGATGCGAGCAGCCTTGTCATTAGCTCCTTGAGCGATACAGGGAGTTGCTTGCTACCGGTCTCATTAGCTGCAAGTGGAACATAAGTTAAATATAGCGTGCCTAGATGAATGGAACCCTCAATAAATAGATAATCCTCATGAAGGATGTAGTTCTCCGGTTGAAGCATATACAGCTTGCTATCATCCAGAGCGGTCGCGATTTGAAGCAGCAACCCATAATATTCGGTGAGTGTCATACGCTCACTTTTTAATGATTGAGAGAGCATCTTTTTGCCGGTAATATCATATTCCAGCGTCACCTTGTAATCGACTTCTTTCATATGCAGCTTCAGAAAATGCGGAATTCTTGAAGATCGAATCATGCCCAGCTGCACATGATTAAGTTCTGATGGTTGGATTCCCTCGGCCCGGTCCAGAACCATGCTCGTTCCGCCGTTTTGCACAAAATCCCTCTTTAATCCGAACATAAGAACCGCCTCCTACATATGCAGTACAATATACGTGCTGATTACACCAGGAAGGACCGCAATCATGAAAGGAAACCGTAAGTGCTCCTCCTGATTATTACGCCACGGCAACCCACTCTTTAAAATAAAGACTCCGGCAATACTGCCAACAACTTTCCGAATTCGTTTCATCGTTTCCCTCCGCCAGAGAAGTATGATCAGGCCAACTACACCGGCACAAAGGACAGAATACATAATTGCATGAAGCGTAAACCATAGACCGGTCCAGGCACCTATGCCTCCAAACAGCTTGACGTCGCCTGCTCCAACGGCCCCTATAAAATACATGATCAACAAGATGAGGAACCCTGCTCCGAGACCCTTCAGTGAAAAGAACATTCCTTCCCATCCGTCCAGAATGCCATGATAGACAGGACCCAGCAGCATAGCTGGAACAGTCAATGCATTGGGGATTTTCATGGAACGAAGGTCTGTCAGGAAAGCCGTAATCAGATAAACGGCACAAAGTCCATAGGCAACGGCCATACGTATCAACCTCCTCTGTCGTCACTATTCGCTGGAATAGCCTTAATAGAATTTCACTTCTGTATGCACGAACGCTTCTTCAAAATGATCCTTTTAGGTCACATCTCTGGTTACATCTCTGGCCACTTCTAAGGCCACATCTCTAGTACGCTTCTTAAAGCCGTTCCTATATGCACTCATTCTTTGGAACCCAACCTATCGAAATCTTGTCTAACCCGACCTTGCAACCACCGTAAACGGCACCTCCATCCGCTGCCCGTCTGCTGTCTCAACAACAAACAGCCACGTACCCGGCGTTGTATTAAATCCCACATTCCATTCCCATTCGATATAGCCATTCTCGTCCGCGGTCTCCCATCCCAAATATTTAGCCGTACTCTGACCGCTCTTATAATAAACGGACAATTGCGCGCTGGTTCCCGGCTCCACTTTTACTTTCACTTTTGTCCTGCTTGCTCGCCACAGCCGGATTGGGCTTCTCAAGCAGTTCGATCCCCCCGCTTGTCTCCGAGCCGTCGCCGTTACCCGAATCTCCCCCTCCTTCGCCGGTATCCCCGATCCACAGCCTCTCCTGAGCCTTCGCCTGCAGCACAATTCGTTTGTTCAAGAATGGGACCCGAATGGGCAGGGCGTAGTTGACCTCAATACCGAAATAAGGACTCTCTCCACTTCTCAAATTCGGAATATGAACATTGGATACATGAATTCTGTCATAGTCCAAAAGACGATCTGGCATAAACGGCTTCAACATCGGTTTGACCACAGGATCCAGTACGGCTTCCACGGTCTGATTCTTGAGCTGCTGCAGCGGCTCCTCGCCTGAAGCTACAGCTTGCACAATCCACTCATTAACAGGTGAAGGAAGGGAGTCGCTGTAATTAGAAGCCCAATCAGCAAGCGACAACTTTGGGATTTCCCAATGGGATGTGCTGGGGGATCCGCTTTCTCCTGCCCCACCACCAACCGAGTTGCCTTGGACGGCTAGGGAAACAGGGTACATATGAGCTGCTACGGTTTTGACGGTGTCCGAAACCGTGCTCTGCAGTGCTGTCGATATCAGCGTCATTTGCACGATATATATGAGGAAAATAATAAAAAACATGAACATTGGCAGCACAAGCGCTGCTTCAACAACCATACTTCCTTGATCCGATGACGCTTGATCCTTACGGGGAGGCTTCTGTAACACCGCTAATCGTTTCATTCGAATACCCCTAATCCTAATAAGAAAAATCCGCCCTGCGATTTACAATGTAACGATTTCCCTGAACCTCATCACCGCCGCTTCCAAATACAACGCCAAGCGACTTCGTCACCCCGGGAAGAAACCATAGCCGCATGGCCGTCCTGACCTCACCTGATGCGTAGGTCGATCGTTCCGCAGGATTGATTCCGGTGTTCAGGCGAATCAATGCCAGCATTCGCGACAGCTTCCTCTCGTTATCGCTGTGAATAAACAGAAATATCCGTAAATGATCCCGGTATGTCAGCACAACGGGGACATACTTGGATAACTGAATACTCCCCGTCTGACACAACTGGATCATATCCTCTATAGCCTTTTCAATGCCATACAGTATGGCAGCAGCCAAAATAGCCAATGGATTTCCTAATTTGCTATTGACGATAAATCCTTCCATTGTCCGAACAGCAATCCTGGAGGCAAATATCTCTGCATAAGCAGCCGATATATTCCCGGCAGGGTTATGGAATCCATACAGAATATACTCCACTTCCTGATTCCCGATGGCAAATTCTTGAGCAATATCTCCGCTTGCATTAGAACCATCCACAATACCGGATAAATTCCCTATATCAAAATGCTGATAATAATGAACAGCGTACTCGTTTTGAAACAATTCGTCCCTAACACCACCAAGCACATTCCCCATGAATCCGAACTATACCGTCCATATTATCCATTGCATCTTTGCCTGCTTCATAAGGATCATCATGAAGTGGTTTTCCCTTGCTCATACTGTCTGCTTCGGCATTAAATTGAAGACTTTCGTCATAGTACTGCTGCAGTTCCCGGAACTCATCCAACATAGCCTGATGCTGCCCGTTCAGTCCGTTGATCACCTCAATGACTTTCGTGGCCTGCTTCAGCTTCTGATTAGCTTGTCTCTCCATCGCCTTGCGTTCCTTATCTGATGTCCGGAATTGCTCCAATGCTGCCTGCTGCCGGTCTATTATGTTGCTGCCGCCTGAAGTTCCGTAATTGGAGATATAATTCTGTAGGGCATGGCTAGCTTCAAGCACAGCCCCTTTCATACCCTCTCCGCCCAGTGAAGATTGAAGTGAAGAGACCGCATGACCAACCTGCTGGTATAGGCTCTCCTGCCCCTCAATCTCTTGCCGGAAACTGTTCATCAATTCATCGCTGTGAACTAATTTGTCCGCCTGTTTCCGGATAGATTGAATCATCTCCGCTTCTGACCCGGATGAATCGGTTGATCCCGGTGTTACATCATTCGTGACCTGATCATACCCTTTATTGGATGAACGATTCTCCGAATCCTTGATAACCTGCTTCATCTCATCGTTCAGATTCCTTGCTTCCTCCCACAGCGTATATGCATCTTCGAGAAGTTTGTCTTTCTCCTTCTGAAACCTGCTGGCCTCACTCGAAATTTCTGAACCAATGGAAGAAATTCCGTTCTGATAAGCCATAAGCTGCAGCGTGTACAGCTTCTCCTTAGGAGGCCTGTCCGCATCCTCCTGCTGTTTAGCCTTATAATCGGGGTACTGTGATGCCCCATCGGCAGCAGTAGAAATACTTCCTCCAAGCGAAGCATCGTAGATGGATCGTCCGGGCGGATCCATAACCAGCTTCGAAAGTTTGATTGCATATTCGCCTGCCCTGCGCTGCTTGACCAGCATTTCATCGAGGGCCTCTTCCCGCCTGTCATACAATTTGCGAAGCTGCTTAAGCACATCTACCGTATTAGAAGCTTCCTTCATGGACTGCGACAACGGTTTAAACTTGTTGACAAGCTCCAGCGTGAAATCAATCGGCGCTTTATACTTCATATCCTCGATAATCTGCCGGTTGAATATGTCATAGGTACCCAGCGGACGCTGCAGTTCAAGTCCTGAACTGTCGAGCTCCATTGCCATTAACCGAAATGCATCGCTTCGATCTCCTGGATTGAGGCTATCATTCAACACATTGCCCATGATCAAATCCCCGCTGCTGTCGCCAAAGGCATATAATCCATATTCCTTCTGCAGCTGCGGATCATAAGATGACATCACAGAACGTACGGCTGCTCTTGTCAGGCGTTCGCTCTGCACCTTCATGGCGGCTATACGCGAATAATCAATAAATATGGCAACAAACATGAATACAGCAGCCAATGCGATAATCAAAAAAACAGATACAGATCCATCAGACGATCGGACTCCCTGTTTTCTTCTCCGGCTCGACTTTGTTTCCCCTTGTTTCCCCATGACTATCGCGGACCTCCGAACTTTTGTAGAACTTCTCCTGCAGCAGCCTTATCCGTTCCATTGCCTCCGCCTTGAAACTTCGATCCGTAATAGCGCATCAAATCTACCGTCCGAATAAACTCGACAGGATCAACCACAATTGATTGTCCGCTTACCTTGATCTGACCGCCATCATCTAACATCCGGCTGAGCGGCGTAAGCGATACTTGCTCGTTTAATGACGTTGTTACTTTTCGAATGAGCAGTTGATTGGTATACCGCATCTCTCCCGCCATACTTGACGGCACAGCCATACCTCCCTTGTACATCTTAAGCTCAGGCAGCTTTCCGCCAGCAGACTCGCCTTGCGGCAATGAGATTGACCTCGTCTCGTCTCCCCCGGCCAAACCAAATAGAGTTCCTAACACATGATCATCCGTCAACCGCCAATATAGTGAATCATGCTGCCCCAGCTCCACAGATCCCGAGGCTGAAACCTTATGGCTGTTGTCCCAGGCATACGCAGTCCGTTCGGAAGCTGCAGCTGAAGCTTGGACCAGCATAGACTGTTGATAGATATATAAGCATAGAAACAGAAGCAAAGCCGTCACCATCAACACAATGGGAAGAACCAGGGAAGCTTCAACCGTGAAGCTTCCTCTCTCGTCCTTCCATTTCCTCGCAAGCATCTTATTCAAGGAACTCCTCGCTCTTGTTATTCACAGAATCAAACAGATTATTAACCAGCGACGTAATCTGATCCTTGAATATGAGCGCAATAATTAAAATAACAACGAGGATTAGGATCATCTCGAGCGTTCCAATCCCTTTCTCATCCTTCCAAAAAGCCTTCATTCCATTCTTCATCACGGTTAGCATCATATTCATACACCGATCCCTTCTACATGTTCATCATCATAAATGCAGGTGCTCCAAGCAAAACAATTACAATCATAAAAATTACGACCATCGGCAGCACCAGCTTCGAGGAGGCCTGCTCCCCCCTTGTTCTTCCGATGGCCTTGCGCTTCTCCCACAGCACACGCGACAGATCCCGAAGCGCCATTACAAAGTCATTTCCGCCTCGACGAAAATTAAGCAGAACCGTAGTTGTAAATATCGACACTTCCTGAACGCCGCATCGTTTGTTAAACTGCTCGAAGGCTTGCTGGAACGGATGGCCTCCTTCCCATTCCAGCACCATTCTCTTAAGCTCTGCATACAGGGGATGATTCATATCCTTGTTCCGTTCTACACAGTGAATCACTGCCCTCTGCACCGTTTCTCCTGCCCCAACAAGCAGCACAATCTTGTTTAGAAGCTCCGGCAGCTCCATAATGATTTCTTGCTCGCGCAGCATCACTTTTTTATGCAGATCCTTAACCAAAGCAACGGGCAGCAATGCGCCTAACCCCAATCCTGCTATAAGCCCCATAACCTCTCCCGATAACAATGCCCATATACATCCACCGATCCAAATTAACCATGTATACGCAAGTGCCTCGGCCATAAACAGCAGCGTCAATTCTGCACTGTGGCGCAAGCCGTATATTTTCTGGACGGAGCCCTGCATCCGATAGAAGACAATCGGAATGCGCATCGGAACCTTCCCCCGCTCCAGCATGAACAGCAGAGGCGGAGCCAGCCTTTGCAGTCTCAGTCCCGCCATGGACAACTTGCTAAGACGATGGTATCGTTCGCCGCACATTTGATTCAGCACCACCCAACCACCCACAAGCAGAACCATCAGCGCACCGGATATCCATGTCAACATGCCCGCTTCACCTCCTTACACCTTGATGTTCATCATTTTGCTGATCCACAGGAAACAGCCTCCTAAAGCAGCCAATGCAAAGGTTGAAATCAAAATCCCGGCTCCGCTGTACATAGGCTCCATGTAATCGGGAGACGTCATATTCATGAACAGCAGCAGCAGGAACGGCGCAGCCAGCAGCGCCTTGGATTCAAACCGCTTCTGGGCAATCATCACGGATATCTCCTGCTGTATGTCCAGCTTTTCTCCGATGACGGAAGAGGTTCTGCGAACGACTTCAACCAGATCGCCGCCTGTTCGTTTGCACGTTGAGAAAACATCTGCGAAATTCGTAATATCCTCCATCCCTGCTCTCCGGGCAAAATCCTGCAGCGCCACTTCAATCGGTTCACCGTATTCTAATCGGGACACAATGACTTTAAGCTCAAAGATCAGATCACTGCTAGCTCCGGGATCGAGCAGCAGTAAATCCTGTACCGCATCCCTGAACCCGTTCTCTACGGAACGGCCAGCCGACAGCGATGAGGACAAAGAGTACAGAGCCTGCTTAAAGTGGAGATTCAACGTCTTGCGTCTGCGATCCAACATAAACCGGCGCCAAAACTTAGGAATCATCAAGCCGCCGGCGCCAAGCAACAATGACAAAATCAAATGGTGATAAAACAGATAACCGATGAAAGAAAACAGAACTCCGCCAAGGATGACACATGCCGCTCTTTGTCTTATCGAGAGGTGATATACACTGTAATCCGGAAGGGTGTTCGTTCGTTGAGCGGTAATTCGCTCGGCCTTCCCGCCAGCCTTACGCCGTTTCATCGCCTGCTCGCCTTGTTCCTTCTCGGAAATCGGGACTGAGCTGTGAGGCCGGTTCATTCCGCCACCACGATCTTCCTCAGCGGCCAATCCGTAATCCCGGCCATTTGAAGCTTGTCCGAGCATCGAAGTGGGTTACCGCAAGGTTCAAGGCCCCCAATAACCCGGCCGGACGCTTCCCCGCTCTCACGGAATCGATACAGCGGGTTCAAGAGCACTTCCCCGCCGTTCATCCCGATCACTTCGCTAATCTCCGTTACGCGCCGCGAACGATCTCTTAGCCGCGATAAATGAACGAATACATCAATAGCCGAGCTGATTTGCTGACGGACCACACTGATTGGGAGATCCGCACTGCTCAGCACCATTGTCTCCAGGCGGCTGATCATATCCTGCGTGCTGTTGGCATGACCTGTCGACAGACTTCCGTCATGCCCAGTATTCATCGCCTGCAGCATATCCAGCGCCTCGCTTCCACGAACCTCACCCACCACGATCCGATTGGGACGCATCCGCAGCGATGAACGGATCAGATCGCGCATGGCGATTTCCCCCCGGCCTTCTGTGTTGGCATTCCGTGTCTCAAGTGACACCAGGTTTGGAACGGTTACGATCTTCAATTCTGCCGAATCCTCAATCGTTATGACCCTTTCATCAGGCGGAATATACTGCGATAGGGCATTCAGGAAGGTTGTCTTCCCCGAGCCCGTTCCACCGCCTATAAAAATGTTGTACTTGCCCTTGACCAATACCCGGAGCAGTTCTGCCGCTTCCTCCGATAACGCCCCCCTTTCGACCAGATCATGCATCGTCATCGGCGATTCCGGAAATTTGCGAATCGTCATGGTCGGGCCTTTCAGTGCTATGGGGGGAAGCACAATGTTAACCCGCGAGCCATCCTTCAATCTCGCGTCTACAATAGGTGTTGACTCGTTTACTACACGGTTTACCGTACCGACAATGCTCTGAATGATATCTTCGAGGCGGCTCTGCGACTCGAATTGGAGCGGCAGCTTCTTCACCTCACCATCCTGCTCAATGAAAATATCCTGATGGCTGTTGATCATAATCTCCGTTATTCTGGGGTTATCCACTAAGGGCTGAAGCACATCCAACCCGCGAAAGGAATCATACACTCTCCGCACCAGCCTGCGCTTCTCTGCGGCCGTCAGCTCCAAAAGCTCGCGCCTTCTCCACACCATCTCCTCGATGCGTGCCATTAACTCCGAGTTGTTCACGCTGGAGCTCATGTCCAGCTCAGACCGAACCTGATCACGGACGGACTTGAATTGATCTTCCATCATATTCGCTACCCTCCGCCTACAAGAGCTGGCCTAATACCCGAGTTATCCAACAGCTGCTGACAGAGCTTCAATACTTCCCTCTGGTATATGGGTGAGGACAACAGCAGCTCCTCTTGATGGAGCTGCTTCCATGAAGGAATATAAGGCAGTACATCGTCAATACCAATATCCTTGCGGGGGAGACTGTTCACCAGTTGGCCAGTAAACCGATTGACAATGAATCGACTGCGCTTCTTCATACTTCCGAAGAGTGCAGTGTTCTTTAATTCCAACTGATCCATCCATACACAGCACTTATGCATACTAATAAGATCATCCAATAGAACCCAGATCAGCAGCTCGGCTTGTTCGAGAACGGCCTGCATTCGTTCCCCCATGTACCCTTCCGTATCCACCACAATGGCATCGTAGTGATGACAAGAAACTAGAGAGGTCAACAGCAAAGACGTATCCTCCAGGGTCATCTCCGTCATTTCCTTCACATTGAAACTCGGCTCAAAGGAATCACACTTCAGGCTATGATGCCTGACAATGTAAGGGGTTATCGACACCTCTGTCCTTGGAGCCAACTCTTGCGAGGCCTTCATGTCGTACAGCAATCTGGAGAAGCTTCCCTCCATGCCTACCGAGCCGGAAGGAAACAATGCGCTGCTGTTCACCGTCTCCAAGTTAAGATAGAACACTCTCAGCCCCAACACGCCCAGCTGCTTCGCCATATTCATTGCGATCGTCGACTTGCCGCTCCCTCCAAGAGGAGATACAATGCCGATAACCGGTGTCGTTTCGGCATTCTGTTTCTCTAAAGAGCCGCCATTTCTCTTATAGCAGGCTATCATGACCTCCAGCAGCTGAGGCAGGGGCTGATACTTGGGCGTACTGCTGCCGTCTTCCATCCGTGAGAGTGGTGAATCACCTTCGCTAAGAAGCAGCCAAGGCACGGGGGCATCCCCCCGACTGAGCCAGCTCTCCAACATTTCAGCATCCCCCACGACCAGATTCGGTACTTCCCCCGAGCTCATATAATGAAGAAATGAATCCATGCGGGTAAATGCCGTCACTTGCAGAGCTGATCCGTAGGAACTGCCATACGCATAGTTCAGCAGCGGTTCGACATACCGGGAATCCTGCACTGCCAGCACAATTCGGGCCGGTATCATAAAGCCAATCCCTCTCTTCTGCAACAACGCAAAAAAGCACCGTTCATGCCGCGTAATCGCGGTCAATGAACGGTGCTTCCGTTGTCTGCTATAATTTGACATTAGAATATCACAGTTGCTGCAGAACGGCAAGATTTATTTTTATTACATAGATAGCCCTTAATCACTATTGTCAAAACGTGGATATATGCACTACTATATAGGATTAGAACTAATGTTCTCTAAATAGTAACTACTTATATAGAAAAACCTATATAAACTCCTATACTATCTGGACGAATACATACAAGCCAGGAGAGTGACAACAAGTGAAACAACGAATGTTAACCGCTATACTAGCTGCCTTGCTTCTATTATCAGGCTGCAGCCAGCCAATAATGTCTCCAGCAACATCCAGCGAGCAGACTTCAACCCAAGCCAAGTCCGGCACGGACACGGCCAGCTCCAATACAGCGGCCTACCCAACCGATGACCTCAATCTCCCGAGGGTTGCGGTAGAGCTGGTCAAAGCCATAGACGGAGACACCATCAGCGTTATGTTTGAAGGAAAAAAGGAAAATGTTCGGCTGCTGCTGATCGATACGCCCGAAACCAGTCATCCGAAATTGGGCGTACAGCCATTCGGGCCCGAGGCCAAAGCCTTTACAAAGGAACTGGTGGAACAAGCCGATCGGCTGGAACTGGAATTTGACATCGGTCCGAACCGCGATAAATACTCCAGGCTGCTCGCCTACGTTTATGCCGATGGAACCATGGTTCAGGAAGCGCTGCTTCAGGAAGGACTCGCACGTGTCGCCTACATCTATCCGCCCAACACCCGGTACGTTGACAAATTCGACGATTTGCAGCGAATCAGCCGGGAGCAGGCTCTCGGCATATGGAGCGTAGAGAACTACGCCCAGGAAGACGGATTCCATCCGGAAGAACAGGACGCGAATAAAAACAACAATAATAACAATAGCGCCCCAACAACCAAAACGCCGATTGAGAACCGCGAGAAGCCCAAGCAAGGCTGCGACATTAAAGGGAATATCAATTCCAAAGGCGAAAAAATCTACCATACTCCCCAATCTCCCTATTATGATCGCACGAAGCAGGAGCAGTGGTTCTGCACGGAGGAAGAAGCCGTCCAGGCCGGCTTCCGGGCGCCTCGCAATTAGAATTGAATTTCAGGATATGAAATGAACATTCATGTTCATCTTATATACATTTTAGCCGTATGTGAAAAGGAGCCACGAGTCATGGGGAAAAAGAAAACACCAGCAGCCCAGCCCAATGAAAGCCAGCCGCTTAATCCAAGCTCTGCCGCACTGTACAAAACCGTCTGGAGATGGCACTTCTATGCCGGCATCCTATTTGCTCCTTTTCTGATCATCCTGGCTATAACCGGCTCCGTTTACTTATTTAAGCCCCAGATTGAACAAGCGCTATATCGGGACTACTACACGGTAACCCCTCAGGTTGAACGGGTAACTCCAAGCAAGCTGGTCGGACAAGTTAAAGAGCTCTACCCTGATGCTACCATTACCAAGTATCGCCCCGGCGAGTCGGACTCCCGCTCCACGGAAATCAGCATGACCTCTGGCAATGAATCCATGACCGTCTTCATGAATCCTTATACGGGAGAGAAAATTGGCGAGCTGAAAGACAAAGACCGCATAATGGACAAGATCGAGGAATTCCACGGTGAGCTGATGGTCGGGACGATCGGAGACCGAATCGTCGAACTAGCCGCCTGCTGGGCGATTGTGCTCATCCTGACCGGCCTGTATTTATGGCTTCCGAAAAATAAAAACAAAAGCAAAACCAAGAAGAAGAGAAGCCTTGCCGGCGTCCTGTATCCAAGGCTCGGCAAGGGCAAGCAAATTCTCCGCAGGGATCTGCATGCCGTTCCCGCCTTCTGGGTTGCAGCAGGCATGTTATTTCTCATCATGACCGGATTGCCATGGTCAGGCCTGTGGGGCAGCAACTTTCAGACCGTGGCAACCAATACCGGTGCCGGCTACCCTCCGTCCATCTGGTCTGGCAGCGCGCCATCCTCCCATGTGGTGCAGACCAAGGACGTGGCAGAAGTACCCTGGGCTGCAGAGAATCTGGAGGTGCCGAACTCCAGCATCTCCGACTTCACTCCGCTTCCGATCGAAGATGTAATGTATGTCGCGAGAAGCGAGGGCATTCATCCGAGCTATACGATCAGCATCCCGCAGCAAGCGGATGGTGTCTATACGCTGTCCGCCTATCCGCCTAAAGCCCAGGATGAGGCCACGATGCATATCGACCAGTACAGCGGAGCGGTTTTGGCAGATTATCGCTATGATCATTACGGATCGGTCGGCAAAGCCGTCGCCCTTGGGATTACGCTGCATAAAGGAACCCAATTCGGCATCGTAAACCAGATCTTCAGTTTGCTTATATGCGTGGGAATCGTTCTAATCGCGGTAAGCGGTCTGTACTTGTGGTGGAAGAGAAAACCGGAACATGGGCTGGGAGCACCGAAGGCACCCGAGGTGGATGCCAAGCATAGGAGAGTATTCCTTCTGCTCTTCATCGCTCTGGGGATTCTGTTCCCGCTGGTGGGATTATCGCTCATCATCGTCTGGCTCATCGATCGGTTTATCGTTCGGAGAATATCGGCTGTCAAGACATTTCTGAATGCCTGAACAACATATTCAAACCATAACAAGGGGTGGCGGTTTCATGATCGTAAAAAGCCGTTTTATAATGTCCATTCTGCTGTCGGTCCTATTGCTGAGTGCTTGTTCGGCCAAACCTGACGCAGCCAATCGGTATGAAAAGGAAATTCCGCTGATCGCCGAGGTTAATATCCCCGACACACTATCCGTGAGTCAACCGGAGACCATCGAGATCATCCTTACCCAGGGCGGCCAAAGAGTGCCGGATGCGGACTTTGTCCATTACGAGCTGTGGAGCCATGACGGCTCCCTGCGTGAGCCTATGACGGATGCGGTAGAGGTAGGAGAAGGTGTGTATACAGTAACCAAAACCTTCGATAAAGAGGGGCTTTATTTCTTTAAACTTCATTGCGGCAATAACGGCTCCATCATCATTCCCCAAAAACCGTTCGCCGTCGGAGCATTGTCCGAGGCAGAGCTTGCCTATCTCCAAGCGGAAACCCCGACATTTCAAGAAGGCACAGCTGAACATCAGCATTAAAAATAAGACTTGATCTAGGATAAAAACCGGCGCCGAATCTCCGGCGTCGGAACCATGCATTCGTTGGAGCGTCCAAACCAGCGGTAACGGTTCTTTGCTACCCAGCGGTACACCAGGTTCCGTAAGACAGGCGGAATCAGGATGAGCGCATACGACAGCGACCATGGAAAGCGAAGACGCCGTGCAATGCGAAGAGCACCTGTCGACCTTGTATAATACTTCCCATTTTCAATCAATATCATCGTTTCGGTTGACTCTCCATCAAATCCCCCTTGGCGCAGCAGCTCCTGTCCAATCTCCGATTGCAGCGAAGCAAAGCGGAACGCCCCCGCAGGATCTCTCCGAATAATGAATTGGGTCAACCCCTGGCACAAATGGCACACGCCATCGATCAGCACAACGGCATAGTCCTCATTATTTACGATGCGTTGATCCTCCATAGTTCGCAGCCTCCTCGTATTATATAAAAAAACACGTCTCTCGACGTACTTTCTCAGACAACAGATTGCATACAGCAAAACTCATTCTTGCAAGTTAAGATTAGCAAGCCGCTAATCGAATAGTTTACACTTTCTTCCTTAAAGAAAAAACGCAGGAGCCCTCTCCTACGCTTGATCAAGTACGCTATTTTTGGTTTTACTACTCAGCAGCTTTACTCAGCCACTCGCCGTCTTTCATCTGCTGGTCGAATTCGTTCGAGAATTTCTCCATGCATTTGCATATGAAATCTTTACGACAAACCGGGCAAGGTACTTTCCCAAGTCGGCTGAGCGCAGTCAGTTTCCATTCCGGGAAGCGGTTGTAGAATACGCGAATATCCGTTCCGTCAGCCGTGTGGATAATGAATTCGTATAGCCCTTCTTTGTCATTGCTTCCAGCTGTGGTCACACTTGCAATATGCGGTCTGTATGGCATGTCATCACCCGTTTATTTTATTTAAATTCCTTATGACTGGTTTGTACTTTCTGGTACTTAGTCATATTAAAGAATTTTAGAGGTGATGTCAACCGAAGAACACATCCAGGATCGAGCCAAGCTGGCCTCGCTTTTTCCCTTCCAATATATCCGGGTTGAACACTTCCACATATCCGCAGTTTGTGCAGGAAACAAACAGGAAATGGTTGTGCTGAATATCAAACATCTTGCTTAGTCCTGCTCCCGACATGGAGACCTCCTTCGTCTGGCAGTGATTGCCTCCGCATTTACTGCACACAAACCGTTCCTCGATCATTTGTTCAATACGCATCCCAGGTGCCCCTTTCTCAATACTTAATCATAAGGAGAAATACGGAGTTTCATGTAAAAAGTTTCATATATGCAAGCTGAGCTGACAAAAAAAGATGACCCTCATATAAGAGAGTCATCCCCATTTCTTATTCTTGTTCTTATGGTTAGCTTACGCTTAACTCCACGTCGATGTTGCCTCGGGTTGCCTTGGAATAGGGGCAGAACGCATGCGCTTTTTTGGCGAGGTCCTCGGCCTGGCTTCGTTCGATACCCGGCATTTCAATCTTCAGCTTCACCGCAAGCTTGAAGCCGTCAGCACCTTCGTCTTTTCCGATCATCACCTGGGAGTGGATCACAACATCCTTAAGCTGCACGCCTTCTTTACGGGCTATATTAGCCAAGGCGCTTTCGTAACAAGCCCCGTATCCAGCCGCAAACAGCTGCTCCGGGTTGGTTCCATCCCCGCCGGGTCCTCCCAGTTCCTTCGGCATGCTTAATTTGTGATGAAGAACTCCATCCGTAGATTCAACGGAACCTTCACGTCCTCCAATGACTTTTACATCTGCTGTGTATAATGGTTTCATGCTCGTTCATCTCCTTCATACCCTATTATGATCTCTACATGTACTCTTTAAACTTATGGCACAGATTGAAACGACAAATAGGGCAGTTCTCAGGAAACACCTTATTTACCAATCATAAAAAACAGCAAAAAAAGCTGTGATTCAAATGGATGATTCCACTTCAATCACAGCTTTTTCTAAAGTATGCGGTAGAGAGGACTCGAACCTCCACGGGTATACACCCACTACCCCCTCAAGATAGCGTGTCTGCCATTCCACCACTACCGCATAATATAAGGGAAGTTCTGTAGCGAACATTCCCTATTATACTGTTCTGCAATACAAAAGTAAAGAGTTAATTATTGAGCTCCAAATTCGGCACCTGCATAGCTATGTCTTGTCATTTCTCTTATCCTTGCGGTAAGCAGAAAATTCAATATATTCGCGGATGAACTCCTTCTCATTCTCTGCAAGTCCCGACATGGCAAGATCAGCCGCTTCCGGGTCCACTTCATATTCTCCCCGGGATTCCCTGACCCGAGTATTGGGACTGCCCTTGCCAATGATCAGCCAATCCAAACTCACGGAGAAGAATGCAGCGATCTCAATCAATTTATTTGTGCTCGGCGTTGTTTTCCCCCTCTTCCAGTCACCAAAATTTCCTGTGCTGATCCCGAGGGTTTCGCAAAACGCCTTCTTGGTCATACCCCGGCTTTCTATGAGATGTTCGATTCGTTGGTAAATAGACTGCATTAAACAACCGCCTTCCTATTCTCTCTAAAAAGAAAATATCTTATGTACGTAATTTTTTCTTGCACAATGACTTAATTAAGTGTATAATCAATATATATTGCCTAAATTATACCATAGTACTCATAGATCGTTGTATCTTTTACTCATGAGTCTATTTAGTACGAGGAGCGAGTAATTTTGCCCTACGATACCATAATCACATCTTGGAACAATGCGGTTCACTCCTTGAACAAGGGACTGATGATCATTACCCCCGACGGCATCATCGACAAAATGAACGATCCGCTCATTGCCATGGCCGAACAATACGGTGTTTCCCCTGAGTTCAAGTGGCAGGGGACATCCTTTTTTGATATCACTTCCCAGCAGTTGGGACAGGCCTCATTCGATCATTTTTTTGATGTGGTGGACTTCCCTGCCATCAAGGATGTTATAGCAGGAAAGCTGCCTGAATATTCCTTTGAATATGCAGTGAACGGGAACGGTCAAGATATCTGGGTGCTATGCGAGGTCATGCCGCTGCTTATGAGTGATGACAACCTTATCCATGGAGCCATGCTCTCCTTCACTGACATTACGAAGTTTAAGCACAAGGAGCTGCTGCTGGAGCAAGCACTGGCCCACAGCTATCCCTTGCCGGGACACATTCCGATCTGTGCCGTATGCAAATACGTGCGCCATGCCGAAGAATGGGAGCCGGTCGAGAGCTATTTGGAGAGTCGTCTCCCGATTGAATTCACACATGATATTTGTCCCGATTGCATCCGCAGATTATACCCCAAATATTCCTCCATCCTGGATGATCCCCAGATACCTGATTAGATGAATACATAATACAGCACAAATAAGCAGCTTCGTCATCCGAATAATACGGAAGGCGAATCTGCTTATTCATCATTCGGCGATCTTTCGTATATTACGCGTTCACAAAACGAAGCAGAGGGCTTATGAGAGCCGGCAGCACCGATACATGCCCTTCCCCCTCAATTTCGGTAAAAGCGGTCTCCAGCACGTCTTCTTGCCCCTTGAGAAACGCATACAGCTCTCTGGCGTCTTGAACCATGGACGGTTTCTCCTGAGCTCCGACATATATGTGCAGCTCTTTGCGCTGTCCAGTTTGCAGTATACGCGCTTTCCCTTCTTCCCATTGCTTGTACAGCATGTAGTTCTTCCACCATACGGAGGGACATGCCGCTATGTACCGCTGAAAGGCCTGCGGCCTGGTAAACAGTGTATGCAAGGTAAAATAACCCCCCAGCGAGTGCCCAAATAACGCCTGCTTCGCAAGGTTTACCGGATACTGCCGTTCTACTGCTGGCTTCAGCTGATCCTCGATGAACGCATGGAATGCCTCGACACCGCCTGTCTCCGGCCATTGAAATCCATTGGGACGGACCGGCAGCTCATCGGTATCGGCATATTCCGTAAAGTTATAGAAACGCTCATTACTCACGATAGGACTGTCGCTGTCAAAGCCGATGCCCACAATAAGAGCCGCAGGGATGCCGCGGGGCGTACGAGACTGAATGCGAATCGCCTCTGCAAGCGATCCGAAGGTAGCATTGGCATCCAGTGAATACAACACAGGATACCCGCCCTCGGGCGGAGGTCCCATCGGCTCGGCGATGAAGATACGGTATTCACGGCCCGTAAGGTCGGACTGCATAGACCAGGTCACCGTCCCGGGTATGTGAAACAAGCTGTCGTTAGGGTGGGCGCTTGGCCCCTCACCCTGAGCTTGCTTCGCCTTCAGCTCCTCCCCTTGGGCCTCCTTCATGAACAACCATTGCAGTGCATCGGGAAATCTTCTGGCCATAAAGATGGCGTCATGGGTTCCATCCGGATCTACCTTCAGCTGCAGTCGCTGCTTGCTCATCCCATTTTCACCCCAAAACCGATGGGCCTCAAGGTTATTAGGGAACATATTCTTCTGTGCATTTTTCTTATATACACCCTCTTGACGCCCCACAGACATAAATACCCTCAGGCTGGCTGGCAGGCTCCCCTGCTGCCTGATGAAATCCATAACCCCCTCATACCACAGCGAAGCCGACAGCATCCCGATTCTTCCAAAACTCTCGGGACGCCAATATCCCGCAAACATCGAGATCAGCCCGCCAAAGGAGCCGCCGATAATCGCCGTATGTCCAGGCTCAGGTAGTGTCCGGTATTGTCCGTCAATGTGGACTTTAATGACGTCAGCCACTTCGTCTACGTAGGCTCTGCCCTGCCCTCCGAAGGGGGGATTCCCATCCAGCAGAGAATCTGCCGGCCATGGCGTATACTCATCATTGCGGTTTACAGGTGATATTCCGACCAGGATAACTTCATCCAATTGCCCGGTTGAAAACAAATGCTCCACATAATTCAGGCAGTCCATGAACAAATCTCCATGATCCTGCACATAGGCAACAGGATAAAAGCGTTCCGAATCATCCTGATAAGAAGGAGGCAAATACAGTTTGAGTTCCCTGTTCTCAACCACCAGCTGCTGATAACGATTCATGTAATCCTCCCGAAAGCTTCTTTTATTTTCTCATGCGAATCAATAGATAGATGAAATAAGGCACTCCGATCACGGACACCACAATCCCTGCAGCCAATTCGGCCGGAGCAAATATCGTTCGGCCGATGAAATCGCCGATGACAACAATCGCCATCCCGGCTATGCCGCTGACAGGTATGATATGCCTGTGCCGCAGTCCCACCAGCTGTCTGGCCAGATGCGGAGCGATCAGACCGACAAATCCAATGCTGCCGGACACGGCAACACTCGCGCTGATCAAGCCGATGCTGCACAGCAGCAAAATATTTTTCTCACGTTCGACAGATACCCCTACACTCTTCACGCTTTCTTCACTAAGCTGGAACAAGTCGAGCACCTGTGAGCGGAACCATATAACAGGCGGCAAAATAATGAGCCAAGGCAGCATAGTGACCACGAACTTCCAATTGGCACTGTGAAGGCTGCCGGCCAGCCAAGCTACGGCCATCTCGTAATCCGACGGGTTCATTTTGAGAGAGAAGAACATCGTTATGGCCCCAAAACCGGAAGCAATCGCAATACCCACCAGGATAAGCCGCTGCGGGTCCAGCTTCCCGCCTTCTCTGGCAAACATAAATATGGCCGTTGTCGCTGCTAACCCGCCTGCAACGCCAAACATGGGCATCATCATAACCCCAAGCCAGCCTGACATCGTGATCTGCCCTTGCAGTAAGAACATGAACAGAACAACCGCCATGCCTGCGCCGGCATTGATGCCGAGAATGCCCGGGTCTGCAAGTCCATTACGCGTTACGCCCTGAATAACGGCCCCGGCCATGCCCAGCGCAAATCCTACGAGTGCACCAAGTACAATGCGCGGAAGACGGAATTCAAACACAACGAGATCGAAGTCCGAATTGGGATTCAACCGGAGCAGCGTCTGGAATACTTCCTTAATCGACATGTCAAAGGTTCCGTTCGTCAAACTGAAGTATATCGCCGTCAAGACAATAGCAATTCCTCCAGCAACCACAAGCGGGAATCGATAATATGTGTTACGCACGCTGCGCCCCTCCCCTCGTCTTGATCAGATACAGGAAGAAAGGAACCCCGATTAATGATGTAATGACACCGACCGGCGTTTCAAACGGGAAATTCACAAAGCGCGCAAGAATATCACATAACGCAAGAAACATGCCGCCTAATACTCCCGAGACGGGTACAATCCATCGATAATCGGAGCCTGACAGGAACCGGGCTATATGAGGGATAATCAAGCCCACAAAGGCAACCTTGCCCGCCAGCGCCACCGACACGCCTGTCAGAATAACAACCGCCAGCATCGCGAGGGCTTTGATCAGCCATGTATTCACACCAAGCCCCTTGGCCGTCTCATCTCCAAGCGACAGGAGTGTGATCGATTTGGACAATACGATGGCAAGGCATAGACCAACGATAGCAAAAGGAATGCTCAGCTTGATCAGCCCAGGGTCCATTGCATGCAGCCGGGCATTGTACCAGAAGCTGATGTTTTGCGAGATTTGAAAATAGGCGGCTATCGCCTCTGCAGTCCCGCTAAGAAACGTACCGATCACGGTACCGAGTATAGCCAGCCGAACCGGACTGAGCCCATTCGGTATGAGCCACGCCAATCCGAACACAACGGCAGCCCCGATGGCCGAACCGATCAATGAACTGACGATGTACATATTGGAGCTGGCATTCGGGATAAATACCATAAACAGCGTGACGGCAAACACAGAACCGTCAGACACCCCCATAATGGATGGTGAAGCCAGATAGTTCCGCGTCATGCCCTGCATTAAAGCTCCTGAAACCGCGAGGAAGGCACCGATGAGCATCGCGCCTACTACCCTTGGCATTCGGGAGCTCATAATAATCTGATGATCAACACTCTCCGAGTCAAAAGCAAAGATGGAATCCCAGACGGTATCCATCGTAATATTCTTGGCCCCATACAGGATGGAGGCCGCTATGAGTAATAAACAGACTGCCGGGGCCATCACAAGGATGACAGCCGGCAGTGATTTTTTGAACCCCATGAACAACACGCCTTATACGTTTATACTGGAACTTTTATTTACTTAGTCAGATTCTCGACTGCAGCTTTCAGGAACATAATTTTGCTGTATGCTGTTCCGCCTTGAGCAAGCGGATCGACCACATTGACAAATGCGGTGCCGTTCTTGAATGCGTTCAGGTTCTTCATGATTGGATCATTCTGCAGCTCTTCCAGTGCATTGGGTGTATCCTTGTTCTCATCTGGTGAGAACTGTACGAATACATAATCCGGATTCATCTCCGCAATTTTCTCTTTTGAGATCAATTCCTGTGCCTTGGCTGCCGCTACTTCTGCTGGTACTGCAATCCCCAAATCCTCATACAACACCGGGTTAAAGAATACGCCGGCAGGGTATATGTACATCTCGCCTGCACGAATACGAATCGCCAGAACCTTCTTGTCCTTCAGGCTATCTCCAAGGGTAGTTTTGACTTCTTCCAAATCTTCTTTATATTTGGCTATTTCCTGCTCAGCCTGCTCCTGCTTACCGCTTAACTCGCCAAGCAGTTTCAAGTTGCTTTCCCAGTTGGTTGACACATGGGAGTATGGAATCGTAGGCGCAATTTTGTTCAACTGTTCAATAACTTCAGGTTTGGCTTTGGACGATCCCAAAATGACATCAGGCTTCAGAGACAGAATCGATTCAAAATTCGGCTCCATTTTCTCACCGACCGACGTGGCTTCCTTCGTAATCGACTCAAACATCGGCGGGAATTTGCCTGAGAAGGTGATGGCTCCAACCGGATTTACATCCAGTACAATGGCGTCCTCCATCGCTTCAACCGCACCGGTGATGACAATACGATCCGTTTTTGCCGGAAGTGTGTATTCCTGATCGAGGTATTTCACAACCTTTGTATCTGACTCAGCGGTTTTCGCTTCTTCATTCGAAGTGCTCTCCTCCGCGGGTTTGCTCGTTTCTGCCGCACCGTTCGTGCTTGCTGCGTCCGTATCCTTAACTTCGTTGCCCTCTCCACAAGCGGATAACACCAAAGTGAATACCATCAACAGCCCTAAGACCCATTTCATTCTCTTCATCTCTCTCCATTTACCCCTTCCATGATCAATGATCACTCAATAATTGATAATGATTATCATTATTGATTATGGTATAGGATTTGCCCTTTTTTCACCATGGACAAATAACCGGATTCATCATGGACATTTTCCGGAAAACAACCGGAAGGCCTCCTCAGCCATATGCTCCATCGCGATGGGCGAGTACTCGCGCCAAGGATAAGAGGATAATTGATGGAATGATCCCTCTCTCACTGCTGGGAGCGTCATCCATTCCGGCGTAGCCTGCAATCTTCTCCAATGGGCCAGTGTCTCGGAATCCTGACGAATCAGAAGCAGAATATGCCCTGCGCAGCTCTCTTTGATCTGCTCCATCGTCAGCCCCCTGCCGTTCTCGAAATCCAAAGACAGCGCGGGCTGGAAATTAAAATCATCATATAATAATTCCTTCATGCCCGGATGACTGTAACTCATCAGCTCATCCTGATGCAGGCGTGCGGTCAAAAGGGTCCGCTGTCCCATCCTGCCAGGGGGGAGCTTCTCGCGGTAGGACGATATTTTCCGATGAAACCCTTCAATCCACTGCTCCGCCTCCGGCAGCTTGTCCAGCACTTCCGCCAACCCAAGCAGATTGCTCTGCCATCCCTCATGCTCTCCCGGCATCTCGTAGAGAGGGGCGATCAGCCGAAGCTGGTCCTTCTCCCATTCTTCTATTCCGTATGCACAAACAATAAGCTCCGGACGCGCCGAAGCAAGCTTCTCCAGATTCGCATATTTATTATGATTCTGACGGTACGCATCGAGATGCACCGGAATATCCGGACCGAGAACATTATAATAGTGTTGCGACCACTTGGGATGAAGCGGAGCTGCATATGGCGTGAAATCCAGCGGCATGACATAGCCCAATAGGGTAGTTGAACCATACAGGGCCATTTTGTTTTTCCTTGTCTTCATATACACCGAGGGAGAGATTCCAAATGCCTTCTTAAACTTGCGGCTAAAATAAAACTCATCCTTGTATCCCACCATATGCGCAACTTCCCGCAGCAAAGAATCCGAACCCAGCATCAGCTGCTTCGCCTTGTTTAAGCGCACATTCGCCAAATAGTCCATCGCGCTATGACCATACGTCTTCTTATACACCTCTACAAAATATTTAGGACTCAGCTCGGACAGGCCGGCTAGTTCGTCGATCGTTAAATCTTCATTATAATGTTCTTCAATATACTCCTTCACCCGCTCCAGCGCTTGTCTCTTGTCGTTCTTGGCGTATGGACCGCATCCAGCGACCATTGTATATAACAGCTCTTGAAAATCAATCTGTACCCTCCACTGTTTTAGGGGGTCCTTGCTGTGAAATTCCTTGTGCATCGTGCGGCAGACAAGATTCAAGCGGTCAGGGGAGCTGACAACGAATATGCCGTCATAGGGCGTGAAAGCTGCGTCGTCCACCTCATGCAATCGACCACAGCCCAACTCGCCTTCATAAAAACCAAAATGAAGGATCGCAACCGCCGTCAACTCTTGTTCCTCCACACTTCGATGATCGTCGCTCGTAATACCAAACGTGGATCCCGCCGCACAAAAATAAACACACCCCTTATTCATGCGGGTGATTTGTTCTGCCTGCTGCAAAGAGGCCTCCCCGCTAAGGGGGACGATCAGGGCCGACTGTACGGTCAGCTGTTGGTCAAGGGACAAGCTGTGTCCATGAACGATATCGATATTCCATAAACGGGCCATCAGCCCGCCGTATTCTTTCGGAACATTCTTATCACTGCTATTGCTCATCAGATTTAACATATATATTAGATCCCAACCTTAATTAATGAGAATGGTTATCATTATCATATAATTATCACACACCGTGTCAAATGTCCAGTGGGACCATCCTCTTTTCAGAATTGTCACAAGTATAGACCCAACATAAAAAAGCAGCCTTGCCTCCACAGGGAGTCATGACTGCTTCTTCAAATGGGATATATCTAATGAAGGTACATACAGGTGGGTCTTTAGAATGCGATATTTTCCTTGCCCTCCATGAGGAGCCTCTTCCTAGGCCCGCATATTCAGGGTTAATTCCGCCGAAGGCGCTGCCGGTTGCGAGCCCGGGCCTCACCGCCCTTGCGGCCTGCCTCTTCGCGGCTCATCTTGGCATCTTCGGTATGGTTCTGATTTCTCGATTCTCCACCCATCTGGCCGATTTCTTGATAGAACTCGCGTCCATGTGAGCTTGAGGTTGACTCTCCGCCTTTGCGTCCGATATCCTCATAGAAGTCCTTGCCATGGGTATCCGAAGTAGCTTCTCCGCCCTTCTGGCCGATCTCCTGATAAAACTCCTGATTATGCGAATTAGACGTAGATTCTCCACCTTTCCTGCCGATTTCCTGGTAGAAATCTCTATCATGAGCACGAGAGGTTGCCTCTCCGCCCTTTCGTCCAATCTCTTGATAAAATTCTTTGTTATGGTTGTTCGCAGTAGCTTCTCCACCTAAACGTCCTGCTTCTTCACGGCTCATCTTTCCATTGTTGTTGTTCTTAGCCATTCTGAATCACTCCTTATAGGTTATTGGAAGTTGTTGCTCGTCCACGGTATCATATTAACCTTGTGAACGGCGATGAAACATAAATTTTGCATAAATGCGCAAGTTTGCATCAAGGTCATCCTGCACAAAGTCTTGATATACACGAAAAAAAAGCCCCGCACAAAGTGCGGGACTGTTTATCAACATCTGTATGCGGTAGAGAGGACTCGAACCTCCACGGGTATACACCCACTACCCCCTCAAGATAGCGTGTCTGCCATTCCACCACTACCGCATAATATAAGGGTACATCCATTCGTTACTAAATAAAAAATGGTGAGCCATGAAGGACTCGAACCTTCGACACCCTGATTAAAAGTCAGGTGCTCTACCAACTGAGCTAATGGCTCTCGATGACAATCTTGCAGCTGCCATATAAGAAAAATGGTGACCTGTAGGGAATAACCTCTCTTCGTTCGAGACTGCGATGCTTATCCTAACGAAGATCTTGCTCCGACGAATCGACGGGGTTCTCATCCCTGAGGTTATATAAGAATTTGGTGACCCGTAGGGGATTCGAACCCCTGTTACCTCCGTGAAAGGGAGGTGTCTTAACCCCTTGACCAACGGGCCACTTTAACCACGTCGCCGTGACGACAAGATTGAGTATAGCATAAATTTAAAAATGCTGGCAAGCTTTTTTTTCGTAAATTTTAATATTTATTTTCAGTGTTTTTTCGGCCTATAATCAGCCCAAGAAACCAGCCGCTAGCTGCGTTTCTGTGACGGTATTTCTCACACCCTGCACATGGTATGCATGAGCGTCCACTCTCGAGCTTACGATCTTATGCAGCTGTTCATCTATAAAATGCAAAGCAGCCCCATCATCGGCAGCATATCCGGATTGCGCCTCACCATTAAGTACAAGATTATGGTACGACGGCCTTCTCTTACTCTCGCCATCATAGTGAGGGCAATGGCTTCCCTTCAGCATACCCAACCCCTCAAGCTTGTACAAGGGTGCATTCAGCGGATCTGTAATCCCTTCTTCAAACCAGCATATGGAGCCAGCGCTTAACCCCGTTAACAAAACACCGAGACTGCGAAGTATGCCTAACGCTGCTTATGCTCCGGCGAACCCTATCCAGGGTTCTCATCCCTTTGCAAAAAAAAGCCCCCAATCACTTTGTGATGGGAGCTTTCTTCGGTGTAACGCTAAACGGAGAGAGAGGGATACTCTCCCTTCGGTCGAGACTGCGAAGTATGCCTAACGCTGCTTATGCTCCGACGAACCCTATCCAGGGTTCTCATCCCTTTGCAAAAAAAAGCCCCCAATCACTTTGTGATGGGAGCTTTCTTCGATGTAACGCTAAACGGAGAGAGAGGGATTCGAACCCTCGCACCACTTACGCAGTCTAACCCCTTAGCAGAGGGTCCCCTTATAGCCACTTGGGTATCTCTCCA
>NZ_ADHJ01000046.1:0-2768 GCF_000193415.1 Paenibacillus vortex V453
CAGGAACAGGAACAGCAGATATGGAGCTTAGGGAGAGCAGGGAGAACTGGAGATGGAAGGTTCCCAAATCTCCAACCCATCCAGAGGACCATCAGAAACAAGCAGGCTACCCTCCGCAGGGGCAGGGCTATCCCTATTCGCATTCACAAGAGGCTGAACCTGCAGTCTCTTATGGCGAGGAAGGTGATTATTATGCTCATTTGTCCCAGCGCACGGAGGTGCTTTCATCACATAGAGGCGGAGGGGCTACTGTACTGCTAGGTCCGGAAACGAAGCCTCCTGCTCATCCACATTCAGCAAGAACCTATCTGGAGCTGAACGAACCGAATGCAGCCGCCACGCAGCGGATTGAATTGACGCAACCCCATTTTATCATCGGCAGATCCCCTGATGTCGCGCAATTTGTTGCTCAGGGTGTGGGAACTTCGCGGGCACATGTCGAGCTCTCGCGTGAAGGTGGAGAATACGTATTAAAGGACCTGGGTTCAAGAAACGGTACGATTTTAAAGGGAGAGTCCATGGTGCCGTATAAAGAATACCCCCTGAAGGAGGGGGATGCCTTTGTTATTGCAGGCTGGTCGTTTACCTTGCGTAGCGGGTTATATTGATAGGGGATAAAATAGTAGACAGAGATTTAAATACTTCCGAAGCCCATATTTAATGATGCATGCTTATGTTAACTTCATTAGTTTTATGAGAAGTGTTTTTAATTTAAATCACTTACACATAAAAGGTCTCCAGATGGTGGAGGCCTTTAAGTGAAATTTCATTGAGTATTTAAAGGAATCAGGGCTTAGAATCGATGATTGCTTATGTATTAGTAATATTCCGATATTTCTCGGAAAAGTCTTTCTCAACCAGCATCAAAAAAGCTACCCTTAAATTTTTTTTTTGGGGTCTACTCCTTCAGAATATGACGACATCGTCGCATCTGCCAACCGGAAAAATATTCCACTACCTGGGGGTCACTTCACTAAACATCAGGCTTGTTTTTGTTTTTACTAGTCTTCAAATAATTCATTCATTAGATCATCAAAACTCTTCTTTACGTTTCAAGGTTTCTGTTTTATCAACTGTAATTTTATTATCGCTAATGGTAAGCACATTACCCACACTGCAATCATAAGGAAGCAGTTCTTTTGGAATGTCCTCTGTACTACCTTCAATTTCTACAACAGCAAAGCTTCCTTCAAATCGATCTATTATTCCTTTTCTCATTTCGCACCCTTTGTTGTAGTAAAAGTTATTGTAGATCCGTTACTGATAGCCGTAATTGTTCCTTTTTGGTCAGTTCGCATTACAGCAGCGCCAGCATCTTTGAGGCGAGACAGGATACCTGCATTCGGATGACCGTAACTATTCTTTCCTACACTGATGATTGCATACCTCGGCTTTACTGCGTCTATAAATTTCTTACTTGAAGATGAGATAGATCCATGACTCCCCACTTTAAGAACGTCTGCTTTTAATATGGACTTGTTTATAAGCATGTCTGTTTCGGATTTGATATCGGCGTCGCCAGTAAAGAGGAAGGAGTTATTCTTATACCCTAATCTTAGGACAGCACTCCACTTATTTAAATCGCTGCCATATTCATTAACGGGAGCTAAGAAGGTAGCGGTAACACCCATGAGCGGGATTGTAACATCTTTTTTAGCCTGTTTTATGGTAAGTCCTTTGTTCTTTACAGCCAGCAAGAAATCTTTATAGGTGTCTGTTGTGTGTGAAACCTTTGGAGCATAAACAGATTTAACATTAATCGATTTAATAACATCATCTAAACCGCCGATATGATCAGCGTCTGGATGTGTAGCAACTACAGCATCTAGTGTATTCACACCAAGGTGATTCAGATACTTAACAACATTATTGCCTTGATTATTATTCCCAGCATCAATAAGTATGTACTGATTTTCAGGCGTTCTAATTAACGTTGAATCGCCTTGCCCTACATCGAAGTAATAGACCTGAAGTGTTCCACTAGCTTGATTCTTAGGTAAATCTATTCGTCCCGGATGAGCGAATGCTCCAGAGGAAGATAAAACTGTTATAATCAAGAAAAAAATTAAAGATAAAATAGATTTGTTTTTCATAAGACTCCTTCGATTAACCTATTGTTTTGCTAACTCATAATTTTATTGAGCCAATATTTCTGTTTCTCTAATAGGGCGTTTTCTTTTTCTAAGCTTGCTAACATCCCTTTGGAGCCTGGTTTTAACTTTGACTCTGTAATTTTTCTATCTCGGATTTTAACTTATCAATTTGTTTTTGATAGTACTTGAGCTTATCTGCTTTACTTTGACTTTTTTTGCAACTGCTGATGGTGCGGTTTTCTGTGCGTCAATTTGTTGGTGCTACTAGGACTGATGTGAGTCCTAACACAAAAGTGACTGCAACAATAAGTTTTTTCATTATTTATGCCTCCTAATTATAGAATTTGCTCTCTTATAGTAACAAATAAACTGGAAAAAATATATATATTCAGGTGAATGGAAGTGCGACAATAGTCTCGGTTAATTGCAGAAAGCTTCCAAATTAAGACCATATTCATGGCTCGATTGAAACGAACTCAAAATGATTCTTGGGATTAAATCGGATGGAGTGCAACTTCGGATACAGGAATCACAAAAAGAAAAAGCGTTAATACCTTGGCAGAGGTAATAACGCAAAGTCCAATAATACACATATTATACCTTAACCTTTTTTGGAAGACCAACATTAGCTTTCATTTAGGAGTTCAGGAACAGGAACAGCAGATATGGAGCTTA
>NZ_ADHJ01000045.1:0-90169 GCF_000193415.1 Paenibacillus vortex V453
TCCAATGTCCACAAAATGGGGTCTTGACCATGCTTAACGCAAAGGTTTTAGGTTCCTTTTTCTTATATTTGGAATTGGGGTTCCGCGATGGTTAAACTGTGAATAGTCTACCTTTCATCTGCCTTAAAATCAAATGTCTTCTCAAAGGCGGCCCGAATCTTGCGACGTGCTGAAGCCTTCACATCTTGGTTGGAGTTAAACTCTACTCCTGTAAGGGCTAAAGCTTCATTCGGGGTAAGCTCCACAGCGATTTTGTCACTACGATCATGCTTTACTGTTGATGAATTCATTCGTAATCACCTCACGGTATTATTGTATCCATGACGTCACACAAATATGAATCCTATCCGATATATACCCATGCCAAAATTGCTTGAATCATATATTTATTTTTCTACTTTAAATATACCAATTATATGTAGTCCGTTCAAGTAACAACGTCTTAATTAGGCAGGAAGACCTGCATATGACGTAAAGCCGGATTTTTTGTTACAATAGACGTATCTGTTTGATAAACAAATGCCAAATAACGGCATGCTTAGAAGCTTCAAGATGCACATCTCAATTCAACCTATACAGCTACAAAGGGAGAACACATGAATACGCCACTTATACCCGCTCCAGAGCTATGGGGCGAGAAACGATTTCATACCTGGAATTACGAAATGCACAACCAATTCCAGAACAAGGTGTTCAAAGTCATGCTGGACGCCGGGTTTACTTGTCCGAACCGTGACGGCACGATAGCCAAGGGCGGATGCACCTTCTGCAGCGCACGCGGCTCCGGTGATTTTGCAGGACGCAGGCGGGATGATCTCGTTACCCAGTTCAATACCATCCGGGACAGACAGCACCTGAAGTGGCCAAACGCCAAATATATCGGGTATTTCCAAGCCTATACCAATACCTACGCTCCTGTTGAAGAACTTCGGGAATACTACGAAGTAATACTGCAGCAGCCAGGTGTTGTCGGCCTGTCGATCGCTACGCGCCCCGACTGTCTGCCTGACGATGTCGTGGAATACTTGGCGGAGCTGAATGAACGAACCTATCTGTGGGTGGAAATGGGTCTGCAGACGATCCACGATTCAACCTCTGAGCTCATCAATCGTGCCCATGACACGGAATGTTACCTGGAGGCCGTCGAGAAGCTGCGCAAGCATAACATTCGTGTCTGCACCCACATCATATACGGTCTCCCGCAAGAAGACCATGAAATGATGCTGGAAACGTGCAGAGCCGTAGCCAAGATGGATGTGCAGGGCATTAAGATCCACCTGCTGCACCTGATGCGGAAGACGCCTATGGTGAACGCAGTATGAAGCCGGACTGCTGCGCTTCCTGGAGCAAGACGAATACATCAAGCTGATCGTGGACAGTCTGGAGCTGCTGCCCCCGGAAATGATTGTCCATCGCCTCACCGGAGACGCTCCCCGGGATCTGTTGATCGGACCGATGTGGAGTTTGAAAAAATGGGAGGTCCTCAATGGCATTGATGCCGAACTCAAACGCCGGAATACATGGCAGGGCAAATTGTGGAGGGAATCCTGATGGGCTTCCTCTCGGTGTTGAGTTTTGCCCACAAACTGGTGGCTGAGAGGCTCCGGCAAGGAGACATCGCTCTGGATGCCACAGCAGGCACCGGGGCCGATACGCTCTATCTAGCCAAATGCATAGGCTCAAGAGGCAAGGTGTATGCTTTTGATATTCAGGAGCAGGCGCTGCAGCTAACCCGCGAAAGGCTCGCCAAGGAATCGCCGGATTCGCTTCCCGCAATCTCCCTTCATCAGCAGAGCCATGCGCTCATGAAGAGCTGCGTTTCGGATCGCGATCACGGCCAAGTTGGCGCGGTTATGTTCAATCTCGGCTACCTACCGGCTGATTCGTCGGATAAACGGATCATGACGGAAACCGCCAGCACGCTAACGGCTCTGGAAGCCGCAATCGAGCTTCTCCGGCCGGGAGGCATTATCACGGTCGTGCTCTATCCGGGCCACAAAGGCGGCGACGCCGAAGCAGCCGCTGTGCAGGCATGGGCGGAGCGGCTTCCGCAGCACGCGGTGCAAACGATATTATATCGAGGCCTTCAGCGTGCAGATGCACCATATCTCATTGCACTGGAACGCAAGAAGCCCTTATGATATAAGTTCTTAAAGCAACCCAAAGTTAAAGCAGCCATAGAATTTCAAACATGACGAAAGGTAGTTGATGTACAATGACACAACCATATCCACTGTTATTTCAACCTGAATTCAAAGAACGCGTATGGGGAGGCCGCGCCCTCGAGCAATTCGGCCTGGATATTCCGGAAGGACATATCGGAGAAGGCTGGATGATCGCTGACCATCCGAACGGCACTACCAGCATTGTCAACGGCGAGCTGGCTGGCCGCGGCCTGGATCAGGTTCGGGAGCAATTCGGCCGGGAATGGTTCGGAAGCAAAGGATTCTCCGAAGTTAACGGACGTTTTCCATTGCTGATCAAGCTGCTTGACTGTAATGACAACCTCTCGGTTCAGGTCCACCCGACCGATGACTACGAAGGACTCCCGAAAGGCGAATTGGGCAAGACTGAAATGTGGTATGTGCTGGATGCGAAGCCTGACGCCAAGATCATTTACGGTCTGAAAGATCAGGTTAGCCGTGAAACCCTGAAGGAAGCCATGGAAAATGGGACCGTTATGGAGCAGCTTCGGGAAGTATCCGTAAAAGCCGGAGATACGTTCTACATACCTGCTGGTACGGTTCATGCACTTTGTGCCGGCGTTGTTGTGGCAGAGATCCAGCAGAACTCCGATACCACGTACCGGATTTTCGATTATAATCGCCCGGGCCTTGACGGCAAGCCGCGTGAGCTGCACATCGAGGATTCCCTGAATGTCACTGCTTACGAAGGGTCAGGCGCTACTACCATGAGCACGGATGGCACGGCACCTGGAGAATGGCTGGAGCTTGCCAAGTCTCCGTATTTTGTAGTGGAAAAAGGTGTTGTCAACGGAGCTTGGGCACAGTCCACTTCCCCGGAGAGCTTCACCATCATCGTAGTATGCGACGGTCAAGGAACGCTAAGCTGGGATAATGGCTCCATCGGCTATACATCGGGACAATGCTTCTTGCTGCCCGCTAATCTGGGCGCCTATACACTGGATGGGCAGTCGACGGTTCTTCGTTCTTATCTTCCTTAATAAGCTTATGTAACATGCTGTAATCCATTCGTTTTTGTGGAGGTGTAAAGCCCAAAAATGCAGACCGACACGTTTACGATACTGAATACGCAGGGCATGTATGTTTTTGTATATCAATGGCTTCCTGACCCGGATACTCCCACCCGTGCAGTCGTGCAAATTGCTCACGGCATGTGCGAAACCGGCAAACGGTACGAGGAGCTTGCTGAATTGCTTACAGGACATGGTTATGCCGTGTACTGCAATGATCATCGAGGTCATGGACAAACGGCCGGGCTTGAGTTTCTCGGCGATGCCGGGGAGAACGGGTTTGAAGGAATGATCGAGGATCAATTGCTTCTTGCTTCCGAGCTGCGCAAGCGGCATTCCGCTGTTCCTCATTACTTGATGGGACACAGCATGGGGTCCTTTTTGACACAGAAAATCATGTGTTCGAACGGGGAAGCATTCGATGGCTTCATCCTTTCCGGCTCAAACGGTCCCCAGGGAATGCTTCTGTTTGGCCTCAAGCTGGCCGCACTGCAGATGCGCTTCCAGGGTAACACACACCGAAGCGTGATGCTGAACGCCCTCGTGTTCGGCCCATACAACAGAGGCTTCGGCACCATCCGAACGCCGTTTGATTGGTTGTCCCGGGATGAAGCGGAAGTCGATAAATATGTGAACGATCCCTACTGTGGTCAGGTGTGCAGTGCACAGTTCTTCCGTGATTTCTTCAAGCTGCTGTCCGAAATCCATAAGCCGGAATTGATGGAATGCCTGCTCAAGGATAAACCGATTTATATCTTCTCGGGTGAGGAAGATCCCGTCGGACAACGTGGCAAAGGCGTGCGGCGGTTGATTGAACTGTACCAGAAGTATGGCATTGAAGATCTGGAGTACCGTTTGTATCCTGGCGGCCGTCATGAGATGCTGCACGAGATCAATCGAGATGAAGTAGCAGCCCATGTCCTCGATTGGCTGGAGCGGCATACAACTGGATCAGGTGATACGGCCCGGAAGCCGGAACAGATCATGTAAACATGCTTATTAATGTCTCAATCATAGAAAAGGATGCCTCAGGGTTGTAAACCTGGGCATCCTTTTTCTGTTTATCATTAATTGTCAGCGTTGAACAAACAAGCCGCTTATTCTTCGTCGCTCGGTGTGCGGTCAATGATCAATTGTGTGACCTCGGTATAATCCCCGCGCTCCACTTCGTCTTCTGCTGCCTCTATACGCAAATCATCGTTGGTTTCCATCCCGGGCGCAATCGTCGGTTCATCATGCGAATGCGGCGCTCGCTCCTTCTGATTCCCGTTCACCAAACATCGCCTCCTCATATAGGTTGATGCGATTAGAATACCGATACCCGGGAAGTTTTATTCCGAGCGGGAGCTGCCCTTGTTACACAGGCACCGTGTAGTACTGCGGTTGCCCGGTTTCATTCTGCTGGTACAATACCAGCAGCATCGTTGCCGCCTCACCTTCGCCGCCGCTCGCCGGCAGGCCGGTTCCTCCCTGAATGACATCATTCAGGTCAAAAGGCAGCATCTCGATCATCGCATGTTTCTGCAGATCGCGCTCGGTGATTCCCAGATCGGCGAAATCGCCGGACAGTGCCGCAGGCTTCTCAACAATATGACGAACATGGGCGGTCCACTGGGCTTTATCCTGTGTATGATCCCACCAAATTTTACGCGGCTTGTACTTATGGCCCAGGAAATAATCAAATTTCATAAGACCCAGAATGACCTCCATATGTCGCGTTTTTCGATGCTGAAGAAATGCGGTCAAGCGCGTAAACAGATCCTCCAGCTGATGGCCGATTTTCTGCCAGCCCTGTCCTTCCCAATAGTCGCCGAACTCCTGGAAGAAATCAAACGGGGATGTAAATTCATGCTTCATCAGATAATTCACGGTATGGTCCATTCGGTGCGCGTTCCAATACTTCTCAAGCACGTCCTCCAGCCTCTTCAATCGAACGATATCCGAGAATGGAAGCACGTCACTGCCTAAAATCTCATATGGAGCATGATCCATATACGTGTAATTATACTTCTCCGCATCAATCCGCAGTCCGGTTCCCCGAAGCATCTTCAGAAAGCCTAACTGCAGCTCCTCCGGTCCGAGGGCAAATACATCATTGAACGTTTTGCGGAAGGTATCGTAGTCCTCTTCAGGAAGCCCTGCAATCAAATCCAAATGCTGGTCGATCTTGCGGCTGTCCTTGATCATGGTCACCGTGCGGGACAGCTTGGTAAAATTCTGGCGCCTTTTCACCAGCTCATTCGTTGGATCGTTGGTAGACTGTACCCCGATCTCAAATCGAAAAATGCCGGGAGGGGCATTTTTCGCCAAGTAATCCAGAACCTCGGGACGCATGATATCCGCCGTTATCTCAAACTGGAATACGCAGCCGCCATGATTCTCAATCAAAAACTCGAACATGTCAAGCGCATAATCCCGCTTAATGTTAAATGTCCGGTCCACAAATTTGATCAGCTTCGCACCGTTCTCAATCAGATAGAGAATATCCTTCTTGGTCCGTTCGATGTCGTAGTAGCGAACACCCACCTCAATGCTCGACAAGCAGAACTGACAGCTGAAAGGGCACCCCCGGCTGGTCTCAAAATATACGACCCGCTTCCCGAGATGCGGTATATCCTCCGGAAAACGATGCGGCGAAGGCAGCTCTGCCAGAATGCTTTTGGGTCTTCCCGGATTCACGATCACTTCGCCCTGTTTACGGTAGGCCACGCCATACACAAAATGAAATTTCCGGTCGCCTTCTATCGTTTGCAGCAGATGGTGGAACGTTTCCTCGCCTTCCCCCATCACGATAAAGTCGACATTATGCAGCCGTTTCATCCAGTAGTCCGTATCGTAGGAAACCTCGGGTCCGCCCAGTATGATCGTGACTTCCGGCATAATCTTCTTCACGATGTCGATCACTTTAATCGTCTCTTCGATATTCCATATGTAACACGAGAATCCGATCACATCCGGCTTGCGCTGGAACAGGTCGGAGACAATATTCATCACCGGGTCCTTGATCGTATACTCCGTTAATTCAATATCGAAATCCTTCTCGCTATATGCCTTCAGGCAGCGAATCGCCAAAGAGGTATGGATGTACTTGGCATTCAGGGTTGTTAGTATGACTTTCATGGTAGTGTCCACTTTCCTTCTAAATAATATATTCCGTGCTTCTGACCTGCGGCAGCTCGTTATTCATAGTCGTACAGGTTGTCACTGTCAGGCGATGCGCCCGGTCCGTTCAGGAAAAAATCCAGGAACGGGCGGCCATATTTGCGGAATTTCACTTCCCCGACCCCTTTGACATTCAGCATCTCATCCTCACTCTGCGGGCAGGCCACACTCATCTCACGCAGCGTTGCATCATTAAAAATGATGTAAGAAGGCACATGCTCTTTGCTTGCCAGCTCACGCCGAATCAGGCGAAGCTGTTCGAATACCGTTTCATTCACAGCGGACGGCGAGTAATCGCGACGGCCGCTGCTTCGCTGGCTGCCTGCTGCTTTTGAAGGTCGCGGAACGCGCTGCATGACTTCGCGCTGCCCTTTTAACACGTCTGCCGCCTCGCTTTGAAGTTTCACGACAGGATACTGGCCTTCGGTCAACGCCAGAAACCCTTCCGAAATCAGCACATTGATGGTCTCGGAAATCTCCTTCTCCGTCCGATTGGACATCACACCATAGGTCGGAAGCCGGTCAAAACCGTATTCCAGCACCTTTTTGGCACGTGATCCCTTCAGCACGGAGGCGATCATGGACACACCAAAACGTTCACGCATCCGGTGAATGCAGGAGAAGATTTTCTGCGCATCCACCGTGATGTCCACAAGCTCACGGTCATCGGTGCAGGAGCTGCACGTGCCGCAAGGCTTGTCCTCATGCTCTTCCCCGAAATAATCCAGCATCGCGCTTCGCAGACAGCGGGTCGTGTAACAGTAATCAATCATCTGCTGCAGCTTCCGGTAATCATTCTGTTTGCGCTCGCCTTCCTGCGGATTCTGTTCAATTAAGAATTTCTGCGTCATGATGTCCTGGGCGCTGAACAGCAGTATGCACTGGCTCGGCTCGCCGTCCCGCCCTGCACGGCCAGCCTCCTGAACGTAGGACTCCATGTTTTTCGGCATATTGTAATGAATGACATACCGAACATTGGATTTATCGATCCCCATCCCAAATGCATTCGTTGCCACAATGACCCGGATGTCGTCATACAGGAAGGCCTCCTGGCTGTCTGCTCGCTCCGAATCACTCATTCCGGCATGATATCGGCCGGCAAGAAGCCCTTGAGCCTGCAGCCTCTGAGACAGATCATCCACCTCTTTTGCGGGTTGCAGCATAGATAATGCCCGGCTGGTGGGTATGCGAAGCCGCGTAGTCGAGCACAAACTCGCGCTTGTTCTCACCGCGCAGAACCGACATCTCCAGATTATCCCGCCCAAGTCCCGTTACGAATACTTGCGGCTGCTCCAGACGAAGCAGACGCTGCATGTCCTCCATAACCTCAGGTGTCGCCGTTGCCGTAAATGCGGCTACAATCGGCCGCTTAGGCAATCCTTTAACGAAAGGCGCCACCGAGAGATAACTTGTCCGGAAGTCATGACCCCACTGGGATACGCAGTGAGCTTCATCGACGGCAACAATCGAAATATCGAGTCCTGCCATCTCCTCCCGGAACCAATCCAGCTCAAGCCGCTCCGGGGCAACATACAACAGCTTCAGGTCTCCCCGTTTCGCTGCGCGTATGCGCTCGTTCACTTCTTTGCCGCTGAGCGTGCTGTTGATATAAGCAGCCGCAACGCCCGCCGTCATGAGTGCATCCACCTGATCCTTCATTAAAGAGATCAAGGGGGATACAACCAACGTCAGACCGGGATACAACAGTGCCGGAATCTGATAACAGATGGATTTGCCTCCACCGGTCGGCATGATTCCCAGCGTGTCCTGGCCTTCCAGAAGACTGGCAACAATTTTCTTCTGACCATCCCGAAAATCAGGATAACCGTAATATTTCTGCAGATAATCCCGCGCTGTATTCATGTTGGTTGATTCTCTATCATTTGTTTCCACATTCATGGATAAAAACTCCTTATTTCACCTTGGTTTTCCGTTTTGGAAACGCTCATCCTTTAAGTTTAACGGCCTTTCCGTGAATGGGCAACCGAATCCAAGAAGGAAATTGCATTTGATAACGAGAACTTGATAATCATGGAAACAAAATGCCTTCCGTTCATAGTCAAAAAATATAAACACCCAAAGTTGGTGATCCCTAGTGAATGATGAACATACCGGAGCCGTACAGCAAGTCATTCAATATATGAAGGAGCATCTCGATGAGCCTATGACAACACAGCAGCTCGCCGATCTCGCAGGATACAGCTCCTTCCACTTCTCCAGAGTATTCAAGCGCGTAACCGGCATCTCGGTCAGGCAATACCTGTCAGCGCTAAGAGTCGAATCCGGCAAAACTGAACTCCTCAAAAGACCCTCCCTGCTCGTTAAAATCGGGATGACTATCGGTTTATCCAGTCCGGGCACCTTCAATACCCGTTTTAAGCAGTTTGTCGGTCATTCCCCGAAGCGATTCCGGTCCACATCCGGATCCCTGCATCAGTATGTGAATCAGTATGAGAACAAACCGTTAAGTTGGGCTGAGGAAGAACTCAATGACTTACCCCGGATCCATTGCCAGATTGTAGCTCCGGAGAATTTCCGCGGCATGATCTATGTCGGGCTGTTCCCGAGGCCCGTTCCCGACCAGAAGCCTATAAGCGGTACAGCTGTCAATCTTAGAAACCGGTCCTGTATATTGACCCGCATTCCAGCCGGCACGTACTATGTGCTGGCTGCCGGCATCCCCTGGAGCCTGAATCCTCGGGATTACTATCTGCTGAATAACTCCTTGCGCGGCAAGCTCGATAATCCCGTTCATATTGACGAGACTACCGATCTGTCGGTCAAGATTACCCTGCGGGAGCCGCTGCCCTATGACCCTCCGATCGTGGTCAACCTGCCTCTGCTATTGTTCGAGAAGGATCGGGGCAACAGCGCAAAGTAGAAGAATTTTGGAATAGCCTGTCCCTCTATACTGAATTTATAGAATAAGCGATCTGAACGCTTGATCGTTAGATGATGGAGGCAAAAGACATGACCATAATTCAAGAAACCCGGATCGAAGCAGCACCCGAGTTACCTTGGAGCATACAGGCTGGAAGGATTCGCAAGAATGGCTGCAAGCCAGAGAATGGGATGTGAATGCCTGGGAAGACATGTTAGCCAGCCTGAAATCGAGCTTCGAATCAGGAGATGGCATTCTATGCTGCGAGTAAACCAATTAAACTAGAGGAGTGAATAACTATGCCCAATCTATGCGTTCTGTCGATTAATGTAAGTAACATGGATCAAGCCAAGCAATTTTATTGCGACATTCTGGGATTTCAAATTTCCAAGGCATACAGTGAAGAGATCATCAGTTTGGAAAACGAGGGCCTCTCTCTTGTTCTGCAGAAATGCGACCGCATTACAAAAACGGATTACCCGCATGAGGCGCAGGTGATTATCGGAATCGAAACCGCTGATGTGAGCGCTGCCATATCGAAGTACAAATCACAGGGCGTTGAGGTGATCTTTGATACGCCGCAGCCTTGCCCTCCCGGTCTGTACAGTGCGATTCGGGACCCGTTTGGCAACGTAATAGAACTGCTTGAGTTTACGGAGTAAACGTACGAAACCCAAAGGATACGCTGCGTGTAGCAGGGTGTCCTTTTTTTATGCAGCGGATGCTTGACTCTGTGCTTTCCTTAGAACCCTCTGTTAAGGTTTAACCTGATACGGGTAAGAACATATTGTTGCAAACCTCTGGAGTCAGAAGCATCGATAGATTAGGAATTACCGGTTTCGGAAATAATAGGTACTCGAACTGATACACTAACTACACAAGGGGAAATTCATATGGATATTACACCGGAACAACGTGTCACCCTGCATGGGTTCAACAACCTGACGAAATCGCTCAGTTTTAATATGTACGATGTCTGCTACACCAAGACCCGGGAAGAACGGGAAGCCTATCTTGAGTATATTGACGAGCAGTACAATGCGGATCGGCTTACCAACATATTAAGCCACGTGGCCGAAATTATCGGAGCCCATGTGCTGAATATTGCTAAGCAGGACTATATCCCTCAAGGAGCCAGCGTTACGGTGCTCGTATCCGAAGGGCCTGTCGTTGAGGTTTCGGAGGAATCCTATGACGAGTCGCCGGGACCACTGCCGGGCAACGTTGTGCTGCAGCTCGACAAGAGCCATATCACCGTCCACACGTATCCGGAATTCCATCCGGACGAAGGCATCAGCACCTTCCGTGCGGATATCGATGTGTCGACCTGCGGGGAAATCTCGCCGCTCAAAGCCCTGAACTACCTGATCCACTCGTTTGATACGGATATTATGACAATAGACTATAGAATCCGTGGATTTACCCGGGATATTCACGGTCACAAGCTGTTCATCGACCATGAAATCAGTTCCATTCAGAACTACATTCCCGACGAAGCCAAGGATTTGTTCGATATGATTGACGTCAATGTTTACAAGGAAAACATCTTCCACACCAAGTGCAAGCTGAAGCAGTTTGACCTGGACAACTATCTGTTCGGTTACACCAAGGACAAGCTGGCAGAAGGCGAGCAGCAGGAGATAACAGAGCGTATCAAGCTGGAGATGGATGAGATCTATTACGGTAAGAACATGGACCGCAGTTATTGACGATTCGGATATATTAAACAAGGCTGGGCTCTCATATGAGCCCGGCCTTGTTTGCCGCTTCTATGGCTTCTTCCCGGTTACGGACGCCCATTTTGGCATACAGGGCTGAAGCGTAATTCCTTACGGTGCCATCAGACAGATATAATTTCATCGCAATCGATTTGTACCGCATGCCTTTGGAGAGATGCTGTAGAATCTCCATCTCCCTCGGCGTCAGATCATATAAAACCCTGAGCGGAGATGACTCCGGAGCACTAGTATCCAGGGGAGCAATGACCGTCTTCTCCTCAAGAAAATCACTCGCGTCCCCTTCGAACAGCTTCGCGGAAATGGAAGGATCCATCAGCGTTCCGCCTCGAATCACGATTCGGATATGTTCGGCAAGTTCACGGGGCTCCATCGTCTTCAGTAAATAACCGTCAGCCCCGCTTCGCATAGCCTGAACGGCCTTGCCCTTCTGCTCAAACGTGGTCAGGATGACCACCTTGATGGAGGGCCAGCGCTGTTTGATACTCTGAGTCGCTGTAATGCCATCCATCACGGGCATTTCCAGATCCATCAGAATGAGGTGAGGTTGGAGTTCCTCACACATGTTCACGGCATCCAGACCATGTTCTGCACGCCCAACCACCTCGAAATCCCTCTCCGATTCCAGAATCATTCCGAGACTATCCCTGACAAAGGGTTTCATTATCCACCAGCATTAGACTTTATGACATCGTCTGCCGGCTTCAGCGCCCTGGGCAGGCTGCAGGTCACAACCGTGCCTTCTTCGGAATCCGAGTGGATCGATACCTGCCCTTGAAGGCGGCTGGCTCTTTCTCTCATCGCGCTTAAGCCGAATCCTTCCTGGATTCGGGCAGTTCCTCTGCCGTTATCTTGTATCTCAAGCCGAGTCTGCTGCAGCTCAAATTGAAGCAGAACATCCATCCTCGTGGCATGGCCGTGACGCACGCTGTTGGTCAAAGATTCTTGCAAACAGCGGTAGAAGGTCATTTTCGCCTGCCGCGATATCTGATACTCATCCCCAAGTACTCTGAGCCCAACCTTAACCCCGGCGTTCCGCCCAAACTCCTCTGCTGCCTGTCGGAGTGACTGTACCAACGGAAGCTGCTCCTGGGGAGAATCCAACTCATGCAAATACCCTCTAATCTCATCCAGACTTGTCCGCGTCAATTCCAGCAGATCAGACAGCTTATGTTGCGCAGCTGCGTCAGCTGCCGTGGAGCGAAGGCTTTCCAGCCCCATAATGACAGCGGTATACGTATGGCCCATCGTATCATGCAGTTCCTTGGACAAGCGTTCGCGCTCTTCGAGCAGCGTGACCCGCTCAACCTGAGACAAATACTGCTCCAACACTGTATTTTGCGTTCGAATGATTTCATTCTGGCGATGATTGACCATTAACAGATGAAAAGCAAATCCAAATGCAAACGCAAGCGCGACATGAACCATCATCAGGATCAAATTCGTTGATGGCGCATACAGCTTGATCAGCAGCGGTATCAGCACTATAGTAACTGGCCCCGTCCATCGATACGCAATGCCCGAGCTATTCGCAGCCATCAGAAAAGCCGGTACAATAAATGACAGATAGGCTGCCGGAAATATGGAGGTCAAATATATAGAGATACCGCCCGAAATGACGGTTTCCGTAACCCAATATGCTTTATGATTCAACAGCAGGCACAGCCATGGTACCGAGAAAGCCGCCAATTCCCACAAGACGACAACCCATAACGCCAGAGTAAACTGATCTCGAAGCTCAATGAACGTTAAGATCAGAGAGATGCAGGCCACCATGCGGAGCAGGAGCATCGCCCAGTCGTACCACTTCCATTGCTTCACGATGTCAAACAAAGCTACCACTCCTTGTATTCCCTCTCACGATACCTCATTAATATGACATGGCTCCCAGCATGTGTCTACTGCCAAACGGAGAACATCCATTGCGTGTAGCGGCCTGTCAGTCTGGCTGCCCCCTTAGCTGCCCACGACCCGACGTAAGCAAAAAGAATGCCAGCCACCATCACAAGCAGGGATTTCGGCAACGTATCCATGCGAAGGTTCCCTAAATTCACATCCACAACCGAACTGGCCCATGGTGCCAATATCCACAAGACAGGGACAATACAAAATATAACGCCACAGAATAAACTAATGATGCCAACGATAAACTTCAGCATTAACATCGACACCGCTTTCCAATTTCGTACGTTCGCAAGCTCTTCCTTGGCCTGAGTCCAGGAAGACCCAGAGTGCGCCTTCCTCTTCATAACAGGCTCAATCGTAATATCCGTATAGAACTTTGTCTGGATCCGGTCATAATTCATGAAGGTCCGGGTCGTTCGCAGAAGATACGTAAGGATCGGTATTCCCACGATGGTAAAACACATACTCAAGCCAAACACCAGGCCCACGAGATAATAGCAAAAATAAAATACCCCGGTTCCAAAAGTCAACATCAAAAAACAAAAGTTCAACAGATATTCCCTCAGCCATTTCTTCATACTTATCAGAGCTCCCTTCAGGTCTTGGCGACCTCGATTTCCTGTATCCTACTTCACCCATTGTCATATCGGACAGTGTCAAATTGTCATATGACACTGCTGCATCAAAGAGATGACAGCTTGTTACTGGCCGATATGACAACCCGTTTGCCATACTGTGGGAGATCAAGCCGTCCAAGCCCCAAGATGATGAAATGCAGGATCAAGGAGCCATCGGACCAGCCTTATCCAAACTCATAACTGAAGGAGTATGATATCAATGAAATGGAACAACCCGAAACTGAAAAAGGCATGTTTATTTGTAACGACCGGAGCTCTTGCAGCGGTTGCACTATTGGGGAATGGACCTCTTATAACCGTAGCCTCGAATACGACAACGAATACGATTACCTCTCCGGCGGGATTATCCGCCCCGGTCCGTAACGGACCTGAGGATGTACAGGAGTTGTTAACATTCGCTGATCCGCTGTTTGCCGACAAAATGAAAAAATTCAATGTCGCCGGATCCAATTTTGTGGTTGTCAAAGATGGCAAAGTGCTTGTCAGCAAGGGTTATGGGTATGCCGATAAAAAGAAGCAAATTCCCGTAGATTCTCAGACCGTATTTCAGATTGCTTCCATTAGCAAGACGTTCACGGCCTTGGCAGCGATGCAGCTCGTGGATCAGGGCAAAATCCAATTGGACCATAACATAGAAGAATATTTGGGCGGATTGAAGATTCCGAACAAGACAGGGAAGCCGCTCACCATGTTCGACTTGCTGACGTACACCAGCGGCGTGGATAAGCCTGACATTACCACCTACGTCTCACCGGAATACGTGAAGCAGGACATTCCGACCAGAGAATTTTTGGAGAAGCATATGCCTACCGTGGTCCGTCCGCCAGGAGAAGCTTATACGTACGACAACTTTGCCTTTCTGCTCGCCGGTTACGCAGTGGAGAATATGAGCGGCATGCGTTATGACCAATATATGAAGAAGAATATTTTCGAGCCTTTGGGAATGAAATCCACAAGTGTGCGATTCACACCGGAGCTGCTTGCGCGGCTGGCCTCCCACTACAGCCCGGCCGGGGAGTTCCAGCCGCTGTCTGGTCACGCTCCAACTGATGGACCTCAGGGAAGCATCTTATCCACGGGGGAAGACATGGCGCAATATCTTCTGATGCAGCTGCAAAATGGCAGAGCTGGCGATAAACAGCTGGTAAGCCCGCAAAGCTTGAAGCAGATGCACACTTACCAAACCTTCGCAGAAGCCTCGATCCCCATCGCCACCGTTGGCTTCGAAGGCTACTACAAAGAACTAATGAATGGACACCATGTCGTCCTGAAAGGCGGCAATATGCCGGGACATTCCTCCTTAATGGTATTGATTCCGGAGCATAATACGGGCTTTTACATGTCCTATAATAACGACACCAACATGAGCTTGGAGATCTACGAGGCGTTCATGGATCACTACTTCCCGGAAACGGAAGCAAGTCCGCAGCCTGCATTCGTAGAATTAAGCAAAGAGGAAGCCAAGCCATATACCGGGATTTATCAAAACACCCGGGCTTTCAGTATTCGAACTCAATTCGCTTACGAGAACGGCCATCTTACCATGGAAGATTCCACAACGGGTAAACATACGCTTCAGAAAATCAATGCCCTGCTGTTCCAGGATGAGCTGGGAAACAAAGTCAGCTTCAAAAAAGGAGCAGCCGGACAAATCCAATATTTTTACTACACCAGCCCAGTCGGTCTGGGTGTCGTAGCGGAATCTCAGAAAATGGAGTCTAAACCTCCTTTTGCAGATGTGCCGTCAAACAGCAAGTTTAGAACCCACATCGATCATTTGCAGACTTTGGGCTTAATCCAGGGCATAGGGGGGAATCGCTTTGATCCCAAAGGAACGATGACGCAGGGACAATTCGCAGACCTGCTGATCCCAGCCCACGGCTGGAATATATTCCCTGTCGCGGCCAAAGCCAATCAACAGCAAATGATCCAAGGCATTCCCGGTTATCATCGCTCGAAGCCTATTACAAGGCAAGTTGCCGCTGTCATGATCCAGAATCTAAGACAGCTGAACGTGGATACCAAGGTTACCTTATCCGGTTCGACAGATGCCTGGGCGGTAGAAGCCGTTCAAGCGCTTGTCGGAAATGGTGTCGTGGACCCGGACACCCGCGTCCAACAAGACGGCTCGGTCCACTTTCGTTCCAAGCAGCTGCTCCTTCGTCAAGAAGCCTGTGCGCTGCTGGACAAGGCTTTTAACTACTACGCCCTCCCGATAGCCTTGAAATAAATCATGGATCAATAAGTTCTGCACCCCTCGCTGCAGGACTTATTGATATTCCCCTTTATATCCAACAAGGAAATAAACTCTGTTTTTTAAATCAAATGGCCTGTTTTTTGTATGTTGCCAATCCCCAATGTTCCATACAATGAAAGTGATTTTCCAATAACTTGCCATTCCATAAGGGAAGGAGGATTTCCACACCCCGTAAATGAAAGCGCATACGGATGGCTGTATATCAGCATCCACACCAACCATGGAAAGGTGGCTGAACATGAAGAAAGGAATAATCATCGGCTTTTACCGCAAGCTGCTGGCAGCAGCCCTTATCATTCCACTTATGATTGGCGGTAGCAGCCCATTGTTTGCGGCGGAATCACATGACCTGGAGGGCAGTCCTCAGGAAGCAAATGCGAAAGCCAGCCGCATCCAGCTGGAATATTTGGACAGGGGGATCGTATCGGCCCCCACATCGGAAGGTATCTTCCTGAGCTGGCGTTTGCTTGCTGATGAAGTGACCGGCTATAGCAGCAAAGGACTGACCGGTCCGATCTTCCATGTATACCGGGACGGCGCCAAAATTGCCGTTGTGGAGAACAGCACCAACTATCTGGACCCATCAGGTACAAGTTCATCGACCTATTACGTATCCGCCGTTATCGACGGCAAGGAAGTGGATCAAAGTGCAGACTCTGCCCCCTGGTCCTCCCCTTACTACGACTTGAAGCTCCAGAAACCGGCGGCTGGCATGACGCCTGCCGGAGAGCCGTATACGTATTCCGCGAATGACGCCAGCATCGGGGATGTCGACGGCGACGGGCAGTATGAGTTTTTTGTCAAATGGGACCCCTCCAACTCCAAAGACGTTTCCCAGATAGGATACACCGGCAACACTTACATTGACTGTTACACACTGGAGGGTACCCTGCTGTATCGGATCGACCTCGGTGTAAACATTCGTTCAGGCGCACACTATACGCAGTTCATGGTCTACGACTTTGACGGTGACGGCAAAGCGGAAATGATGCTCAAGACAGCACCCGGCACTAAAATTCTGCGCTATGACCCTGCGGGCAACATGACCTCCCAGAGATACATTACGCTGCTGCCCGAGGATGTGAAGGCTGGTTACTCCAATCAGGACGATTACCGGCTGAGTAAAGACGGCTATTACGAGCATATGGTGAGTTTGTTCATGAATTGGCATCAGCATGAAGAGGTCGCAAGCGGCCATTGGCCGGCTATACTGGAAGAAAGCTTCGGGATGGAAAAAAAATACAGCTATCCGCTCTCCCGCACCGATGCCGAAAGTCTGGTCGATGATTTCATGGATCGTTATGCGCCGCAGCGAAGCGCCCGCAATAATCTCCGGGCCTTCGAAGGGTTTATCGTGGAGGGTCCGGAATATCTCAGTGTATTCGAAGGCGCAACCGGCAAAGAGCTGGAAACCATCCGTTACAAACCCGGCAGACATGACGACGGTCTGATGTGGGGCGATTATGCGATGGCCCGAATTGAGCCAGGGAATCGCGTGGACCGCTTCCTTGCTGCTGTCGCTTATCTTGATGGAGTACAGCCCTATGCCGTATTCGCTAGGGGATATTACACCCGATCCACGCTGGTCTCCTATCAATGGGACGGGAAGCGTTTAAAGGAGAATTGGTACGTGGACAGCGGCTGGACGCCCATGACCAATCCGTTCAACGACAGCCCGCATGGCCGGGACGGAACCGATGCCGTCTTCGGTACGTTGACAACGCAAGGGGCACACTCTCTGAGTGCGGCCGACGTCGATGGAGACGGCAAACAGGAAATCGTATACGGCTCCGCAACGATTGACCATGACGGCACGCTGCTGTACAGCTCCATGGACGTGCTTCCGCCCCAGAGCGCAGATCCCGGTACGGTGGCTCGCCTTGGGCACGGGGATGCGATGCATGTGACCGATATCGATCCGGATCGACCGGGTCTCGAAATCTTCATGGTTCATGAAGGCGGCACTTATGCCCCTTACGGTTATTCCCTCCGTGACGCTGCAACAGGCGAGCTGCTGTACGGTGGTTATACCGGAAAAGACACCGGCCGCGGCATGATTGGGGATATCGATCCCGATCAGCGGGGACTTGAAACCTGGGCTGTCGGGACGTGGACTGCAGACGGGAAGCAGCTTTCCACCGCCATGCCGGGCACAAACATGAACATCAAATGGTCCGCCGACATGACAACCCAGATCATTAACGGAAATTCAGATCTGACGCCTTCCATTGAGCGCTGGCGCCATGGAACACTGCTCACCGCAGAAGGCACACGCACCAATAACGGTACGAAGGGAAATCCGGCGCTCGTTGCCGATATCTTCGGAGACTGGAGAGAAGAGCTGGTGGTGCGCACTACGGACAGCTCCGCACTTCGGATCTATCTGAGTACCGAGGTCACCGACCGAAAACTCTATACGTTAATGCATGATCCGCAGTACCGGGTAGAGGTTGCCCGGCAGAATACAACGTATAACCAGCCTTCTTACACCAGCTTTTATTTTGCATCCGATACGGACTTTTCAGCTGTTCCCGTTCCTTACTATCAATCACCGGGCATGCTGGATTTGCTGGAAAATCGGGTGAGCGAATATGCCCTCTCGGGCGAACTGACAAATCCACTGCACTCCCGGCTTACCCATTCCCTGAAGCAGGCGAAGTTTCACATGAGCAAAGGCTCCAGGGGGCAAGCGCTCAAATTCATGAATACATTTATTGCTCAGCTTGAGGAGATGAAGAAACCGGGAACGATATCGAATAAAGCACGGTTGAATCTGTCTTACCAAGCCCATGCCCTCATGGGCTTGTGGAAGTAGCATGATCCCTCAGTAGTATCACTCCCTAATAAAGCCGCCCCACTCCAATTTCTATATTGGCAGTGCAGGCGGCTTTAACGACTTTAACCTATAAACCGTGTATTAGAATTGAACCGAAAATCCGTCAAACCGGTGAATTCCCGTCCCAAATCGAACCAGGTCCTGCTTCCGCAGTGCTTGCACCGCTGCTCGAACCTCGTCCAGCAGGACCGGGTCCAGCCCGATCGTATTATGCGCACCGTAAATCCGCTTCACCCCGTCGATATCCGCTATCCGCTCCAGCGAGTTCACCAGATCCTCCGGGCTTGTCGTAGGGTAAAATGCGTAGACCGGCGTCTCGTCATACAGCAAATCCCCCGTGAACAAATATCCCCGGCTCGGATCAAACAATGCGATATGACCGGGAGAATGACCCGGTGTGTGGTAGATGACTAGATTTCGCCCGCCAAGCTCGATGATATCTCCATCCCGGAGGAGACCGGTCGGCTGCCCTTGGTAAGGGGTGTACGCTGCGGGATCAAAGGAGGCCGGTACGGGTCTTGTGATATCGCGTGATATATCCTTGCGAATCTGTTCAACAGAGAGCTTCTTAATACCGCTGACAAGCCAGTCCTCCTCAGCCTCATGCACATAAATATCTTCATATTGCCCGTGACTGCCGATATGGTCCGCGTGAACATGCGTGGTCAGTACCATGATGGGTAAATCCGTCAGCTGATCCGTCATCCGCTTCATGTTGTCGATGCCGAGTCCCGTATCAATCAATGCCGCCCGCTCGTCGCCAATTAACAAAAACGAGTGCACCTTCTCCCAATGACCGTATTCACTGATCACAAACGTAGTGTCGTCAAGCTTGGATACGGTAAACCAGACATCATCGATCACGACTTGATATGGTTTATGCTCCATATGTATGTCCCCCTCATTCAGCTTTATTTAGCCGTTTATGTCCTTACGATTATCCTGAAATGCAATCAAAGACATATAATAACTTTTCTCTTCTGCGGTCAGAGATGTCCCACCTGCTGGGGGCGGCTCCATCCTGAAGTGCTTGTCCATAAGCAATTTGAACTCCTCTATAAAAGCATGAAAGCTCTCCTGTGTAGCATGGAAACGATAGGTCGAGGCCAGATTTTTCCGGTGATGCTCATTCGCGCTGCTCAAGGCAAAAGAAGCTGCCGGTGCATGCTCAATCTTCGTCCGGGTAATATCCAGCGTCTCCATAAAGACCTGCCGCGAGGTTTCCACCAAATCGAGGCTGGGGAGCAAGTGATCTTCCGGAATAAAACGGCTCGCGACAGCGCGATAATATTTCTGAACGATCCCGTTCTTCTCTTCCTTGCGGACGATCTGAATAACCCCGTGTTTCTCCAGCTCTTTCAAGTGAAAATAAATATTGTTTCGCGTTATATCCAGCATCTCTGCCAATTGCTGTCCCGTATGGGCATCCTTTACGAGTTTCATCAGTATTTTCGTGCGGAGCGGATCGGCAATCGCCTTCAGCTGCTCATGGGTTTTAATTTTATAGACACCCGTAATTTCCAATTTAACACCTCTCTATACTTTACCGGTAAAATTAATTTTACTGTTGGTCGTGTATCATCCTAACATGTCAACTATCCACAGTCAATCCTGTTATCCTATAGTCGGCATGTTCCCCTTCTATGACCGAATTGTGATATAGTAGCCTCATCGTATTTATGTCATTATGATTTTCGAAGGATGTGCCTTATGTTTGACCCCAATATATTTGATAATTTAAAGGTTGGCATTGAGAATGTCGTCTATGACCTTGACAATCTGGATGAAGTTATTCATGTAATCGGCAGGGCAGACCTGCTGGATATGGCCGTTATGTCCAGAAGCTTCAGCCTTCGATTCGAGTTAGTTCAGCAGCCCATGACTTCGGCTGAGATTATTCTGGAGACGGGACTGCGTGATCTTGCCACTGAGATTTTGGAAATTTCGGAGGGACAGCCTGGCTGTGAGCTGAAGCTCCGCTTCTATAAACATATCGCAGATGTTTCCAGGGAATGTCCGGTCATTTCGCAGATCGTGGAGGAGATATGGAAGCCCGAGCTTCGTCCGGTGCAAACGATAAGTTACACCTACGGCAACGATTCGCCTCAATTACACAACACCATTGAGCTTCGCTTTCCCCGCAAAATTAACGAAGAACAGATGGGGGATATCCAGAACATGATCGAGTTTATGCTTCGTACGCTGGGGGAATTAAACCGGATGTAACTAGCAAGGGGCTCTATAGTGTACAAGAATTAGAGAGGAGTGAGTTCTAGTGAAACGGTTCATTCTGTCTGCTGGGATCGGATTAACGATGATTTTCGGCATAACTTGGTTGATCCGCTTGGTGAAAGACGATACCTTTCTAATTGCACATTTTATACTAGGACTTGCCGGTATCATCATGCTGAGTTACTCCATAGGCAGCTATCTCATAAAAAGAAAGAGCCCACCCTATCATTAAATAGAGGTCGGGCTCTTCTGCTATACTCTTATGCAACCACCAATCGGATCCAGATATCCGATGGATCCTGGACTGCCCAGACGCCATCCCGCTGCTCCAGCTGCAAGCCGGCCTCGCGGATACGCCCGGTCACGGCCTCAAGCTCCTCATGGCTTGGAAGCACAATGCTATAATCCTCGATTCCCGCAGCGCTCCGCGGGGTGTTCGGAATACCGCGTCCAGCCCATACATTCAGTCCGATATGGTGATGATATCCACCAGCAGATATAAACAGCGCAGCATCTCCGTAATGGGCCGTCACCTCAAAACCGAGCACGTCGCAATAAAACGCCCGTGCATCCTGCAGGCTGGACACATGGAAATGCACATGCCCGATCACGGTGCCTTCCGGAAGTCCATACCATTCCTTATCCTTGGATAAAGCGAGCAGACCCTCCACATCGACAGGATCGGTGGTCATCACGTATTCACCCTTGGCATCCCGCTTCCAGGTATCCTGCGGGCGGTCGGCATAAATCTCGATGCCATTTCCATCGGGATCATTAATATACAATGCTTCGCTGACCAGATGGTCGCCTTGACCAACCGGAATATTATGAGCAATTAAATTCGCAAGTGCGAGCCCCAATGATTCCCGGTCCGGAACGAGAATTGCAAAATGGTATAGACCCGCCGTTCGGGTCTGGGGTCTGACCAGATCCTGAACCTCCTCTACAATCAGCAGCGGCTGCTTGCCGTCCGCCGTCAGCTCGGCCACTCTGCCGTGTTGGCGAAGCATTTTCAAACCAACGACCTCCGTATAAAAGCGTACGGATTGTGCCAGATTGCTGATGCGCAGAGAAACCGGTCCGAGATTTGTGGATGGATGTAGTATGGCTGTCATGTTCTCACTCCTTAAATGTTGTTTGTATTCCAGAAAATATATTCATCTGTTCTATAAGGACAACTTGTAATCAAATCAGTTACATCTTACTTGTAATCATTATAGTTACAGGACGTGACTTTTGTCAAATACAGTAATTAACATTTCAACTATTTGCACTACTACCGCTAACAAAAAGAAAACGCCCTTCCCACACTAGGACAGAGCGTTGATCATCACTATTTTTCGTTTAATGTTCCATTAGCTGAAGCGTAGATATTCCTGATGATCTCTTCCAAACTCACCTCATGCAGCGTATTCTCCATCGCCTTCTGAGCAGCAGAGAAGACCGGTACAATGGCCGTTTGTATATGTTTGCCCACAGGACACTTCGTGTCCGAATTCTCGTGAATGCTGAACAGGGAATCCTCCTGCACGACGTGAACGGCATGATAAATATCCAGAAGCGTAATCTCGGCTGGATGCTTCGCCAGCTTCGCGCCTGCAACTCCAGGTTTAACCTCAACAAGGCCCGCTTTACTCAGCATGCCGACAATACGCCGTATGACCACCGGATTCGTATTCACACTCTCTGCAATATAATCTGAGGTGCTGATCCCAGCCTTATTCATCTCCAGCACGGAAAGAATATGGATAGCCACTGCAAATCGGCTGCTTATATTCATGTGATCCCTCCTGACGGTCCCAATCTTCAAATAACTAGCATGTAACCATCATAGTTACATTACACCGCAAAGTCAACGATCAAGCCCCGCCAAGAGCATGAAGTGCGCTATATCAATCCAAGGAACACGGTCCCTCCTATGTAATTTTACGATTCGGATATCCGATATATTCAGGAGCTGCTCGCCAACTGGTCTGATGAAGAGACCACACTGGAGAATCTGATGATCCCGCCTGCGAAATAAAGCTCATCCCTTCATGAAAAAAAGCCTCTTTCACGCTATGGGTCAGTCCCATATGGCTGAGAGAGGCTTTTCACGTTTAGGATCCGCTGGATTTAGAACATCGGGAATACGTATTTGATAAGGAAATACAAGAAACCAAAAAAGATGATCAGATATGCAACGTACTTGATTAAAGTAGAAGCCACCCTGCTGGAGTCGCTGCGCTCCTCGATGTTCCGAGTCTCAATCTCCACGTCATGGTCCTGGCGCTGCCTGCTCATAGTCTCCACCTCCATCCGATTCTGTAGTGCAGATGATGGTAATCTCTTGAAGCTTACTACTCTTTACACACTCGTCAAGAGATTGAACCATTCTGCAAGGGAGACTGGAGTAATTGATAGTACCTTAGCAGGCCTTGTTATTTAAAGAAAGCCAATCATGGCAGGCAGCACGATGAAGGAAGCCAGTGTGGTCCACAGGATGCACCTGGATACAAGCTTCGGTGCGGCGTCATACTCTTCCGCAAGGATCACGGCGTTTACCGCCGCAGGCATGGCGGACAGAATCAGAATAACCGAGAATAATGTTCCCTTAATGGATAGTATCGCGAGCAAGCCCCAAGCCACTAACGGGCCGATCAGCATTCGCATCGCCACTCCCCGACCAGAATCCGCGCCTTGTGACGGATAAAGACGTTCCAGCTTCCCGTACGCCTACCATCTGAGCGCCCAGAATCACAAGGGCCAGCGGCGCATAAGCTGCGGACAGCATGGATACGCCGGTTTCCAACCCTTGCGGGAGCTGGAAATCCGTCACGCGGAAGAGCACGGCGAACGCCGCTGCGTAGACCGAGGGAAGCGTGAATACCGATCGGATCGCTTTGACTGCCGAAAAATGTGATCTTGCTGCCAGATACACGCCTAATGTATTCATAATGATAATTTGTACAATGACATAGACGGAGGCTTTATCCAGCCCTGCCTGCCCGAAAGCCAGCAGCACGAGCGGAAGTCCATAATTCACGCTGTTGGTGAAGATGGTGGTCAAGGCAAGCCCGGATTTTTCCGTTTGGGATAGACCCAGCATTTTCCCGGCGAAGGCACTGAGTGCCCACAGGACCATCACGTTCAGAAGACAAAACGCAACTGTGACCGTGACCTCGTTCGAGGTTATAGAAGCCTTCTCCAACGTCTCGAAGATGAGGGCCGGGCTTAACACATACAAAGACAAGGCCGAGAGCGCCTTGGTTTCGATTCCCTTAAAGCGTTTGAGCAGCGCTCCACCGATGACAGGCAGAGATATGGGCAGGAATACGCTATAAATCGTAGCTAAGAAAGAAGAGATCATGGAGTTCACCCTTAAACAAATTAAAATATCACGTTCTCTACATCCTACCCCATCCCTAAAGCATTCGTCCAAGATTCAAAGACTATAGGTCTAATAGGTATTCATTATGTAAGCCTCCTGATCACAAAGGAAACGACGGTTCCATTGCCCCGCGAGCTGTTGATCTCCAAGCCTTGCCCGTATATTTGCTTCAAGCGGCGGTCTGTGTTGATCATGCCGACTCCCTTGAGGTGTTTGTGGTTTCGCTGATCGTGCTCCAGCATGCGGCTGAGGTGCTTCTCATCCATCCCGACACCATCATCCGCGATAATAATCTTCACGATTTCCGCTTCACTTGAAATGCTGATGCTCACGGTTCCCCCCTCAGCCCGTACCAGTATTCCATGAACAACTGCATTCTCCACAATCGTCTGCATGGCCAATGGAGGCAGCTCCAATTCCTGAACAGGAATTTCGTCCGCAATATTCCAATGGACGCGGAGCCGGTTACCATACCGTTCACCCTCGATATACAGATATGAACGAACCAGGCCCAGTTCCTGCTCCAGCGGTATAAGTCGCTGCAAGTTGCTGACATCATAGCTTGTTCTCAGGTAATGGCTGAATTCCTCAATCAGCATAATCATCCGGGAAGGGTCGAGCTCGCCTAATGAAGCGATCGAATTTAATGTATTGTGCAGAAAATGCGGCTGGATTTGTGCCTGGAGCCAAGCCGCTTCCATATGCAGCCGTTCCTGAATGGACCGCTTCAGTTCCAGCAGTGCGCGTACCCTCGTTTTTAGTTCCAGATGATCCACCGGCTTAATCAGATAATCGTTGGCTCCGGACATGAACCCCATATGGATATCCTCGGGCTGGCTTCGGGCGGTCAGCAGCAGGATCGGAAGCTCGGCGAGCATATATCTCTGCCGAATACGTCTGGACAGCTCATATCCTGACATCTGGGGCATCATCACATCCGAAATGATCAGATCCCACTCGGCCTGCTCCAGTAATCGGAGGGCCTCCTCTGCCTGGGTCACGACAGTAATCCAATACCCTTCGCCAGAGAGCAATCCACGGATAACCTTCAGGTTAACCGGATCATCATCTACGACGAGCAATCTGAAGACGTCTTGATCCGAATACGGCTTAACCTCCACCGTTTCGGTCCTTTCCTTATCGGACACATCCATCTTATCAAATGCGGCCCCCGTCTCTTGTAATGGGGTTGAGGATGAAGCGGCCGCTGCGATCAACTCCTGAGTCTGCAGCTTCTCCTGTGCCGTAATCTCATCCAGTTTCAAGGTGAACGTAAAGTAAGTTCCCTGTCCGGGAACAGATGACACGGAAAGATTCCCTCCATGCAGCTCGACCAGCTGTTTACAGATGCTCAGCCCAAGCCCCAAGCCGCCTCTTGCAGCAGTCAAACGGGAATCACCCTGCTCATATGGGTGGAATATACGTCCCAGCGTCTCTTTCTCCATGCCGATCCCCGTATCACGAACATGGACGCGAGCGGTTGCCTGATCCGCATCCGCAGCTAGCTCAATTCGGCCATGCTCGGTGTACTTCAACGCATTATGGATCAAATTAAACAAAATCTGGACCAAACGGCTTTCGTCAGCGCGTACCTTAGGAAAGTCATCTGCGATCTTACATACCAGCTCGATGGGTCTGCCTTCCGCCATCGGCCGGAGCATATCCAGCACACCCTGGGCTGCACCCTGAAGATGAACAGGCTGAATGTTAAGCCGCATTCGGTTGTCCTTCAGCAATGAAACATCCAGCAAATCATCCAGCAGCAGCGACATCCGCCGGCCAATTCCGGTTATCAGCTCAAGCTGTCTTTGATCCTCTTTCGCTGGTGCTTCTTGTTTCTTATCCCGATCCAGCAGCGTTTGTGCGATATTAATCATGCCGTGCAGCGGGTTCCGCAGTTCATGAGACGTATTCGCGAGAAATTCATCCTTCATCTTGTCTGCACGCTTCAGCAGCTCAGCCTGTTCCTTCAGAACGACAGCGTTTCTCGTAAAGCGGATGAACCAGAAGGAGGCGAAACCGAGAAATGCGATGATCAGATCAACCGGATAATACGGAAGCTCTTTGAAATACCAAAATCTAAGAATTCCGCTTAGCATAATATTGCAGGACACGGCAACGGCCGACAGCAATATGAATATCGCGGCCTCCGTCCGCTCATTGACCGCCTTTCTGGCCATTGAGGGCAGAAACAACACGGCACCTATTAATACCACGGACAAAAATTTTGTGAGATACACCATAAGATGAAACGGCAGAATCAAATAAACCACTGCATAGGAAACTGCCAGAATCACGTAGACCCGATAAAAGACCTCCTTGATTCTGGGCTGAAGCAGATGCTTGGTGCACAGAATCAAGCATAGAGAAATCGCCACATAACTGATAACCCTGAGCTTCACCGTCCATTCAAAATTAATGACAGGAAGCCAGGCAAGAAGCAGCTTATCATCGTCAACCAGCGTGGCAAGGAGAGTGACAAGAATGAGACCGGCAAAATAGTATAGGCCTTTGCTCCGATAGCCGATCAGATACAAAATAAACACATACAAGACATGAAGCAGTAACACGATGCACACCAGCAGCTGCATGTTTTCCGAGAATGCTTTCCCCTTCATGACCGCTTCAGCCGTTCCAAATTTGATGGGCAGCCGGATTCCGCCGGAATCCGGATATTGATAATTGCTCACTTCCAGGGTGATATCCAGCTCATTTCCAATGCCCGGTGGAAAGATTGCGACATGAGGCACATTCCTGGCGACATGAGTGTCTGGCGTATCAGACGGATCGGCCTAATTCGTGCACTAAATCGCCATTGACGTACAAACGATAGGCCGTACGGATATCCGTGATCCAGATGCCATAAATTGCGCTCTGTTTCGGTACGAGCACCTTGAGACGATAGGTTCCGTATCCGATCTCGCTTCCGTTCTCGTTCAAACTCTCCCAAGGGCCGGGAACCTGCAGGCAGCATGAATCGGAGGCCGTCTGTGCTCCTTGATGATGCAGCCGTTCAGGGCCCATCCATTGATTCGGGTAAAAGATCCATTCCCCATTAAGAGCAACCATATTTCGGTCATCCGCCTGCCACTCCCGCAGATCTAACACCCCCTGCTGGAACGGGACTTGTTCGGGTACCATGATGAACTTAAACCATACGAATCGTATGAAGAGTAATATCACGATAAATAATAAAGTAATCCCCAGCAATCTTCTGCCGGAGATCGGTTTGGAATCAGTGTTGGAATGGGTCGACAACCATAACAGTCCTTTACCTTATAATAATGAACCCTACATCATATCTGTCCATTATTTTACATCGTTACAGGACCGCTGTCTTTGAATTTCGACAAAGTTTCAGCTTAACCTGCTGTCAGGCACACCCCTTACACAACCGCCTTCCCTTCACGCTGCAGCGGCCGGTATGGAAATAATTCTGCGGCAGAAACATGTTTTAACCTATAATAAGAATAAAATCTTTTCCTTCCCGACGCCTCATACAGCCACGAGAAAAAATCGAATATCGAATCATCCACCCATTTTCCGTTGTATTCAACGAGCGACCGCAGATAAGGGATTTGGAGTTTCACTTTGCCCTCCCACATGAAAATAAACGTGTTGACCTCCGCATTTTTTTGCAATAAAAAATGAAGTGTTTGCTCATCCAGCAAAAACTTCTCCTGGTCACATATGAATACAGGCCCCTCGTCTGTCGCTACGATGCCGATCAGCTTTGTGTTGAAATGAACATAGAAGCCTCTGCAATACTGGACATCCTTCCCCGCATCCAGCTCAAGCTCCCGAAACGATCCAAGCTCCAGCCCCACAGCCTTATGCAGCGAAGAATCCTTAAATCTCCGAATAAATTTCATAACCGAATGATGTACCTCCTGATTCTTATGATTCTCTCCAGAGTATAGGCGGCCATCCTCTACAATTTCTGAACAGGGCACCAGAATGCAGGTCTTCCTTCTTCGAACAATATAAAAAAAATCACCGAATGCATATCCGGTGATTACGCGCAATATAAGTGTTATTCTAGTTCAGGCTCTCAGTATGAGCTCCGTGGTTCCATTCGTCGTACCACTTTTTTATGTAAGGACTCGGCTCCTCACCCATCTCATCCCTTAATAATTGAGACAGAAGAGCGAATTGTCGGTGCACTTGTGCCGGATTATCCTGCATCACATATAATTTCATGAGTGAAAAATAGGCCTTCTCCTCCATGGGATGCTGCCTCTGGATCGAGGAATAACACAATATGGCCTCATCCATACGCTCCTGTTCCACATACCAGTCCGCCATGCATAAAGAAGAAGTAAGCCATAACTCCTTCAAGCGCTGCCGTTCTCCCTCTGCCCACCAATAATCATATTCCTGCAGGTAATCGCCTGTGTACAGCTTCATCATTTCAATATGCCGATCAATCGAAGCGGCCGACACGGAAGGGTTTGACGAGAACCAGTTCTCCCATTCCTCGATGTCCAGCTGTACGTCCTCTATATTCAGCACGTAGCCTTCCGTCGTGTTGGTAATCTGAAACCTAGTGTCGTAAGGCTCCAGGGTCTTTCGGATGTGATAAATGGCGGTATACAGCTGCGGATATGCCTTGTCCATATCGAACTCCGGCCACAGCATATCGATCAATGCCGACTTTCGAACAAGCTGCCCCCTATGCTGCAGCATATAGATGAATATCTCCTGGGCCCGGGTTGTCCGCCAATGGAGCATGGCAAATTGCCCTGGATCATTCGGCTGCTCGACCATCACTTGACGAAACATTGTCATCCGAATTTTGCGGTTGGGCTCCATAACCTCTTCCGGCCTTGCAGCAATGCGGCTTCGCAAGCGCTCCATCGTTTTGGCCACTCTGTCGATCTGCACGGGTTTCACAATGTAATCGACCGCATTCAATTCAAATGCAGTAACGGCATACTCGTGATAACCCGTCACAAAAACAATGCACAGATGGGGCTTTTGTTCCAGAAGCTGCTCGGCCAGCTCAATTCCGTTTAATTCGGGTAAGCTGATATCCAAAAAAACGATATCCACATCCCGTGATAGAATTTCTTTTCTCCCTTCAAAGGGATTCGTGTACGCGCCTATTACATCTATAGAAATGGTATCCAGTTTTAACAGCTGCCGTTCTAAATACTTCAAGGCCAACGGTTCGTCATCTACGAGAATTACCTTCATTCATATTACTCCTTGGATTGGAAAAATACGGTCATATTTAACTATATTGATTCCTGCGCATTGTTGCAACAATCGATATCGCAATTATGACAATATACTCATTATTTTTTCTCTTGAAAAACTTATAATTCCAAGTATAATACTTGGTATAAAACTGAGAAAGAGTTTGCTAAGGGGGCCTTCAACTTGGAGAATCACGATAAAGAACCGGCATCTTTGTCCCTTGATGATTATCTCGATCTTCTAGAATCTGGCCATTCGCTTGGGAGATACGAAGTGGCAGGTAGATATTATGGCCACGCTCCAGCAAATGCAGGAGCCGCAGTCCAAACCGCACATGAAAAAGGACGAGTGCACCGAGCAGGAGCTGTGGCAATGCGTGGATCAAATCAATGACCGCATGCTTGTCCTGTACAATGATCTGAAGGCAACGGATGATGAAGACATGCAGCGCGAGCTGCTGGATCAGATGTGGAGGCTTAAAATTGCGCGGGTTGAGGTGTTCCGAAAAATACGCTCGATATATCTATAAAACAAAGACGATTCTTCAGCTGGAAGAATCGTCTTTGTTTTATAGATGAGGATACCGCTCTCTATAATTATACATTCAGGTTATAATACACAAACTCATCATCCCTCGCGTACCCCGCGGATTCATACAACCGCTGCGCTTTCAGGTTATGCAGCTGCGTGGACAAAGTCAGCCCCTTGGCACCGGTTTGAACAGCATGCATTTTCGCTTGATCAAGCAATTTTCTGCCGATGCCATGCCCCCGGTAATCCGAATCCACAAACAGATCATTCAGAATCCATATGCGGGACATCGAGAGCGATGATAAGGATGGATATAGCTGTACATAACCTGCCGGAACCAGGGTATCTGCCATCTTAGAGACTGCTAAATAAATAACTGAATCCCCTCTAGTGAGTCTCTCCCGGATATATTGCTCTGCCCCGGACAAGTCATCATCCCGCTTGTAAAATTGCCGATACTGATTGAATAAACCGGCTGCCTTGCCCAGATCCTGCAATTCTGCTCGATATACATAAATCTCCGCCTTCAAACATCCCACATCCTTTTTGTCCATCGTTAATTCTAGTGTACTGGGGACATGCAGGTGTTTAGAATGCAGATTTCAATGAATTGTTTGCATGGATAACCCTATTTAGCCATCCCGATATCCGCTATTACGCTTGATGATATAACGCCCTGTATTCATCCTCCAGGATACTCATCATAATGGAGTCATGGTAACGGTGATTGTAGTACAGCGCATCACGCTGGACCCCTTCCCGTTTAAACCCTACCTTCTCGTATGCCTTAATCGCCCGTTCGTTATAATCAAAGACCTGCAGCTCGATCCGGTGAAGATTAAGAAGTCCAAAGGCATATTCCAACAAAAGCCTGATCGCTTCCGGTCCATATCCCTTACCTAGATGCTCAACGGATTCGATAGCAATGCGAATATTAGCATTCCGGTTTATATGATCGATGTCCTGCAGAGCTACGTCACCAATGACCTGATCGTTATCCGATAAAGCAATCAGGAGCAGAACGGTATCGCCGCCAACAGATTTAGCCTCAATATATCGACGAACGCCTTCCATCGTAAAAGCCTGTTTTGTCCCCGTCAGCCTCCGCATTTCCGGATTGAACAGCATCTGGAAATATCCTTCTGTGTCTTCTTGTCCGACGGGTCTCAAGTAGATCCGCTCGCCTTCCAGAAACCGTACCGGTTTCGGATTCCATATGGTTGAACTCATTGCCGTTGTAACCTCCTGTTTCCTCTGGAACTTGAAATCCCTTATACTATATCAATACATTGACCATATCCATATATGCAGATTCCAATAATTATAAAGGACAGATTCTATGAAACAGGTTCCCCTTAATCAAACAGAGATTACATCAGCGCTTGATGATTCCTCTATCCCTCTGTATGTGGGATTATATCAATATATCAAACAGGAGATTTCAGGCGGTCAGTGGCCTCATTCAGCCCGTCTTCCTTCCGTTCGCAAGCTTGCGGAGCTGCTTAATGTCAGCACCACGCCGATTGAAATGGCGTATCAGCAGCTGCTGGCGGAAGGGTTCATTGCCAGCAAACCCCGCCGCGGATACTATGTTCAGATGGCAGCCGATGCTCCCTTTTTGCCTCCTATACAAACGTCTTTACCAAAAGGGCCGATGCTTAAGCGCCACCGCTACTTCCCATACGACTTCCACATGTCGAAGAATGAATATCAATATTTCCCGCTGACGGAATGGAGAAAAACCTATAACCGCTGTTTGCAGGAAAATGCCACCACTGACATGCTGTTCTACGGTGACCCTCAAGGCGAGGAAGGGCTCCGTTACCAGATTGCAAACTACGCCAGGAGTTTTCGCGGGGTATCCTGTACACCTGAGCAGGTGATTATCGGCTCGGACCCGTTCCCTCTTCTGGATCTGGTCAGCCGATTGCTGCTTCCTTACGGACAGACTATCGCGGTAGAAGACCCCTGTTACCCGCAGCACCCGGAGGTTTTCCGGCAGAAGGGCTACGATGTCATTCCCATCCCCGTGCTTCAGGATGGGATCCATCAGCAGGAACTGCAAAGCAGCGGAGCATCCTTCGTATCCGTCTCCCCCTCCCACCAGTTCCCGACGGGGGTCATCATGCCCATCTCCCGCAGGCTGTCGCTGCTGCAATGGGCAGATGAGACCGGTGGTTTCATTATCGAGGAAGATTCTGATGGTGAGTTCAGATATGAGGGAAGACCGATCCCGAGCCTTCAGGGGCTGCTGCCCGACAGCCGTGTCATCTACCTGGGAGGGTTCTCGCAGGTGCTGTCCCCCGCGCTAGGCATCCAATATATGATTTTGCCGAACATACTGCTGCCGGATTATCATCAATTAAAGTTCCAGCTGTTTCTGGATTGTACGGCCTCTAAGCTGAATCAGATCACACTGGAGCGCTTTATGCGGGAAGGCCATGTCGAACGGCATCTGCGCAAAATGAGAATGAAACTCCGCAGAAAGCATGATCGCCTGATCAACGCCATTAGGTATCACTTTGGAGATCGCGCTCATATATCAGGTACCGGCTCCGGGTTTCACCTCATGCTCGGCCTGAGGCATCCCCTGTCCGAGGAGGAGCTGCAGACGATAGCCGAGGATCGGGGAATCCGCGTAAACTCTGCTTCCTATACGCGAATGACTAACCCTGATCATCCCAAGGAACCGGAGCATCGAGAGTTCATTCTCGGTTTTGGCGGACTGAGGGAAGATGAGATTGAAGCAGGCATTAAGCTGCTGGCTGACTGTTGGCTAGGCGACCTGCGTATCTAGGGAGCATTTTGGCATCGGCAGGCAGGCCATACTGCTTGCGGAACGCTGTATATTTTCACAACAAAAGGCTGCCCCCTTAGATTGAAGCAGGGGACAGCCTTCTGTTCATTTGGTCTGCAATGCGTCGGTAACGCCGGCAGATATTGTATTCTTCTCGCGGCGGTGGTTACACAGAACGGCCTACGATGACCAGATCCCGCTTGATCCCGTCAAGCTCCGCAACCCCGGGGAGCAGCCCCCACTGGTCAAAGCCATACTTCTTCAGCAGCTTCATGCTCGGTTCGTTATGACCAAATACAAACCCTACCAAATTGCTGACCTTAAGGCGCGGACTCTCCTCAATTGCCTTCTCAATCAGTATACTGCCGGCACCGGTACCGCGATATTTCTCGTTTACATATATGCTGATCTCAGCAGTTCCATTATAGGCTGGTCGCCCGTAAAAGGATTGAAAGCTCATCCATGCAACCATTCCATCATCAGAGTGCATGACCCACAGCGGCCGAAAATCGCTGCTGTGCTCTTCGAACCAGCGAATACGGCTCTCCACCGTAACAGGCTCCAGGTCGGCGGTTACTTTTCTGCCTGAAATCGTTGAATTGTAGATGTCCACAATGGCCGGCAAATCCTCTTTGACGGCGTAATCGATACGGTATTGATGCGTCATCATGTTCTACCTCCGAATAGATGCGTAATAAAGTCTCATAATGAGTGTAAGATGCCTTGCTCCATATGAGATCTATTGTACAAGAGGCAGCGGAAAAACGCTTCTATTTTCTTAGGGGGAGATTATTCACGAATGTATTGCCCAAGGAAAACTTTACTTACGCTAAGTAACACGATACCCTAACATTAAAGGCATAACGACCGTTTTTCGAATAAGAAAGGAATGAATGCAAATGAACGAACGACTGCAAAGTTTGCAGCAATCCATGAATACACACGGCTGGGATCATGTGCTGGTGACAGACCCCAAGCATGTCTATTATTTGACCGGCTTTGCGAGCGATCCTCATGAACGCTTTCTCGGCCTGCTCCTCTCCACTGTGAATGAGCCGGTGCTTATCGTGCCGGCTCTGGATGCCGATGCGGCCGGGGCTGCTTCAACGGTTAAGAATATTGTCACTCATCAGGATACCGAGAACCCGTATCTTTTGCTTAAACGGCAAATTCAAGGGGCAGCGGGGACATGGGCCGTGGAGAAGGAACAGCTTACCGTCTCCCGTTATGAGCAGCTCCAGCAGCATGTGAACGCTGACCGCATCGATGATGTCGGTGTTGTTCTCCGGGAACTGCGAATCCGGAAGTCCGCAGATGAGGTGAAGATCATCAAGCATGCAGTCCGGCTGGTTGAAGAGGTTCTTACTCAAGGACTGGCCCAGGTAAAAATCGGCGTCAGCGAGATTGAGCTTGTAGCAGAGCTGGAATACTTGATGAAGAAGCTGGGCGCGGATGCCCCCTCCTTCGCCACGATGGTACTATCAGGTCCCAACACAGCGCTGCCGCATGGGGTCCCCGGAACACGCCGTATTCAAGCCGGGGAGCTGCTCATGTTTGATCTGGGCGTATATGCCGGAGGTTATGCGTCGGATATTACCCGTACCTTTGCCGTAGGCGAACCGAAGCCTGAAGCCGTACACGTCTATGAGACGGTCCTCGCTGCGAACCTGGCCGGTATTAAAGCCGTCAAGCCAGGCGTAACCTATGGTTCGATTGACCGGGCGGCTCGTAAGGTGATTGACGATGCAGGATACGGCCATGCTTTTGTACACCGTTTAGGACACGGGCTTGGCATGGATGTTCACGAATATCCATCGATCCACGGCATGAACCAAGAACTCTTGCGGCCCGGTGCAGTATTTACAATCGAGCCTGGCGTTTACCTGCAAGGAGTAGGCGGCGTACGGATTGAGGATGATGTCATCGTAACCGAGAATGGCGTAGAAGTGCTAACCTCTTTCCCGAAAGAGCTGACCATCATCGGTTAACGTTGTTTTCATCATAGCAGTAAGCCCGAATGCCGTTATTGCAACGGTATTCGGGCTTTCTCTGTTTACAACGGCCTATTTGCTGTCTCTGATCCATGTTATCCTTGTACGCACCCGAGGCGAAAAAGCCATCCTGCCGGCACAACATTCGCCGTCAAGATGGCCCTCCATTCAATTCGCTTATTTCGCTTATCCCTGAACCAAGTCCAGTTCAATGTTGTCATCATTAAACACGTCTTTATCCACTTCATTCATAACTTTCCCTGTAATTACGCCGGCTGTCATGGAATCATTCACATTCAGAGCTGTACGGCCCATATCAATGAGCGGCTCTACGGATATTAACAGACCCGCCAGGGCTACCGGGAGGTTCATCGTCGACAGCACGATGAGTGAAGCGAAGGTTGCTCCGCCTCCAACACCCGCCACGCCGAAGGAACTGATCATAACAACCACGATCAAGGTAAGGATAAACGACCAGGAGGTTGGGTCCACACCGGCTGTCGGCGCGATCATAACGGCCAGCATGGCAGGATAAATGCCTGCGCAGCCGTTCTGCCCAATCGTGGCACCAAACGATGCCGACAGGTTCGCAATGCCTTCGGAGACACCTAGCTTTTTGTTCTGCGTCTGTACGTTCAGCGGGATGGTAGCCGCGCTGGAGCGTGACGTAAAGGCGAAGGTCAGGGTAGGGAACACCTTCTTCACATATTTGAGCGGATTGAACCCGAATATCGCAAGCAGCACCAGATGGATAATGAACATAACAATCAAGGCCACATAAGAAGCCAGCACGAAATCGATCAGATTCATGATGACCTGCAGATCCGTTGTGGCAATCGTTTTGGCCATCAATGCAAGAATCCCGTAAGGCGTCAGACGAAGCACAAGGGTCACGATACGCATGACGACGCCATAGACTGCCGAGATCATATTGCGGAAGGTTTCCGCCTGCTCCTTGTTTTTCCTGTCCAAACCGAGAACCGCTATCCCGATGAATGCGGAGAAAATGACGACCGCAATCGTCGAGGTTCTTCGCGCTCCGGTCATGTCGGCAAACGGATTGCTCGGAATGAAATCAAGGATCTGCTGGGGCAGAGTCCGGCCCTCAACATCTCCGAGCCGCTCTTGCAGAAGTGCGCCTTGCTGCTCTTCGGCAGCACCGCCTTGAATATTCACGGCAGACAAATCAAATGCCAGAGCGGTTGTAATTCCAACTGCTGCAGCAACCGCCGTCGTTAGCAGGAGCACCGTAATGATGAGGCCGCTCATTTTGCCAACATTCCGGCCTCCCTTCAGCTTCATGATAGCCGATATGATCGATACCATGATAAGCGGAATAACCATCATTTGCAGCAGCCGAACATACCCGTATCCAATCAGATTAAACCAGTCGGTGGATTTCACCACCACATCGGAAGTCGAAGTGTAGATGAGCTGCAGTGCCACTCCGAACAACACACCCAAGCCAAGTCCTGCAAACACTCGTTTGGTAAACGAGTAATGCTTTTTCTGCATCCAGTACAAAATGCCGACCAGCAGAATCAGAACAAGGACATTGATGATAACCCAAAGCGTTTCCATCCTAATCATTCCTCCCATTCTTGTATAAGGATATGTTGTATCATCCTCATGTCATAAGTGCGCTAGTATGTATTCATTTCCATCTCACGGCCCACTCTAAACATAACATTACCCATTCCCGTAGATTTCCTATCGAAATCGTTGTTTTTCACCTGATGTTGATTATGTTGATCGGATTACCACTGCTATGCCTCTTCTATCTTATCATGTAAGTTTCAAGAGCAGAACCACAAATATTAACACAACCGCTTCGATCAGTTCATTCAGCGCCCCGTAAGTATCTCCCGTCAGTCCGCCAAGTCTTTGGCTCATCCTTTCCGCCGTTACCGTTCCGATTGCCCATGAAATGAACGGTATGAAAAAGAGTCCCCCGATGCCCAGCAGCCAATAATCAGCGGTATCTGCCATGACCCATTGGAGACCTATGATGACAACTGTTAACAACGCAGCCATGGAGCCCGCCATCCTTCTTCTTCCAGCGGTCAGTCCGTGAAACAAAGCCGCAAGCCCCTCACTCCCCCGCGCCATCGGCCAGCGATACATGGCATAAACCATGAACCATCGGCTCCAGACCGGAGCAAGCACCAGCAGCCAAGCTTCCTGCTTCCAGGCCCCCTCCGATAAATCCCATACGGACATAATCAAGGCAGCCTTCAGCAGGAGAAGCAGCATACACGCCATGACCCCCATTGCACCTACGCGGCTGTCCTTCATAATCTCCAGCATCCGTTCGCGTGACCGATGACTAAGCAGGGCGTCCGCACTATCCATCCAGCCGTCCAGATGAAGCCCGCCCGTCAGCGCTACCCATACGATCAGCAGGATGACAGCAGCAGGAAATGAAGGCAGCACAAAGCTCAAGCCGATTCCCAAACCGACCACAATCAGACCGATAACAGCGCCTACCCATGGATAAAAAACAACGCTCCGCTTCTGAACCTCTGGCGTAAAGGGAATCTCGCGCCGAATTGGAAGCCTCGATAAAAATTGAAAAGCGGCCGCAGCCGCCTGTATCATCTTGCTCATATGAGGTACTCCTTGCTCTTGATTTCCACCGGAATTCCCGCAGTCACCAGAAATACTTCGTCACAGACCCGGGCCAGCCTCTGATTCATAATCCCGGCCCAGTCGCGGTATATCCTGCCCAGCGGATATTCGGGCACAATGCCCGACCCCACTTCGTTTGTCACCAAAATGACCAGGCCCGGATAGACCTGAACCGCTCTTGCCAGCCTGCCGATCGAAAGGCCCAGACGCTCTTCCATCACGGCTGTTCCTTCAGGCTCAGCCTGGAGCAGTACATTCGTAAGCCACAGCGTAAGGCAGTCCACCACTACGGCCGGAGCATCTGAAACCGTTTCGCCAAGCGTGTCCAGCAGCTCTGGCAAGGCAATTGGCTCCTCCACCGTCTGCCACCCATAAGCGGAATCATGCCGCCGGTCTTGATGGATGCGGATGCGTGCTTGCATCTCATCGTCATAAGCCTGCGCAGTCGCCACATACATTCCGGATTCAGCCCGCTTCATGCACAGCTTCTCCGCGAATGAACTCTTCCCGCTTCTTGCCCCTCCCGTGACCAGCACGCTTCCTTGTTGGCTCATACCGATCCCCCGCTGATTCCGGCGCTTTCAAACGTCGCCATCTCCTGCATGATCCTGCAAGCCGCTTCCACCAGATGCAGGCACAGCACGCCGCCGGTTCCTTCTCCAAGACGCATGTCCATTTGCAGCATCGGGTGGAGTCCCAGTTCTTCGAGCAGAAGAACATGCGCCTGCTCATGCGAAGCATGAGAGGCAATCATATAAGCGAGGGCTTCCGGACAAATCGATTTTGCAATCAAAGCCGCCGCACTGGAAATAAAACCGTCGATGATAACAGGGCATCCGTGTGCAGCTGCACCGAGAATCAGCCCCGTCAATCCACCGATTTCATAACCCCCGACTTTGGAGAGCACATCCAGAGGATCATGCGCATGCGGTTGATTGACTTGTATAGCCTGCTCCACAACGTTAATCTTATGTATCAGCCGCTCATCGGTTACGCCAGTTCCTCGTCCCACAACCTCAGAGGGTTGTTTGCCTGACAGAACCGAGAAGATCGCGGCGCTTGGCGTTGTGTTCCCAATGCCCATCTCACCGGTCACGAACATCTGCGTCCCCTGGGAAGCCAGCTCTGCCGCTATCTCTGCTCCGGTTATGATGGATTGCAGCGCTTCCTCTCTGGTCATGGCCGGTCCTTTAGCCATATTGGCGGTTCCTCTGCCAATGTTCCTGGAGAGGAGCTTCTCATGGTTCAGCTCTGTCCCGACACCGATGTCAACACAATGAACGTCGGCTCCCGCCTGGCGAGCCAGCACGTTAACAGCTGCGCCTCCATTCAGGAAGTTCATGACCATCTGAGGCGTCACCTCTGCCGGAAATGCGCTGATGCCTTCCTCACACACTCCATGGTCCCCGGCCATGACAACGACAGATTTTTTTGTAAACGACGGCTTGATGTTGCCTGTGATCCCGGCTAATTGAATTGCAAGCGACTCGAGCTTGCCAAGGCTCCCCGGAGGTTTCGTCAAGGTGTCCAAATAGGCTGCGGTCGCGGCCTGCACTTCGGCATTCAGAGGTTTGATGTTAGCCGTTATATCGTTCAAATGATCCGTCAAGGATTTACTCAATTCAAACTTCCTCCTTCTTTCTTGCACCTAAATCTTACATCGCCAGCAGAAGCCGGAGCAAGAGCTGTCAGGACCATGTGCTGTTCGCCGTTAACAGCACCTGTGGAGCTCCGTTCTCGGGATGGGTGACAATGGAGGGCTCTACCCTGAATATTTGGCGAATATATTCTGCTGTCAGCACTTCCTCCGGCTTCCCGACCCCTGCGACCTTTCCCTGATCCAGAACCAGCAGCTTATCGCAAAATTGAGCCGCCAGGTTCAGATCATGCAGTACGCTGATCACCGTAATGCCGGATGAGTTCCGCCATTCTGCCACCATATCCATGAATTGAAGCTGATAGCGAATATCCAGATAGGTTGTCGGTTCGTCCAGCATCAGCAAGGACGGCTCCTGGACCATCACCTTGCCAAGGGCAACTCGTTGACGCTGACCCCCGCTTAACTCGGTAAGCCGACGTTCCTCGAAACCGCCAAGATCCAGCTTCTGAATAATGGCATCAATGAGCGGGGTCGCATCTTTATCCTCTCGACCAAGCCAATTCAGAAACGGGAAGCGTCCCATTTCCAGCACTTCCCGCACGGTAAAATCCGTCGGATCGAGACCTTCCTGCTGAAGGACGGCTGCGATTCGTGCCAGCGCTTTTCTGTTATAACTCGAAAGCTCCCTGCCCCGGAGCGAGACGCTCCCTGCCGTAGGACTCTCCACACCGGATAACAGCTGCATCAGGGTGGATTTGCCGCTTCCATTCGGACCGATGATTCCCCACCATTCACCTTCCGTTATGTGCAGATCTACACCTGCAAGTATCGGCACCTGGCCATATGCCTTGCCAAGACCCTGGGCTCTAATCATGCTAACCCCTCCCTACGCCGTTTTTTGTTCCGGTACAGCAGGTACGCAAAGAAAGGAGCGCCTATGAATGCAGTGACCACCCCGAGCGGTATTTCCGTTGGAGCCAGCACGGAACGTGCAGCCGTATCACACCAGACCATAAAAATCGCACCGCCCAGAGCCGACAAAGGGACAATGGTACGGTAATCGGAGCCTGTGATAAGGCGTATCATATGCGGAACCACAAGCCCCACGAAGCCAATGACGCCGGAGACCGATACGGCAGCGGCGGCAAGCAGGGTAGCTACGATCAGTACGCTTGTCTTCAGGCGATCCACATTCAATCCCATATGAGCGGCCTGCCGTTCCCCAAGCGACAAAATATTAAGCGCTCGCGACCGGCTCCATAAATACGCGAATCCCACGATAAAATACGGGAAAAGGATGGCCGTATACGACCATCCGCGCATGCTCAGGCTCCCCATCGTCCAGTACAGGATTTGGTTTACCGTATCTTTGGACATCACCGTCAGAAACGAAACCACAGCGCCCAGAAACGACTGCATGACCACCCCGGACAGGATCAGTCCGTGAATCGGCAGCTTTCCTTGATCCCTTGCCAACAGCAGCACAACCCACAATGTGCCTGCTCCGGTCAGAAATGCTACAAGCGGCAGGGTGTAACCTCCAGCAAAGGAGTATTCCATCCCGAAAAAAATCAGGGATGCTGCGCCAAGCGCAGCACCCGAGGATACACCGAGCGTGAACGGATCCGCCAGCGGATTACGCAATACGCCCTGAAAGGCAGCCCCGGCTACCGCCAGGGAAGCTCCAACAAGCATCCCCAGCAAAATCCGCGGTAACCTCACCTTCATCAGAATTTGTTCGGATGAAGCTTCCCAGCTCGGGAGGATGGAATCGCCGATCCCCGGCAGCCGGTGCAGCAGCATCGCCCCAATCTCTCTCACAGGTTGCGTGAACGGATCCGATTCCGAGACTGACAACCAAGGTTAGCAGCAATAGGATAACGCCGGCCGCACCGAATCCTGCAAGTTTTTTACTCATGGATTCATCAGTTCCGGGTAAACAGCCTTCGCCACTTCAATTAGTCCTTGCGTAACGCGGGGACCCGGACGGCTCAGCAGGTTGGCATCTACGGCAATGACCTGATCGTTCTTGATGGCTTCGATCTGATCCCAGCCTCCGCGCTCTTTAATGAGTTGATCCAGTGTTTTTTTGGTCGCTTCATCAACCACATCGTCCGTGTACAGAATGACATCCGGGTTCGCAGCGATAATCTTTTCTTCGCTGATTTCGAACCAGCCTTCCGTATCGCCAGCTGCATTAACACCGCCGGCTGCAGTGATGATCTCATCCATAAATTCGCCTTTGCCTACAGTCCATCCCGGGGAGAACTCGACGTACACCTTCTTCTTGTCTTCATCCTTCACGGATTTCACAGCTTCCGTAACGGATGCCAGTTCCTGCTTCATCTGATCTACGACCGCTTTGGCATCAGCTTGACGATCGGTAATTTGTCCGATCAGCTCAATGTTCTCCATCACGGCATCGATGGTTTTCGGATCATTGACAAACAGGGTTACGCCAAGCTCACGCAGTTTCTCGGCATTCTGTGCATTCATCGAAGCGGCAAACACCACATCGGCATCAGCTGCAATAATAGCCTCTTTATTCACTTGGAATCCGCCCAATTTGGGCTTGGATTTCGCAGCTTCCGGATAATCGTCATTATCCGATACGCCTACGATTTCCTCATCCAGACCCAGAGCAAACAGCTTTTCCGTCTCGGACGGAGTCAAGGATGCAATCTTAGCCGGCGCTTTATCAAACGTCATTTCAACCCCGGTTGAATCCTTAACCGTTAATGGATACGTGGTCTTAAGCTCCTCACCGGAGTCGGCTGGCGCTTCGTTGGTCTGCCCTTGCTCCTGTGCAGCTTGCGGCGTGGTTTCTTTCGGTGCCCCTTCTTCCCCGCCACAGCCGATCAAGGCCAGAGCCATCAGTATGGCTACTAGAAGTACGGACCATGTTTTGTTTATTGCTTTCATCTCTTCAAATCCCCCTAAACATAATTGAGAACCTGGCGCTGTACGTCTAAATTCCTTCAACCGATCCCCTGAGCAGGAAGAAAAACGTCAATCGTCATACTCCAAAGAAGCAAAAATCCCTGATTCCTCGTAAATAAGGACTCAGGGATTACGTTTTAACATAAGGACACCTGGATAACCGTTCACAGATAGCGCCTTAAACTGCCGTCCGCACGGGACTGCAAAACGTAATCCTCTCCTCGAAGGACCGTCATTCATTCGCTAAGGGCAGGTCTCCTGACTTACAGGCTGTAACGACTTCCCCGCCTTCCCAAGCGCTGACGCTCAGTGGCATGTGGAGAAGTCCCTGCTTCACAGTGGCGGGACCGTGCCGGACTTGCACCGGCTTCCCTATTAACCCGGCAGAAGACATGAATAACCTCTTCTGTCCGGGACCCTCGCAAACAATATGAATTTATTTATGATAGGCCAAGCATGGTTTCTCTGCACAAGATTATAGGCGATAAACCATCGCCTTACAACTGGAAGTTTCGCTCGTTTCAAGGGTTTAACGATATTGGTTTTTCCCGTTATCGTTCATTCCGCACCAAAATCGTACGATTTCATTTATTCGTTTACCCGTACGCCTCGCCAGCGTGCTCCGTCCCAGGCCAACTGCAGCTGGAGCACCTCGCCCGGCGATACCGACGTAGCCCAGAATTCTGTATCCGGGAGGGTTGCCGCTGCAATCTGCCGGATGACGCCCCCGTGGGTGACTACAAGCACGTCCATATCGAGCACCCCCGGCTGAGTCTCGGTATCGTGGCCCGCTGATTCTGACTCTGACTCTGACTCTGACTCCAAGAGAATAGCGGGGCCTTCCTGCATCGACAATAACCCCTTCATATCCTGATACATTTCGGCCAGAAAAACCTCAATTCGGGAACAAAAAGATGGCCAACTCTCCCCGCTCGGCGGCGTAACCGTTCCCGGGTTGTCGATCCAGCGCCGATAAGCCGCATTTTCCTTCAAATCCTCGTAGGTTTTTCCTTCCCAATCGCCAAAATCAAGCTCCCGCAGCTTCCTGTCATAACAGACACCGGGAATAACGCTGCCAAGCTCGACCTCATTTATAATGCCGGGCATATGTAAATCCGACAGGATGCAGTTCAGTGTTTGTCTACAACGAAGGAGATCACTGCAATAGACCTTGGCAACATGCCTGGAGCGAAACTCCTCCCGCAGCGGAAGCAGCTGTTCCAGCCCTTCCATCAGAGCCCCCTGATCCTCGTGACCCAGGTAACGGCGTTCCTCATTCCACTGCGTACGGCCATGACGAACAAGATGCAGGTTCAGTCTTACAGCCATAACGCACCTCCGGCTGCTGTAATCAGCCCCAGCACCGCTGTGCCGAGTACCGTGAACAGAATGGATACGCCCAGCAGAAGCCGGGTTGTCACCCGAATATGCTCTGCATGAAGCGCACGTTCGGGATCGCCCATGTAAGCCCGGAACGAGATCACGCCTTGATAGGAATTCTCGCCTCCCAGGCGAATGCCCAAGGCGCCGGCAACCGCGGATTCCGGGAAGCCGCTGTTCGGGCTTGGATGCTTCCGCGCATCTCTTTTGACCATCGCAATCGCTTGCTTCCACTGCAATGAGAACATCGCAGCCACCACGGTTAACAGGCCTGCGGTCAGGCGCGCTGGTATCCAATTGGCGATATCGTCCAAACGGGCGGAAGCCCAGCCTAGGGACTCGTATTTCTCGTTTTTATAACCGACCATGGAATCGAGTGTATTCACCGCACGGTAGGCCATTGCAAGCGGCGCTCCGCCGATCAGGGCAAACAACAGCGGGGCGATCACCGCATCCACGATATTTTCCGCCACCGTCTCCACCGTTCCGCGTACAACCTCCGGCTCATCCAGATGGTCGGTGTCTCTGCCGACCACCATGCTAAGGGAGTATCTCGCTTTGGCGAGATTCCCGGAACAAAGATGGCTGTATACTTCCAGTCCGGCATCACGCAGCCCTTTTACAGCAATCGTAGTGGCTATGAGCACGACCTCCGCTCCCCAGGCAAGCCAAGGATGAATCGCCGCACATAACAGCAGCAGAAGCCATGTCAGCACAAAGGAGCCGCCGGCCACAATCACCGGCAGCAGAATGCCCGCACGCTTCAGGCCTTGAGCCGTAGTCGCCCGATGGCGTATCCATCCTTCCACCCGGCGAATGACCTTCCCCATGCCGATGACAGGATGGGGCAGCCATCTCGGATCCCCGATCAGCAAGTCCAGCAGCACGGCTGCCCAGATGACCCATATGGCAGTCATATCCGGTCCTCTCTCTCAGAGACAATGCTCTCCGTAACACTGCGGTAAACGAGTTGGCCAATCATACCGCCCATATCGGTTGCAGTTCCGGCATAATGATGATTCACGCCGTAAGCGGGATTTCCGCTAACCCCCAAGACGATGGCATCGGTTGTCGTTCCGGTCGCGATGGCTCCCGTTTCATGATCCTTCACGCCCAGATCATGAAGTGCTGCGGCCTTCGCTTCCGTTGCCGTCAGGACGGCATTCACCATACAAGCAGGCGTCATCATCCCGTCGATCAACAGCATGATATTAATCGTGCCCGGCTGATAAGCGGCAAAGGTCGTACGGCTTGATCCTGCACGCGCAGCATTGCCCACACCAGCGGTGGCGCAGCATAGAATGGAGGCTTGTTCCCCACGCTCTTCCCATATGGATGCATATTTCAGTTTTACCGCTGTCATCAATCCCGCCGTAGAGCCAGCCGGATACCCGTGTTCCTCGATAAAGCTAAACATATCGTTTACGGGATCACTGCAATCGTAATGCCTGTCCACATAGCGGTTCACCAGATGATCCACACGCCCAAATCCGCCGCCATATATGGCACTGCTCAAGGAAACGGCCTGATCCGGCAGCGATATCCGAATATGCGGGTAATCCTGCTCCGCTTCCAGGGACACTGTCGTTCCCAGCCACGCTTTCGAACGGTAAAGGTGACTCTTGCTTGTTAGAAAAGGTACGGCCACGTTTCTCTCCCCCTGCTCCATGATCTTGTTAACTCCCCACCAAGTGCGCTGCCCATGTATCTGCCGTTCTGACAATCCCTAAGGCACGTCATCCAGAAGATTTCAAAAGAACCTCCGCCGCCATGGCAAGCATCCTGTCGTTGGACTGGGCATCTTTAACGGCTAGCCGGATATGGCGCTCACCCAGACCCGGGTACATGGCGCAGCTGCGGACAAGCACGCCGCGTCTGCCCATTTCCCGTTGAAAACTTTCTGCGTCCATATGCTGAGGAAGCTCCATCAGCAGAAAATTGGCTTCCCCTGGCGTAACATCGAGCCCCAGCGCTTGCAGTCCCTGCATCAGCTTGACACGCTCTTCGTGAATCAGCTGCAGCGTATTCTGTTCATAATCCCTTCCGCTCCCTAAACACACTTCTCCTGCAAGCAATGCCAGCCCATTGACACTCCATGTGACCTGCTTGCCAGCCATCGCCTGTATGACATCGGGATGCGCAGCAGTATACCCGAGCCGCAGACCCGGAATCGCATAGAACTTGGTCATCGATCTTACGATTACCGTCCGAGGATATTGATGGAGCTCTGGCATCAAGGTCTGCCTGTCTTCCAGCGGAATGAAATCAATAAAGGCCTCATCCAGCACCAGCCAAGTCCCTTCTTGCTCTGCAGCAGACGCCATATCGCGGATATCCTCGAGGCTGTATTGAACCCCGTTCGGATTGTTGGGCTGCCCCAAGAATACTAAATCCGTGCGGGCAAGCAGCGCCACAATATCCGCCTTGTCCGCACGCCAGTCCCGTTCCGGGCGACCGCAAACGGATCGGATATCCGATCCGAACTTGACAGACAGCTCCCGATATTCGGAAAAACAGGGATCGACCACTCCAACCGTTCGCGGCTGAAGGCCCATCAGCAGCAATGCCATGCATTCTGCCGCCCCATTGCCGACAAGAATTCGCTGGGCATCGGTGCGCAATTCCTCAGCGAGCATTCCCTTGAAGCTGCGATGCCCGGGATCCGGGTAACGAATAACTGCGCCCAGTCCTTCTTGCAATGCTGTTATGACCCCTTGAGGCGGTCCAAGCGGGTTAATGTTGGCGCTGTAATCCAGAAAAGCCGAAATCGGCTGTCCAAACGTCGAAGCAGCTGTCTCCACATCCCCGCCATGTCCGTATACCTCGATCAAGGGTTGTCTTTTATCACTCATACGGGCTCCTCCAGTTCCATTCCACAGCGCTTGCAAGCCCTGCCGTTATGTAATGCCACCATTATGTCGCTACATTCCTTGACTCGTCAACATGGAATGCTTTGTCTCTGCCTTAAAATTGGTTTACAATAGTCTTTGTGGCACCACATTTTGAATTGTGACGACGGAGGATACTATGCTATTTATCGATAATCAGGGGATCCATGATCCATCCATTAACCTAGCGATTGAAGTAATATGTCTTGAAGCACTTGTCGATGGACGAGAGCGTACCTTCTCTTTTATATTAATAAGCCTTCCATCATCATACGGAAAGCATCAGAATACGATTGAAGAGATCAACCAGGAATACGTTCGTGACAACAACATTCAGATTGTACGCCGGCTGTCCGGCGGCGGCGCAGTATACCATGATCTCGGAAACCTGAATTTCAGCTTTATTACAAAGGATGACGGGCAGTCCTTCCACAACTTCCTGAAGTTCACCCAGCCGGTCATCGACTTCCTGCAAAAGATGGGCGTGCCCGCTGAGCTCAGCGGCCGAAATGACCTCCAGGTCGGCGAGAAGAAAATTTCAGGGAACGCCCAGTTCTCGACGCGGGGACGCATGTTCAGCCACGGCACACTCATGTTTGATCTGAACCTGGATGACGTACAGGCATCGCTGAATGCCAATCCGGAAAAATTCAAATCCAAGAGCACCAAGTCCGTCCGCAGCCGCGTTGCAAACATCAAGGAGCTGCTCGGCACCGACATGACCATTGAACAGTTCCGCGCTGAACTGCTCCGCTCGATTTTTGGCATGGAGCCTGACCAAGTGCCGCAGTATGTGCTTCAGGAGAAGGACTGGGAAATCATCAACCAAATCTCGAAGGAGCGTTACCGGAACTGGGATTGGAACTACGGACTGTCCCCTGAGAGCAACGTGAAGCATGCCAAGAAATTCCCAGTGGGCATTATCGATATCCGCATGGATATCCGTGAAGGACATATTGGAGAGATTAAAATTTACGGCGACTTCTTCGGTGTAGGCGATGTCGCTGACATCGAAAACCTGCTCCGCGGCAAACGTTACGAAGAGCATGCCGTTCGCACCGCACTGTCAGACATCAACGTCAAACACTATTTTGGCAACCTGGAGTTTGATGATCTGATCAGCCTCATCTTTCTTGAGGAATAGAAGGTCTGAGGCATCCTGTCACTGGATTCCGGCCCAAATTTAAATAAGCCTCGCACCCCGTGTGGTAAAAAACACATAAAGGTGCGAGGCTTTTTTCGTCGATAATAACAGCTATTCATCACGAGGCCATAAACACATACCACACCAGGATAAGCGTCAACAGTATGCATACATTCTCTACTGTACGCCCCCACTTGCTTCCCGTGCTCATAATTTTAAATTTAATTCTCCATTTGAACGGCGGCAGCGGCCGGATGCCGCGGTTGGTCAAGGCATCTGCAAGCAAATGAATGGAATAGGACAGACCTCCGGCAAACCATAGGCTTTCCCCGCCGATCTTGCCCTGCGATGCAAAATAGAGCAGACCTGTCCATCCAACGGCAGCATAGACGGTATGGGTTAACCCGCGATGGGTCACCAATGAACCTGCAATCAGCACGCTGCCTGCAATCGTGTTCCATGGGCTGAAGCTTTGCCCGAAGGATATCAGTCCAAGACCGATCAGAAACATCACGATATGACGCAGCGTCCGGCTTGGCAGGTATGACACGACCCCGATCAGTCCGGCCAGGGCGATGTTCCATGGCGCATACTCCTTGCCATAGAATGCAACGAATATAGCGGCGCCAATCATGGCGAGCTGAAGTATCCTCAGCATGCCTGAAGGAATGGCTTTGCGGACCAGCAGGGAGTTGGGTTCGTCAATGTCGGGAAGCAGAGCGCTAACCAGGGCCACAGCCGCAGCAGGCAATGTGACAGGCACCCCGCTCATGCCCATTACGGATAAAGTAACCCCTGTGCTAATAATCAAATGAGCTCTCCCCATCATGATGACAATCTTCCTTTCTAAAGCTCTGTGTTGACTATGGGATAGATGCCGGTCTTTCGTCCGATAAGCCCAGGGTCATGAGAATATACGTTCGGTTCATAAGTATAGCAAAATCATCCTCTTTTTGTCTAGCCCTTCCACTTTTGCTAGGGTTAAAAATGGTTGTCCTATCCTCTGATATGGGATACAATTTGATCACTTGCCCCGGATTTCTGCCGGGGACAACTGTACGGACTCTCATCAGGAGTTGGAGTTTCTCATTTTCGGAAAGGATGACTACATAAGTGAAACGCGCACGAATCGCCGATCTCAGCCTGCTCGTGGTGGCTATGATGTGGGGATCTACCTTTCTCATCGTCCAGCATGCGGTACGCGTGCTCCCGCCGATGGCTTTTAATTCTGTCCGTTTTCTGGGAGCGGTCTTGCTTCTGGCATTCATCATTACGGTGTTTTATCGGAGCCAGTGGAAGCAAATTTCCGGAAAAATGCTTGTTCATGCTTGTCTGCTGGGTCTTTTTTTATTTATAGGCTATGCGTTTCAAACCGCCGGCCTGCTGTACACGACCACATCCAATACAGGATTTATCACAGGTTTGTCCGTTGTGCTGGTACCCTTCATATCCTACGCCTTATTAAAGCATGCCATCTCCAAATTCACTTGGATCAGCGCCTTGCTTGCGGCAGCAGGCCTGTATCTGCTGACCTTCACCGGATCGGGAATACGTCTGAATCAAGGGGACTTGCTGGTGCTGGTATGTGCCATTGGTTTTGCGCTTCATATCGGCTACACGGGCATTTATGCCGGGCGTTATCCTTCTTTGCTCCTGGCTGCGCTTCAGATGGCTGTTGTCGGAATATGCAGCTTGATCGCTTCCGTGGTGACTGAACATGTCGGGAATACGTCCGACCTCGTGGAGAAGTTGACCCAGCCGAACGTCCTGTGGGCACTGGCTGTATCCATCGGACCCACCAGCGCCTTCGCCTTCTGGATTCAAACCGTCTGTCAAAAATATACAACGCCTTCCCGTGTAGCCATCATCTACGCAACTGAGCCCGTATTCGCTGCGCTAACCGGAATCCTGTTTGCCGGGGAGCGGCTTACAATCATCGGAGGCATCGGTTGTTTATGTATTTTGGCAGGAATGATGATTGCGGAATTGAAGTCTGCGCCACAGAAGGTACAATAGAGATAAGACAGAGATAGATTCAAAGGAGAGATAACCATGACAACTTACAAATTGATGGCCATCGACATTGACGATACCCTGATCAATGACGATAAGGAAGTAACCCCCGGTGTCCAGCAGGCGCTGGAGCAAGCGGTCGCCCACGGTGTCGTTGTGACACTGGCTACCGGACGTGCCTATGCGTCAGCCCAGGCCATTGCCCGTCAGACCGGACTCAACGTTCCCATTATCACCTACCAAGGTGCCTTGATTAAAAATCTGCTCGATGAGAAGGTTCTCTACGAACGCTTCGTTCCCATTGATGCTGCCGTGAAGCTGTTTGAATACTGTGTGGAGCACAATCTTCATCTGCAAACCTACATTGATGACAAGCTCTATGCCCGTGAAGAGAATCAGAAGCTTATTGATTACTGTGCCCTGAATCGTACGCCATATTATATTGAGCCTGATTTTATGACCATGGTTCAGAAGCCGACTCCAAAAATGCTCATCATCGACGATCCTGACTATCTGGATGAGCTGATTCCTGTGTTCCGCGAGCTGCTTGGCGATGAAATGCATATTACCAAATCCAAGCCGCACTTTCTGGAGTTCATGCATAAGGAAGGAACCAAAGGACACGCCCTCACCTTCCTGGCCGATCATTTTGGCTGTGATCTGAAGGAAACCATCGCTGTCGGCGATTCCTGGAATGATCACGAAATGCTGGAAGCAGCCGGACTTGGCGTCGCGATGGGCAATGCCATCGAGCCGCTTAAGGCGATTGCGGATTACGTTACGCTTGGCAACAACGAGGACGGCGTGAAACATGTCATTGATAAATTCGTGCTGAATAACGGTTAACATACGAAAAAAATAAACATACGGTAATAAGCCTCCATGGTGATCCATGGGGGCTTGTACTTGTTGATATATAGTCCTTTGTACGCGGTTAATTACATTCGCTTGGAGCATAGCAAGCTTGCAGCACGTTCCGCTGTATCATTTTCGGTCCGTATCAAATGTAAGAATCGGCTTCAGGAGTGATGCTTCGTTGTATTTCAGCAGCCCCACCTCGATACACAGCTCCATCAACTTATGAATTCCGTTGAATTGCTGGCGATTCCGCTGATGAATGATGGACAGCGCTTCACGCACCAATTTCCTGGCCTGATCGATACTCTGATGTTCTACGGCTTGGATAATTTCTTTAATTCGCTCCAGATAGTACACGGTTCTCCGAAGCGAACGAATCAGCAAAATCTGCCGGACATGCGATGGAGTATAGAGCCGGTAGCCATTCTCGGGATTTCGATCCGGGGTTAACAGCCCTTCTCTCTCCCAATGCCGTATCGCAGACGATTCCACATTGGTCAGTTCGGCAGCTTCGCCGATCGTCATGTGGGCTTTGAGCTTTTTCTCCTGGATGAGATTAAGATCGGGATTCTCAAGCAGAGCAAGCGTTTCATCGGCAATATTCTTCTCCTGCTGCAGCCTGACCTGCTCCCCGTTTGCAAGCCAGAAGGCTTCATCCATCTCTTGTTTCTGGATGTGGCGAAGCACCTCATAAGTCACCGCAAAACCGAAACCGGGGAACATGGCACGCAGACACCGAAAGTAGGCCAGATGAGTCTGCGTATATAAACGATATCCGTTCTCGCTACGTTCAGGAGAGGGCACCACTCCCCAAGATTCATAATGCCGTAAAGCACTGGTACTGATTTGCAGCTCCTTCGCAATATCTTTTGGCTTGAGGTAATGCATGGCGTTCCCTCCTCGATTGGGATTGAGAGCCTACTTTACCAGAATCGCAAGCCATTGGCAAACCTTTAATTAAAAGGTTGAAGTACCTCGGAAAGGTTATGAATTGAACTCCTCGGGATCGCTTGGGTTTGGTGCTTAACATCTTCTCACTTGCATCAATGTTGTATATTGGTGGGTACAGAGATGAATTGACTCTATTCGAACACAACGGGAGGATGATCATGATGAACGTACACATAACTCAAGAGTCTCCAAAGAGCAAAGAATATATTTTACTCCATCCCGGAGTCATCATCAGCATTTTTTCATTTACTCAAGTCTACAGTCATCCCAGTCATCGCCACGCTTACCCCTTCAGACAGAGGCAGCTCTTTCCGGACATCCACGTCATGCGACATATGCGTATATATCGTTTGGCGCGGGTTCACCTCGGACAGCAGCTGTGCCGCTTCCTTCATATCATAAACGGAGCGCGACTCGAATATCGCGGTTTCATGAACAAAACTTGTCCCGAGGACAAGCAGGTCAAGGCCTTTTAAAGGCTCCTTTTCCGCCGGGCTCAGATTAATCGAATCCGAATTGTACACCCATGTATACTCGCCTTTCTGGAGCCGGTATGCGTAGGAGTAACCGTTCTTGCCATGATTCACCTTCCAGCAGGAAATCTCCCAACCGCCCAATGTGATGCCGTCATCCACAGCTGTCATCTCCATCTGCCGCGGAAGCCATGGATACTGCCGCACAATCTGTTCAAGCACGTCGGCAGGAGCATATAAGCGACCTTTCTCCCCCAGCCATCTGCAGGCATCGCTCCATTCCGGCAGACCGCCGATGTGATCAAAGTGAGCATGGGTAATCAGCATATCCCTCATCTTCCGCTTGCCAAGCCCTTCCATCATAAAGCGCCAGTCCGGACCGCAATCAATCATAAAAGACGCTTCGCCACACTCCACCATCACCGAGGAGCGAAGACGCCGATTCACACCCGTATTCCGTGCTTCCGTGCATACCTCGCAGTCGCAATATACCCGTGGAACGCCCATTGCATCCCCGGTTCCCAAAAAAGTTAACGTATCCCCGCTCACACGCATTCCCCACTTTCTTTTATTGAAATCCCATATCGGTATCAAACCTGGTCATTCTTCAGTATGACTGGCTGGCACTGGTTCATCACGATAAGCAGCATATTAGATTAACTACGCATGCTGAAGCAGCAGGACGAACCAGTTCGATTGAAATCAGCATGATTGAACAAGCGCTAGGGGACCAGTCCGATTCTAGCAGTAGGAACCCGCATTAGGATTCTCCTCGACCTGCATTTTACAGCCTGATTCCTCGTTAGATTCCTTAAACAAGCTAGAGGCATCTTGTTAAGAAACCCGGTCCCCTTATTGTATAAGTGCAAGGAGAAAAAACAAAGACCGCCCGGATCATATCCGAGCGGTCACTTGTCATTCCCAATCCTATAATGTCGCTAAGAATAGCAATTCATTAAGCAAATGAGGGCTTATTATCGTCAACAGCTCCGCTGATGACCTTGACGTATTTCTTATCTACACCTTCCACAGAAGGACCCACATATACACTGTTCTTGCTCTGGCGCCTTACCGAGCGCTTCCTTGATTTCAGCGTACTCATCATCGGTACCGGTCCCCGAACCACCCAGCTGCCATTGGTGGACCCCTGCGGATGACCTGACGTTCTCTTCTTCTCATTCCTGCTCACGACGAATCCCCTCCAACTAAATGCCTGATGGTACGAAGCAGCTCACGATTCTGTTCGACAACCTCCGCGAGATCTTCATCCGAAAGAATCTCATGTCCCGTGAAATGAACGGACAATACATGATTTACTCCTAAAGGATAGCAGAACACATACACCTGCGCAACTTCCTCTTCGTGATAAAATGCCCATTTTCCACTATTATAGACATCAATCACGTAAATAGACTGGTTACTTGGCGAGCGTTCCTCTTTCCCGTCGAACGGGAAATACCTTCCTCTACCTACATTACCCCCAATTTGGGCAATGCCTTCATCTCTGCGTCCCCAAAAAGCGGCACCGGTCACCCTAAAGTCCCCTGCAGCCGGCGGGAGTAAGGAGTTTCGGACGGCTTCACTCAGTGCATGATATTTTTCAGCTTCATCGATCACATGCACATTTCGATTATATTCCCAGAAAAAATGCAGCACGCTTTGCTTGCGCCGAAGCTCTGCATCCTTCTGCTCAATCACGGTGCTCGGGTTGTTGTAGAATCCTTCGGTTTCTATGGCATTTAGAATATGTCCGCATGCAACGTCAACGGCTGATTTGTAATCGTCATCGCTTCGTAATTCATACTCAAGCAGCGTAATACCCTGGAGGTCGGAAAGAAGATGATAATCCTTAACAATAACATCCTGAACAGACATGCTGTCTGGCTCCACCTGATCCGGAATGATGCAGTACACCCTTCGTCGCCCAAGCCTTCCCCAGTACAGTCCCATCTCGAACAACGTGTTGTCACGGGTCACAAATACATGTTTGCCTCGAATGAGTGCCACATCATCCGGAGAAAAGACGAACACACCAAAATCACTGGACGCAAGCTGCTTCTCCAAAGCTTCCATCGTATACATATTCGCCCCGAACGTACCGCCGTACCAAGGTGTCACTTGCGCGGATCGCTTGATCTGTTCGTGGATCGCCCTTGCATACTTGATGGCCTCTCTGGAAGAACCTATGAATAAATTCGGCTTCGGTATGGTCATAGGCACATCCTATTCTCCCTTTGTTATACATTTTAGTCTTATTCGACCATTATAACAAAGTTGCCTATATTTGGGTGAAAATAATGGCAGGCGCATGTTGGTACATTATATGCTAAGGTCGCAAAACAGACCCCACAAATAACCATGTGCCTGTGTCCCGATCTTCAATGGCAAAGAAAAAAGGGCGGTTGATCTTCATCACGACCGGCTGGGCAGGCGGCTCGGCACTTTCCGTTATTCCCACCGCCGTAACCGCTGCGGCCTTTGTCCCTTTTTCACTTACATCCACAATGATTTTGTGCTGGACATGATCGATCCAAAATCCATCACCTTCTTCAGCCATGTTGCTAAAATCAGCTTCGCCTGCATCAAATGCCTTGACCATTCCCAGTCCTCTTAGTGCATCCGGAAGTTCGAAGCTCTGTTCCAGCTTGAATTTGGGCAGGTCAAGTCGAACGGTCTCAAACGAGTAATCGTCCTTCCAGACGGACGTATCCTTCCACAGCAGCTGATGCAGCTCATCCATGGAGGAGGACACCTTCGGAAGGATGACCAGCATATGCATACGGCCGTCTCCGTAAGGAATGCGAACAGCCTGCCAGGACTCTCCTTCTTTGTAACTATACTGTCCTTCCCGCTTCATCATCGGAACTTTTTGAATGCTGCCGTCAGCAAGCGTGAATGCTTCATCCACCGTATGCGCAGGGTCAAATTCATCCATCCATCCACCGTTAAAATAAATAGCATTGATCAAGACCGCAACACCGCCTGGTGGATCCTCATAGATGGCAGGAATCATACCGCCGGTTTTATCATATACCCACTTGTTTATCGCCTTCAGCGCATCACCGCTTTTCAGATCCGTCTCCACAACCTCCGCACCATAACCGTCCTTTACGGCTTTCAAATAGGCTTCCTTCAACTTGAGGCCTGGCCGGTGCCAGACGGAGTTGGCCACGTTCAGCTCGACGCCGCCCCCGTTCTCCAGCAATGACCGCAGCTGGCGGTTCCCTTCGTTGATATCAGCCGTCTTCATGCCCTTCCAGCCAAGCATGTCAGACATCTCGGCTGCTGTATCACCGGCTGTGCCATTATAGGCAAGTGCCAAGGCTTGCGTAATGCTGTATGGAGAGATAATTAGATTATCACTCGTATACTCAGGATTATCCGATAACGCCTGGTGCAATCGTAAACCAAAAGCATTTTGCGCGTTCATCATGCCGATATCTACCTTGCCTAATACCTCTTTGCGTTCATTGACCGACAATTCCTTCGCTTTGGGCTGCTGTGGCGCGCTCCCTTGGGGTTCCCCTTGCTGTAACCCACCATCCTGAGTGCAAGCCGTAAGCCCGAGAAGCAAGCATAGACCTATTAATACCTGCCTTTTTCGCATATCCTTGTCCCCCTTCAATATTATATTCTTTGTCTATCTGCTATTGACGGGACCCATACACCTAATGTTTCATATAAAGGTTCATTTATCCAAATTTAGTTGCAATCCACTTCATCACCGATACAATAAAGAGATGGGATCCTCCATCATTAACCAAGACAGCCAGAACGAAAGGAGCTTCTACATATGCAAAAAATTCGTCTTGAAGGCAGTAAAGTTACGCTCCGATCCAGAAAGCCCGATGATACACCGGTTCTATATAATCTGATCTATGGCACGGAAAATCCGGAATGGAAAAAATTCGACGCTCCCTACTTTCCATTAAAGAAGATTTCCTACGAGATTTTTGAAACCCAATGGAACGCGGATTTCGAGACAGATCAATTCCCGGGTGATCTGCTCATTGAAGCTAATGGACAAACGATTGGCATTGTCACCTTCTATTGGGAGCATGAAGCCTCGCGCTGGCTGGAAGCAGGCATCCTGATCTACGATCCGAGCCATTGGAGCGGCGGATATGGTACGGAGGCACTGTCGCTGTGGATTGAATGTTTATTCCAGCATCTCAACATTGCCCGGGTCGGTATTACGACGTGGTCCGGCAATCCGAGAATGATGCGCTGCGCAGAGAAGGTTGGCATGCAGCTTGAAGGCCGCATGCGGAAGTGCCGATATTACGCAGGCGTCTACTACGATTCCATTCGTATGGGCATTCTGCGAGAGGAATGGGAAGCACAAAAGGCAGCTTGTGTAACCGCATCGAATGACCCATCTACAAAAACTTCGGGAGTACATGCTGAATAGGGACACAGCCAGACGATTATCCGCACCTTGGATCAGCATACAAATGAAACGAGCTGTCCCAGGGTCTCCCGGGACAGCTCGTTTTTTTTATAAAGGTATGTTCATAGGCGCTGCAAACTCAAACATGATCATGGCGGATCTGTTTATTCAACGTATCCCATGAATTCCATGTCAACTGGCATTACAATCCCGCCAGCACCTGATACCAGACGCCCCGCCTCGAATAAAGCGTCTCTCGTACCTGATCCCATCCGCCCAGGTACTCAATGTCGAATAACCCCGGCGGGTTAGCAAACTGATGCTTGGTCTGTGCAAGCACCGACTCCTCAACCGGGCGGAAGCCATATTTGACGAATATGTTCTGGGCCTCCGGAGTACGCAGGTAATCCACGAAGGCAGCCGCCACATCCTGGTTGCCGTGCTTATCAGCGAATCGCTCCACAACTGCAGCGGGATTCTCAATCAGCATCGTATGCTCCGGCACAACGATGTCGTACTGGACGCCTTGGGCGATTCGGGCAAGCAGCTCGTTCTCATACGTAACGATAACATCCCCAACCCCATATTCAAACGCCGCCATGGACGCGCGCCCGCTTTTATCCAGCGATTCCACATTGCGGTGCACCGCTTCAAGAAAAGCCTTCGCTTGAGCAGGATCGCGCTTTCCGTTCTCTTCCGATTGCTTCAAGCCTGCGCCATAGATTGCGTTAATGTCCCACTGTGCGCCGCCGGAGGTTTTCGGATTCGGATACAGCACCTTCACGTCTGATCTCATCAGGTCGTCAAAATCCTGTATCCCTTTTGGATTCCCCTCACGGGTGCCCAGAACAACAATGGAGCGTGTCACCATTCCGCTGTAAGGCTGAGACTTCCATTCCGGGTCCACAAGCCCTGACCTGACCAGCTTGTCTACATCCCCTTCCATGGCGAGCAGCGTAACGTCTGCTTCAAATCCCCCTGTGATGGCACGAGCCTGCGTTCCGGAGGCTTCGTATGATTCCTGAAAGTTAATGATTTCGCCCGTCTGTTCCTTCCATTCCGCCTGAAAAGCGGGAATGATCTCGGACATGGCATCTCTAACGACGCTGTAAGCACCAAGCACCAGCGTTCTCTCACCTGACGGTGATGTCACTTCTTCACCAGCCGGATCGTCACTGGCGCATCCTACTACGAGAAGACTGAAGAGAAGCGCCATGCCAGCCAGCAGGAATGAGGTGCGTTTTATATTTAAGATCCGCATGAATCCACTTCCCTTCGGAGTATTAAACAATCAGATCATAATCGGCATCGGATCAACCTTCAGACGGTTCTCCTCAATCCAGCTGTGGTCGTCATTGAAAAGATAAGCCCGGTGAACGAGGACACGAACCTCCTGGCCCGGCTGCAGCGTCTCCTTTTCCAGGGAACGGTAGGTGATCAGCTTATGTCCTTTAACATCCACCTCCACCAGCCATTCACTGCCGCGAAAATGCAGATGACGGACAACGCCCGTCTCGGTTGCCGACAGCACGCTGAAGTCATGCTCGCTCCCAATCTCGATATATTCCGGACGAATAAGTGCGCGCGTTGCATTCTTATTAGCTGCTGCCTCAAATCCCTTCAGCTCGGCAGCACTCGATATGACCGTAGATTCGCCAATGAATGAAGCGACAAACGGAGTTTTCGGTTCCTTATAAATATCCCAGGGCGTACCCTTCTGCTCAACTCTCCCCTGATTAATAATCATAATCTCATCCGCTACTTCAATCGCCTCATCCTGGTCATGGGTCACAAAAATCGACGTAATGCCGACCCGCTCGATCAGCTCGCGAAGCCAGGAACGCAGCTCTTGACGGATTTTTGCATCAATCGCGGCAAACGGTTCATCCAATAATAGCAGCTGCGGCTCCGGTGCAAGCGCTCTGGCAAAGGCCACACGCTGGCGCTGACCGCCTGATAACTGGTGCGGATAGCGGCTCTCGAAACCTTTTAGCCCGGTCAGCTCCACCAATTCCGTTACCCTGTCTTTAATTTGGGCCTTGGATGCCTTCTTCACCTTCAAGCCAAACGCGATGTTGTCAAATACGGTCATATGCTTAAACAAGGTCATAGTTCTGAAATACAAAGCCTATTCCACGCTCTTGGGGCGGCAGATCATTGACCACCTGACCATGAAAGGAAATTTGCCCGGAGTCGGGATTCTCAAGCCCGGCCAGCATGCGCAGAATGGACGTTTTACCACCGCCGCTGGGTCCCAGCAGTCCAATCAGATGTCCCTTCTCAATCTCAAAGCTGACATTCTTTACGGCATGAAACGTACCGAAGTGCTTGTTCAGATCGCGAACTTCCACATGCATATCAATGCACATCCTTTCTTTTTTTGGCCCATTCCATCAGCAGCAGGAGACCAACGGAGAAGGCTGCCAGCACCAATGCGACACCATTGGCAGCAGCCACATTAAAATTCTCTACATCCTGATACACAAGCGTCGTTGCTGTCTGCGTCTTGTTCATGATGTTACCGGACACCACCAGTACGGCGCCGAATTCCCCCAGCGAGCGGGCGACAGTTAGCACCAGACCGTACACCACAGCCCACCGAATGGAGGGCCATGTTACTTTTCGGAACGTTGTCCAGCCATAAGCTCCCAGCGTTGCTGCCGCTTGCTCCTGATCATTCCCGATCTCCTGCAGGACGGGCATGACCTCACGGACCATCAGCGGAAACGTGACGAAGAGCGTAGCAATCACCATGCCTGGAAACGCATATACGACCTTAAACCCGATCCCTTCAAAAAAACCGCCAATGATGCTGTCCGGTCCAAGCAGCAGTACAATCATCAGGCCGCCAATGACCGGCGAAACCGCGTACGGCAAATCGACAATGCTGTTCAGAATGCCTTTGATCTTCCGGCTAAGCCAATTCGCCCGAACCAGATACAACGCCATCATGATGCCAAACAGCGCATTTAACACCGTAACGAATACAACGATAAGACCCGTCATCATAAGAGCATGCAGGGCTTCAGGTCTGAGCAGGCCCTCCGCAAACCCATCCAGCCCTTTATCAAACGCTCCGATTGCAATCCGGGATAAGGGGATGATTAGCAGAATGATAAATACGGCATACGTTAGTCCGATCCACAATCGTCTCAAGCTCGTCTCCCCCTCTGCTGTACGGCATTAATCACCCAGAGGATGAGGAAGGAGAGGGTAAGGAGCAGAACGGATACCGCCGCTGCACCAGCCGGGTTGTCGCTCTCAACCTCGCCAAAAATAAAGACCGAAGCAATCAGCGTCCTTCCGGGAATATTGCCCGCAACCAGCACAACGGCACCAAATTCAGCCAGCGCTCTTGAGAAAGCGAGCATTCCCCCGCTGATGATACCCGGCAGCATCGAGGGAAGAATGACCTTGAAGAAAGCTCTCGTCCTCGAAGCGCCCATCGTATAAGCCGCCTCTTCCTCCAGCGGATCCAGCTCTTCCAGCAGCGGCTGTACCGCCCGGACCACGAACGGAAACGTGACAAACAGCATGGCTATAACGATAGCAGGCTGGTGAAACACGATTTCGAAACCAAACTTCTCCGCCAGGCCGCCAAGTAAACTCCCCGGTCCCAGCAGCAGCAATATCATCAGTCCCCCTACCGCCGTCGGCAGCGCAAAGGGCAGATCCACCAAACTGTTCAGCAGCGTCCTTCCCGGAAAACGATACCTGACGAGCACCCAAGCAATCATCGTTCCGACAAGCACGTTGATGAACGTAGAGATTATGCCCAGTTTGATTGTAAGCAGCACGGCCTTCCAGGCAATCGGATCCAATATGCTCTCTGTAAAATGGCTCCATCCTGCAGAGAATGACTGCACGTACACCCCAAAGATCGGCAGCACGATCAAGGCAAGAAAATAAAGCAGCACGGTACTTCGAAATCCCCAAGTCCAACCTTTATGACGAATCCATGTGGTCATATCGTATCCCTCCTGCCTCCGGATGGTATTCCGGTCGACTTCTCCACAAACCATCTTTATATTTCCTATTTGTATACTTGGTTTTACTTTACACATACTTTACCAAATGCTGAATCCGATCGTCAATCCATCTTTTGCACTTTATCGGGTAAAATAATAGAAATGGAAAAAATAGAGGAGGTTATTTGCATGCTGTATACCGGTGAACTAAACACGCAAGGGCGTGACGAGATGAGGGATATCACGAGGGAGATCGCTGCTCACGTGAAGCAAAGCGGGGTTCAGCAAGGCACCGTGCTGATCTATTGTCCGCATACCACCGCCGGAATTGCCATTAATGAGAACGCGGACCCCGATGTGAAACGGGACGTGCTGATGTCTTTGGATGAAGTATTTCCATGGAATCATCCCAAATATCGTCATGCGGAGGGAAATACCGCTTCCCACCTTAAATCGATCACCTGCGGTCCTTCGCAGACCGTCATTATTCAGAACGGTCATCTGCTTCTTGGAAGGTGGCAGGGCATTTATTTTTGCGAATTCGATGGACCGAGGCAGCGTCAGTATCACGTGAAAATCATGGAGGGCTGATGCCAAAAAGGGATACAGGCACGGGAAAGACAGTTAAAAAGCACAAAAAGCAGACAGGCACATGCTAGGGGGCGTGGACCTGTCTGTTTTATTTCATTAGATGATTGACGTTTCAACGCTAGGTCGTTGTAATGGGTTGAAGTATCAAGTCACACGTCGTGGCAATAATCAGAAGTTAGACCCTGCTATACAAACTCCGGCATAACACTTTGACATGGGTAAGAGCGGCTGGTTTGATCTCATCAAAGCCAATTCGGTCCTGAATATAATAGGATATAAATCCATGCAGCGACAAAAACAAGGTCAGCGGAACGGTTCGCCGCTCTTCCTCACTGTAATTCTCATCAAGCAAATACTGACGGACAAGCATAGCAAACATTTCAAAACAGCGTCCCTGCTCAGAGCGACAGTAGGACAGCAGCTCTTCGTCCCGAATCATGAACATGATCTCGTACTGGTAAGGATTATCCAGTCCGAAACGAACAAATTCCAGCATCAGCTGCTCCAGCTTCGATACCCCGTCACAGGGAGGCTTTCCCGATACTTCCAACAGCAAATCATTTAGATCATTAAAGTCCTTCATGACAATGGCGTAGAAAAGCTCCGCCTTTTCCTTAAAATGATAATACAAGGAGCCGTGGCTATAACCCAAATGCTGCCCGATGCTTCGCATCGAAATGGCTCGATATCCTTTGGTTATAAACAAATGCCTCGCTGCTTCCAGTATCCGCTCTCTCGACAACTCGCGTTCTACTGCTCTTCTTGCCATATTATTTTATTCCCCTTCAATAAAATAAAGCCGCTCTCCCTCCGTGATCAAAGACTGCCCCTGTGTCAAATCTACCATCCAAGTCATAAAGCTCTCCGCATCACCATCGAGCGGCAAGCAGGTCAAGGTCACCGTGTCGGCAAAGTTGGTCTCTCCCATACGTACGCCCCGATTTCGAAGCTCGTTCTCCACCTTACCCAGCCAGGTATAATCCAGCTCCACTAAAATCTCCCGGTGAAGAACCCTTGTAATCGGTTCGCCTGATTCTATAGCAGCCACGGCTCCGTCTGTGTAAGCCCGGATCAGTCCACCTGCGCCAAGCATGATACCGCCAAAATAACGTGTGACAACAATGGCTACATTCTTCCGCCCCTGATTTCGGATCACTTCGAGAATCGGCTTGCCGGCCGTTCCGCTCGGTTCCCCATCATCCGATTGCTTCTGAATCTCATCCCGCTCGCCAATCATATAAGCGGAACAATTGTGTGTAGCATTCCAATGCTTCTTCTTGATTTCTTCAATAAAAGCGAAGGCTTCCTCTTCGGATTCGACCGGCATCACATGGCCGATGAATCGCGATTTCTTAATGACAATCTCCTTGGAGCCCGCCTGACGTACCGTTTTGTAACGATCCAGCATGAAACAACAACCACCCCTATATTGCCAAGAAAGCAGTCCACGGCAATAATCTGCCAGCGGACTGCTTCCTTCAGCGTCTTACGTCTAATCCAATGAAAGTGTCAGGTTTATTCGGAAAGTCTAGCTTCCAGTTCGGCCTTCTCTTTCTCATACCCTGGTTTGCCGAGCAGCGCGAACATATTTTTCTTGTACGCCTCTACGCCCGGTTGGTCAAACGGGTTGACACCCAACAGATAGCCGCTGATACCGCAGGCCTTTTCGAAAAAGTATACCAGATATCCGAACGAATAGGGAGTGAAATCTGGAATTGTCACAATCAAATTCGGAACTTGTCCGTCGGTATGGGCCAGCATCGTGCCTTGGAAGGCCTTTTTGTTGACAAAATCCAATGTTTTCCCGGTCAGGAAGTTCAATCCGTCCAGATCGTCCGGATCCGATTCAATCGTAATATGCTCGGATACATTCTCAACCTGAATGACCGTTTCGAAGATGTTGCGGCTGCCTTCCTGGATAAATTGACCCATGGAGTGCAGATCAGTAGAGAAGTCTACGGAAGCAGGATAGATGCCTTTGTAATCCTTGCCTTCGCTCTCGCCGTACAGCTGCTTCCACCATTCCGATACAAAATGCAGAGAAGGCTCGTAGTTTACAAGGATCTCAATGCCCTTGCCTTTACGGTAAAGAGCGTTGCGAACCGCCGCGTATTGGTATGCTTCGTTCTCGGCTACGTTCGGGCTGCTGTATTCCTTGGATGCGTCAGCGGCGCCTTGCATCATCTCTTCAATGTTGATTCCAGCCGTTGCAATCGGAAGAAGACCGACTGCCGTCAGCACGGAATAACGTCCGCCGACATCGTCAGGAATGATAAAGGACTCGTAGCCTTCTTCGGTTGCCAGCTTCTTGAGTGCGCCCTTCTCCTGATCGGTCGTAGCGTAAATGCGTTTGCGAGCTTCTTCCTTGCCGTATTTCTTCTCCAGCTCCGCACGGAAAATACGGAATGCGATAGCCGGCTCCGTGGTTGTACCGGATTTGGAAATGACATTCACCGAGAAGTCCTTGCCTTCTATCAGTTGAAGCAGATGCGTTACATAGGTGGAGCTGATGTTGTTTCCTGCAAAATAAATTTCCGGCGTCTTGCGCTGGTCCTTCGACAGCTCATTATAGAACGAATGCGACAGCATTTCGATCGCGGCACGCGCTCCCAGGTAGGAACCTCCGATACCGATAACAATCAGAACGTCAGAGTCACTCTGAATTTTGGCAGCCGCTTTCTGGATGCGTGAGAATTCTTCTTTATCGTACTGCGTTGGCAGGTCGATCCAGCCCAGATAATCAGAACCGGCACCTGTACCGTTATGTAGCTGTTCATGGGCTGTACGGATCGGCTCTGCAAAATAGTCAACTTCGTGCTGATTGACAAAAGTCAGTGCTTTACTGTAATCAAACTTGATTTTTTTAGACATGCCTTAAACCTCCTGTGAATTTAGAAATAGGATACTTTAATTTAATAAAGACCGCAAGTTGCACGGGCTAACCGTCATGTATTCTTCATGCTGGACACCCTTCAACCTCCAATCCCCCACAAACGCTGGCTTCGTTTCCAGAACCCATGCTAAGATAGAGTGGATCAGGAATCCATAATCGAAGGTGATATAGCTATGAAAAAAATCGGATTTATCGGACTGGGCACCATGGGCGCTCCTATGGCCTCCAATCTGCTTAAGCAGGATTACGACGTGACCGTGTATAACCGCACCCATGAAAAATGCCGTCCGCTGGCCGAACAGGGAGCTTCCATCGCGGACACGCCTCGCGAGGCTGCCGAAGGACAGGATCTTGTCATTACGATGGTGAGCAACGACCATTCCATCCGGGAAGTGTTCTATGGAGAGAACGGTCTGCTCGGCTCCCTGACCGGCGGGATGACCGTCATCGACTGCAGCACGATCTCCGAGAGCCTTGTCAAGGAAATCGCATCTGCCGTAACTGGGCTTGGCGCATCCTTCCTGGATGCCCCGGTAACCGGCAGCAAGCCTGCGGCCATTGATGGAACCCTGGTCTTCATGGTCGGCGGCGAAGCAGCTGTGATCGAGGCCCATGCCGACGTGTTTGACACCCTGGGCAAAAAGGTCATTCACATGGGACCAAACGGAAGCGGTGCCGTCGCCAAGCTTGCGCACAATACCATTGTGGGCATTAACAACCTGGCGCTGGCCGAAGGTTTTGCCATCGCTGCAAAATCAGGCATTCCCGCCGACAACTTTCTGGAACTCGTACAGCTCGGATCTGCTGGCAGCAAAGCGGCCGAGCTGAAGGGACGCAAAATTATCGACGGCGATTTCAGCAACCAGTTCTCGCTTGCACTCATGCTCAAAGACCTGAAGCTGGCCTCCTCACTAACCGATGGCATCGGCATGCCTTCCCCTATGCTGAATCTGGCCAAGAGCCTGTTTCAAGCCGGTGCCAGCGAAGGCTATGGCGAAGAGGATCTATCCGCTGTCGTGAAATGCTATGAAGCCTGGATCGGCCAAAAAATCGGCGAACAGCCGCAATAACCAGACAGATTATGCCTTGTCATTACTGGCCCCTTCATGCTGGTTCCGGGTCATCCGGACCAGGAGGAAGGGGCCTTTTTTGAGCTTTTCCACCATTTCCCTCTCCGAAAGAAACTTTTCTGTTATTTCCTCCGTTTACAATGCAAAGGGAGGAATTGCAACATGAAATGGACCATAACATTAAAAGCGATGACAGCCGCTGCCATACTAACCACTGTTCTGTCTCCTGCATTAGCCAGTTCACCAGCTTCTGCAGCAGCCAAACCGGCCGCTGCCATCAACAACGTAACCGCCAGCGGTGAAGTGCTGATCAGGCAGGGCTCCACCTATGTTACCCTCACCGATCTCAAACCTCTGGGTAACTACATCTTGAGATACGACAACAGCAAAAAGCAGGTGACCATCCAAGGCGATAACCGAAAGGTGATCCTGACAGCAGGAAATACCAGCATGGAAGTGGATGGAGTTAAAAAGGCGCTGCCTTCAGCCCCACTGCTGCATAACGGCAAGACCATGATTCCCTTAAGGGCTGTTGCCCAAGCATTTGATGCCAACGTCTACTGGAATGACGCTTTAAAAACAGCTTATATCAATAAGGCAGATCCGGGTATCATCGCCGACTTAAAAAGCACCGATCTGGCCACCGCCCGGAATGCTGCAGCCAAGCTTCCCTATTCATCCGAACTGAAGAAGCCTGAACTGGAGATGCTCCCCGTGGAAATGCAGGGCGTGAATTATTATTTTCCTAAAGGCAAATCCAATTCATTCTTCCTGGTAGACAACGATATCGCCAGCTATTTCGATATCCATGGCGGCGTCAAATACTTAAAATGGCAAGGCAAGCTGGACTATGGCACTAAAGCATCGGCAAACCAAAACCTGTTCTTCCTGCCTGCACTGAAAGCTGAGATCGGTAATCAGCCAAACACCCAAAATTGGACGATCGCCAAATTTGTATTCCGCTACCCTTCCGGCGTTACCAGCTATCGCCTGCTGGATCGCGGCCAGGAATGGGGCGAAGGATACGTAGAGCTTGACAACCGGGCTCCCGGATATAAAGGCGAGATCGTGACAATCCCGGAGGAATAAGTCCATTATATCAACCGCCGATAAAGGCCTGCGTTGACATCCGGCATTGACAGTAAAGGCTCAGAGCCATCGGCTTGAGCCTTTTTGGCATATTCGCGAATATGAATGCTCCGTCGCCGCTTGTCCTGCTACATGGTCGGATAAGAGCAGCAATAATCGGTGACGGTGCGGATTTCCAGCTTAAAGCTTGAATTGCCCGGAACGTTAAAGGTCGCAGACCCTTGAATCTCTAACCACTCCTGCTCTCCAGGCAGCAGGACACGCAAATCGCCGGACAGGATTTCCATAATTTCAGGACCATCTGTGCCGAATTCATAGCTCCCCGGAAGCATGATCCCCAGTGTTACCTTCTCGCCATTCTCCAGCAGCACCGTACGGCTGGTTACCTTCCCCTCATAGTAAACATTGGCTGCTTTCGTGACGGTAGCATTCTTAAATTGTGACATCGACAAACTCTCCTCCTCCAAAATAGGCATGTCTTGATATATGGACGGCACCCGTATGATACGGGTGCCGGAAAATCAATATGGAGTTACATCACGGGTGTTTTGGATGTTTTACAGCAAAGCTTTTACGCGGCTGACTACGTTCTCAACGGTAAAGCCGTATTCGGCAATGACGCGGTCGCCAGGAGCGGAAGCGCCAAACGTGTTGATGCCGAGAATATCGCCTTTATCGCCAACATAACGCTCCCAGCCGAACGGATGAGCCATTTCAATGGCAAGACGGGCTTTTACGTCAGGAAGCAGCACGGAATCTTTGTATGCTTGATCCTGGCTGTCGAACAGATCCCAGCTTGGCATGCTGATGACACGAACGGCGATGCCTTCTTCAGCCAATGCCGCTTGCGCTTTAACAGCAAGCTGAACCTCGGAACCCGTTGCAATGATTTGAGCCTGTACGTTGCCATCTTTCGCGTCAGCAACAACATAAGCCCCGCGTTTGATGCCTTCACGTGCATTGTCTACTGCGCCTGCAAGGATCGGCAGGTTCTGACGAGTCAGCACCAGCGCTACCGGACGGTCTGTGTTCTCAACCGCATAAGCCCATGCCGCGGAAGTTTCATTGGCATCCGCAGGACGTATCACGGTCAGACCCGGGATAATACGCAGGGAAGCCAATTGTTCGATCGGTTCATGCGTAGGACCGTCTTCACCAACAGCGATACTGTCATGAGTCAGTACATACGTAACCGGCAGTTTCATAATTGCAGCCAGACGAACAGCCGGACGCAGGTAATCGGTAAATACGAAGAACGTACCTCCGAAAATTTTCAGTCCGCCATGAAGCGCAATCCCGTTCATAGCGCCAGCCATTGCAAATTCACGAACGCCATAGTATACATTACGGCCTTCATAGCTGTTTGCTGTGAAAGATGCCAGATCATTCAGGTGAGTCATGGTGGAGCTTTCCAGGTCAGCCGATCCGCCAAGCAGCTGCGGTACGCCTGCCGTCAAACCGTTCAGCGCTTTACCGGAAGCTACACGTGTGGAAACCGCTTTGTCGTCTGCGCTGTATTTCGGAAGGTTTTTGTCCCATCCTGAAGCCAGTTCACCGGATTCACCGCGCTCGAATTGCGCTGCCAGTTCCGGGTAAGCCTCTTTGTATTTCGCGAATTGATCAACCCAAGCTTGATATGCAGCAATGCCGCGTTCTTTCACTTTGCCAAAGTGCTCGCGCACTTCATCAGGTACGTAGAAATCCTCTTCATAAACCCATTCATAAAATTCCTTGGTCAGCTTCGCCTCATCTGCTCCAAGCGGGGAACCGTGCGTACCGCCGTGACCGCCTTTGCCTTGTTTGTTCGGGCTGCCGTAACCGATCACCGTTTTCACTTCGATCAACGTTGGGCGGTTTGTATCAGCTTGTGCTTCCTCAATCGCTTTTTGGATCGCAGGGAGATCATTGCCGTCTTCAACGCGCAGTACTTGCCAGCCATAAGCATCAAAACGCTTCGCTACGTTCTCGGAGAATGCCAAGTTCAGCTCGCCATCAAGGGAGATATCGTTGGAATCGTACAGCATGATCAATTTGCCAAGCTTCAAATGACCTGCCAGAGAAGCTGCCTCGGAAGCAACGCCCTCCATCATGTCGCCGTCGCCGCAAATCGCATAGGTATAATGATCAACTACGTTGAAATCGTCTTTATTGTAAGTCGCACCCAAGTGGGCCTCAGCCATTGCCATACCTACAGCCATCGCCACGCCTTGTCCCAAAGGACCCGTCGTTGCATCGACACCGGCCGTGTGGCCAAATTCCGGATGTCCCGGAGTTTTGCTTCCCCATTGACGGAACTGCTTCAGATCTTCAATGGACAAGTCATAACCGCTCAGGTGGAGCAGACTATAGAGCAGCATGGAGCCATGGCCTGCAGACAAGACAAAACGGTCGCGGTTAATCCACGCCGGCTGGTCCGGGTTATGGTTCATCGTCTTCGCGAACAGCTGGTATCCCATAGGCGCAGAGCCCATCGGCATGCCCGGATGACCGGAATTGGCTTTCTCGATCGCGTCGATCGCCAGTGTCCGGATGGTTGCGATAGACAGGTTGTCGATCGTTTGGTTATGTTCAGTTGTCATGATTCGTCCTCCTCAAATCTTTTCCATAGTAAGCTTCAAAAATGAGGCTTCTTCCGTTCCTCCAGCCCCAATTATCAAGGAAACAGAGCAGTTAGGAATGTTGAGAATATCATTTTGACTCTTATTGTATCACCAGACGTGCTTCATTTCCATAACGTAATTGTCATTGTTGTGTAAAAGTCACCCTGTGGCAATTACATCCCCCCAGCATTATTTCCCTTAATAGTCCGGTTATAACCGAATTCAACCAATGTTAAACGAGATAAATCAAGCTGATCCCATGGAAAAAGTTACGTCATGGATATATAAAAAAGCTTCGGTCCAGCGTAATCGACATGCTGGACCGAAGCTTGGTTGTGGCGGCACTTTATCGAGTGCCGCGTTTTTTGGCTTTCAGGAGGCGATCCATAGAGGAGCCTCCTTCCGGTGCCGGCCCGGTATCCTCGGGCCGGTCTTTGCCCTCCCCCTGCGCCTTCGGCGGCGGGGGAGGCGGTGTAGGCGCGCTTCCCTTGCGCGCGCCATCGCGCGCCTCCGGCGGGGCCTTGCGGCCCCCTGCCGGAGCTGCGCCAGGTGCCGGGGCAGGGCTCCCGCCCCGGGCACTGCTGCCCGCGCCGCTGCGCTCGCGCGCGGGCGGGGCCTGCGGCGGCTCAGCGGAGCTGCCGCCGTAGAAGCTGGCGGCGCGGGCTTTGCGCGCCGCCAGCCGCTCGAGGCCGGCGTCACGCGCGGCCTCGGCAGGAGCCGGCCGCCTGCGCAGCAGGGCGGCCAGCCGTGCGCCGATGGCGCCCCATGGCAGAGCCAGACGCCGCACGGCGATGTCGGCGACCCACAGCAGCAGGGCCGCCACCAGCAGCGGATAACTCCAATCATGGAGGTTCATCCGCGAGGTCGCCTGCCGGTCGAACACTTCGGCCGGATCGTCCCAGGATAACACGCGGCCGCCGGTAACCTCGGCCAGGCGCTTCATGGCTTCCTCGCCGCTGCCGGAAGACAACCGGTATTCCGGAGAATACGGCACAACAAAACCTGTGCCGGGGGCAGCCTGCAGCGCCTCTTCCCCGCTGGCATCCTCAAGGGACATGAGATACGCTCCCGGTTTGGAGACATGGACAAGTCCGGTATAACGTCCGGGCGCCTCCTGAATGAGCTCCACCGTCTGCTCATCGGCCTCGTCATCCCCAATTACCGCATTCAGCTTCTCCGGCGGGTTCTCACCCTCGGCGATCACCTGCAGCTTCACCTGGTTTCCTGCAGTCTCGGTCGTGACTTCATAAGGCGAAGACGTAAACTGCGGAAACGTCCACTTCACGATTTCGGTCAGCGTGCTGGCGAAGCCGGGCCACGATACCCACTCCTTCGACCACTTCCCGCTTAAATCACTCGTCCATGCCACCGTGCGGCCGGATCCGTACTGCCAGCGCGCCAGGATCGGGTCCGGTTCCGGACTGGACAGAACCGTCTGGGCCGAGGACTTCGGTGTTGTTGCTACATAACCATACAGTCCCGGTACGCCCTGCTGAAATAGACTTCCCCAATCGCCCGCGTTCTGAACGGCAGGAACAAAGGGTTTATCCACGATATAGGATTTGGCCAGCATCACCGCCTCCCGGCTAAATACCGCCGGAAGCGTAGTTTCATCCTCAACGAAGTAATAACGGCCTTTGGCTGCCTCCGCCAAGGATTGAAGCAGATGGGTATCGGCATCCGTACCTACCGCAACGGAGGACATCGTAATTTTGTTCTCCACCATCGTGTCAGTCAGATCCTGATAACCGGAATTCATGGCGGACTGTCCATCGGTCATCAGAATGATATGTCTGCGCTGTGATTTGATCTTCAGCATTTCTTCCAGCGCCGAGGAAACGGCCGGATAAATATTGGTCCCGCCAGCACTCGGAATCGACTGGATGCTGCTGAGCACCTCTTCCTTATTGCCCAGTTTCTGCGGCGGTACCACCCACCAAGGCTGATCGTCAAAAGCAACAACGCCGACCGTATCCTTGGATCTCAGCAATTCAACCGTACGCATGGCCGATTCTTTGGCCAATTCGATCTTGGTACCGTCCATGCTGCCCGAACGGTCAATGACAAGAATAAGGCCAAGCGAGGGAATTTCCCGTTTGCCTTCCAGCTCCATGGAGACCGGCAGCGCTTTTTCAATCGGGGTTTTAAAATATCCGCCCATCCCAAAGCTGTCCTCGCCGCCCGCCATCATGAACCCGATGCCAAAGCTCCGGACCGCCTGCTCGATCAATTCCATCTGCTTGCCGCCTACATCGCTGCCGGAGACATTATTAAAAATAATGCTGTCATACACGGCGTACTTTGCCGCTTCCAGCGGAAGCAGCTCCGGCGGAATCACTTCGGTGCCAATCATTCCCGATTCCAGTGCAGCCGTTATATTCCCTGACGTTCCCGGCGTCCCTTCAACGATCAGCACTTTCGGGGGACCTTCTACCCGGGTAAAATCGAAAGCCGCATTATTGGCGGCTGCTTCGTCTCCGTCCATGAAGATTTCAGCACGATATCGGTGCAGACCCGGGCTCTTGGCCAAACCCTTCACGGCATACCGGTTCTCACCAGGCGTTACATCCACACGCTCCCGGCCGATCTCGCGATTATCCTCATATATGCGCAGTTCGCCGGATGTCTTGAAGGTGCTGCGAATCATAACCTCCACATAGAACGACTCTGCCTGATACAGCTTATCCGGAACCTTCAGCTCCTCGACAGCCACATCCTGGATAACCTGCTTCGGGGTCGGAAGCACATCAACCGCAATTCCCCGATCTTTCAGCAGCCTGCCCGCTGCGGCCATACTGCCTACGTTCTCTTCCCCGTCCGAGATCAGCACGATTCGTGAATCGCTGCTGCCCTCGAACAGGCTCCCCGCGAGCTGAAGCCCTGACTCCAGTCCGGTAAATCGCTGCTCCAGCAGCGCATTTAAAGAGGCGCCCGCGTTATCCGCAGAGGATAATCGCCGTTCCACAGCTCCCTCAAGGCCTGTAGATACAACAGCGCTGCCATCCTTCTCTCCTTTTGCTGCAAGGGATTCGTTAATCCAGCCCGTAATCCGTGCAGAGTCCCCCATACTGTCCGAACGGTCAGCCAAATACACAACCTGTTTATCGTGCAGTACGGTAAAGCCATGAAGACCCGATATCATCAGAATTAATAATAGAATGACGCAGGTTCGAAAAAATAAGGCCAGCTTCTTGCGAAAACCACTTAGTCGAAAATCCGATTTATATGCGTAATAGAGAAACGCTCCCGCCGGAATCAGCAGCAGCAAAAACCACGGTTGGCTAAATTGAACGCCCACGCTGGTACACCCCCCATTCCGCTGCGATAACAGCCAGTGCCAAGGCCGCGAGCCATGGCATTAACGAACTGGCGCGGTTTCCCGCTCCGCTGCGCTCCGATGCCTGATCACGATCACCAGCCTTGCTCTCATCCGAAGTCGGTGCCGATTGACTCACCGTCGGCCCCTGATCGTTACTCCAATCCGCTTCGTACGGATCGGCCGTCACGGCCAGCCAAAACTTCAACTTCTCGCCCGCTTCATTCTGCTGTTCAAAAGCGTACAGACCCGGATATTCCGGCACAATCTGCACCGGGGATATCCCCTGCTCATTGCGCAGGGCATCTTCAGCAGGGAAGCTATCAGCAAGTGCGAGGCCGCTCTTGGGAATCCATGCCGCCTTTACCGTATCTGCCGCAATCGGAATATCTGCTTGCGCACCGGCCATATACCGGCCAAGACCGCTTCCCTTGCCCGAGGTCATCCACTCAAGCGCATTGCTGACCATAACCGGGAATTCCGGCGATAACGGAAGGTCGCTGTCCTGAAGCAGGAAATTAAACGACAACCGCGGTCTGCCGCTTTCGGTTCCGGCATATACAATAGGCTGATCACCCAGCTTAATTACGGGTTCGCCCCACGCAGGTGCTTGATCCACCAATGTACCGAAATAGACACCCGACAAAGTGACATAAGCGGTCACCGGATGCTTGGCAAGGACGGGGCGCCCTCCCTGACTGCCTACCTTGGTTCCTTCTCCGCCAATCGTCCACAGCGGGGTTTTGGCCGTCAGATCAGCCCATTTTCCTTGCCTGAAGCCATCCGGTATACTTCCGTCGATAACGAGCAGATCAAATTCACCCTCAGGTACGGGCGGCACATCCGAATTGACGCTATCTTTGTCTACATCCTTGTCCTTGCTCGTATTCTCATCCTTCTTGCCATCCGATCCGTCCATAGCAACCCGGGTCACTTCGGCTCCGCTCAACTGCAGCGCCTTCTCGAGGAACAGATTGCCTGAAGTCAGCAGCAGCACGCGGGAAGACCCGTGGCCCAGGCCAAAAGCAAAGGATGCATTGTCTGCCGCATATCCGTCCTCCTGGGATAACTCGAGTCGGTACACTTCCGCAAACGGCAGATTCGCAAAGGACTCCGTTAATTTCTTTCCTGGCTCCAGCTCCAGCACTTTGCTGGTCAATAACTGCTCATCCCCGTATAGGTTTACTTCAGCCGAGACAGATTTCTTGGCATTCGTGCTGATGACAGCGACCGCCGCATAGGATGAATCTGCATCACCCTTCGGTGAGATGCCGAATTGGTCAATGGATACGTTATGCGGGAGCTCCCCCTGCACCTTCTCCACCGATACCGGAACCTGAAAAGCAATGGGAGCCGTATCCGGCTTCCAGTAGCTATCCGTAAAGATAACAACCTCTGCATCCGTCTCCTCCCGTGTCAGGGCTGAAGCGAGCGACAAGGTTTCCCGATAGGCGGCCGGTCCATAATAGGTACGCAAGCCGTCAACGGCCTTGTCGATTGCAGCCCGGTCACTTTCATGGGCTGCCAGCGTCACGGGACTCGCTCCCACGGATAAAAGTGTAATCTCGCTCCGTCTCCCTTGCCCCTTCACATATTCCTTAATCCGCTCCTGCATCAATGCCAGCCTTGTTGCTTCGCCTTCAGCTGAAGAAATCTGCGCGCTCATGCTGCCCGAGGTATCGGCAACAATGACGACATGGGCGCTGCCTCCTCCGGACACCTGCATAAAGGGCTGCATCAGTGCGAAGACCATCAATGCCGCTGCAAGCAGCTGGAGCCACAGCAGGAGCCGATTTTGCAGCTTCTGCCATGGCCTGTTGGCCTCCAGGTTCCGCAGTACCCGATCCCACAGCAAGTGGCTGGGAACGGTTGTGTCTACATATTTTCGCTTGAACATATACATGAGCACGATGGCCGGCAGTGTTAAACCGAACCATAAACTCAGCCATGATTGAACCCCCAAAGTGTCCCCTCCTTACTCCCGTGGACCCTGACTTGCAACTTGCCGCTCTCACATTCGAATATGTGCCTGACCTTCTTATCTCTTCCTGCACCATCTGTTGGCTAATAGGAGCCTTTCTTAGAGACCCGTATTCATAAGTACTATTGTTCAGTGGTCAGCATTAGACGAGCTTTCCAGACTTTCCAGGCTCCCTGAGCCACATGTCCCTCCTGAATATGGATATTGAACCACGCAATAACTTGCTGGCCCTATCCCCTATCCAGTGACCAAGCCTGCCCCCGCAAGCACCCCGAACATCGCTTCCGTAAGCGGCATATCCGCGGGAATCAGCACGTATGACATTCCCCTCTCCGCGCACACACTGGACAGCATCATTCGATATCGCTCCAGCTCTTCCTTGTAGGCATCAAGCACTTTACCCGTAAGCGCCACTTCTTTTCCACTCATCGTTTCGCTGTCGACCAATCGCAAGTCACCAGCCAGCTTGGGCTCCAGCTCTTCCCTCGACAAGACGTGCACCAGCACCACTTCCTGCCCGGTACCGGACAACAGGGACAGTGCCCTGAACAGCTCCTCTTCACCGCCCTCCAGCCAGAAGTCCGAGAAGACCCAGGTCATTCCAGGCTGTCTGGGCAGCGCACCCGGCACCGCAAGTGCCGCGCTCAAGCTGCCCTCGCCTCCTGTTTCTGCCCCTTGCAGGAATGAAAACAGTCGATGAGCCGAGCCTTTTCCTCTCATGATCGGAAGACGGTTGTTGATCGTACGGCTGTAACAAGCAATCTGCAGCCTGTCGTAAGAGGACAACGCCATGTAACCGATGCTTGCAGCCAACTGACGCGCAAGCGTCCATTTCGGGCTTCCCTTCATCCCCGACGGGTCTGCCGTGACTGGTGAATCTGCTGCCGATGACATGACGGTTCCCATCGATGCGGAGCAATCCACAAATATGCTGACTGTCAGCTCCTGCTCGTCCATGAATTGACGCACGAACGCTTTTCCTGTACGAGAATATACGCCCCAGTCGAATCTGCGGACATCATCTCCCGGTGAGTATACACGGTAATCGGCAAACTCGAGCGATGAGCCGAGCCGGCGGGATCGTCTCTTTCCCTGCAGCGTTCCTGCAACCCGTCTCTTGGCGTCCAGGCTCAGACGCTCCAGACGCGGGAGCCATTCCGGAGGCAGCAGGTGCCCGTCCCCGGTCACGCGGATGCCTCCAGCGCCTGCAGAACCTCCTGAATCACACGGTCGGTCGTAACGCCCAGCGCCTGACCCTCGAAATTCAGAAACAAGCGGTGACGCAGCGCCGCTAAGGCCACGGCGCGGATATCACCCGTCGAAACATGCATCCGCCCGCTGCATAAAGCACGGACTTTGCTGACCGAAATGATGGACTGGATCCCTCTTGGTCCGGAACCAAACTGGACATATTTACGGACTGCCTCCGGCGCTGAAGCTTCTTCCGGATGTGTCATCATCAGCAGACGAACCGCATAATCCAGAATCTCCTCGGCAACAAGGACCTCCTTGGCCCCGCGCTGGATTTCCAGCAGCTCTTCCCCGGTCATTTGCCTTTCCACCTGGAACTCGTGCGAGGACGTCGTTCGTTTCACGATTTCCTTCAATTCGTCCGCGCTGGGATACGACACCTCAATCTTCAGCAGAAAGCGGTCAAGCTGCGCTTCCGGCAGCGGATAGGTCCCCTCGTTTTCCAGCGGATTCTGTGTAGCCAGTACAAAGAAAGGCCTTGGCAGCTGATGGGTCACCCCTCCGACCGTAACGGTTTTCTCCTGCATGGCTTCCAGCAGCGCACTCTGGGTTTTGGGCGTGGCCCGATTGATCTCGTCGGCAAGCACGATACTGCTGAACAGCGGCCCCCTCTGAAACGTCATCCCTGTGTCGCCATGCTGTCCGAACGACAAGATATTGGTGCCTGTTATATCGCTTGGCATCAAATCCGGTGTGAACTGAATACGGGAAAATGACAATTCCAACGCTTCCGACACCGTGCGGACCAGCATCGTTTTGCCGAGTCCCGGAATCCCCTCCAGGAGGGCGTGGCCTCCTGCAAAGATACACCAGAGCATCTGCTCCACAACTTCCTGCTGTCCGACAATAACCTTGCCGATATGTTCCCGCAGGCCTGATATTTTCTCCATCCATTCCTGTGGTCTCACTGCAATATCCGACATGGACGAAACCTCCATCTTCTTGGTAAAGTTCAAGTTCTCATTATTGCTGTCCGTTATGGGCTACCTTGTGCCTTACGGGTTCGGATTGATTTGTATGAAATATTCCTCGACCAGCCCTTGCATCTGGTCAGGCAGCTGATTGCGGTCTAAGGTCTTGCGAGCCTCGGTCTCATAATCACGGTACACTTCCTCATACGGTCTCGACATCCCCGGAACGGTCGGCGAAACGCCGCCCTTCTGAATGTCGCCTCCGCCGCCCTTGATCGCACCGGAGTCACTCTGTACATTACCGCTGCCCTTGTAATCCCTAGGGATCGTCACAAGCTCGCGGCCGCCAGTGCCAAGCCCCGCTCCGCTGCCAGTTCCTGCTCCTCCGCTGCCACCTGAACCAGAACCAGAACCAGATCCAGATCCAGATCCAGATCCAGATCCAGATCCAGATCCGCTTCCTTGCCCGCTACCAGCGCCTTGACCCGAACCGGCTCCCCCTGATCCCTCCGAGGCTTCGCCTTGCTCTCCCGAACCTTCCCCAAGACCTGCCTGTGCCAATGCCTCCGCGCTGCCTCCATTACTCCAGGCGTCGGATACTGACATCCCTGCAGCCGCCATCTGATCGGCTAAACTCAATCCTTGTGAAGCAAGTGAAGACGCAAGAGAGGCGGCCGACTGCGACTGACTGTCCGATGCGGCTTTCGCTTGCGCCGCTTTCGCCAACTCCTCAGCCAATTGCTGCAGCGCTTCTTCCAGCTCCTTCGGCAGCTTGCCGTCCTTCAGAGCATCCGCTGCCTTCTTGAGCTCTTTCTCAAGGTCACCGTTTTCCATCTGCTTGGAAGCTTCCTCCGCCAGTTTTTTTAATGCGTCGGACAGCTCGTTCTTCTCTTCCTGGGACATCTTCTTCACCTGCTCGGTGAGTTTTTTCATTTCCTGCTTCAGCTCTTCGGCCATACCCTCAGCAAGCCGTTTACCTACTTGAGACAATGCCTTCTCCTGCTGCATTTTCTTCGCCAGTTCAGACAACGCCTTCGCTTTTTCCTCCTGCTGCTTCGCCAGCTTCTCCAGCTCCTTCATCGCTTCCTCCAGCTTATCCAGCGCTTGCTCGGGCTGCTTCTCATGGTCCAGCGCTTTCTTCAAGGCATCCAGCTTCTCCTGCAGCTTCTTCCTGTCAGCAGGGTCAAGCGTTTCCTTCTGGAGCTGCTCTGCAAGCTTTTCGGTTTTTGCTACCTGCTCTTTCATCCAGCTCTGCTGCTCTTTGGCTGCCTCCACTTTCTTGTCCATCGGATTCGGAACAAACACAAGGACGATCACAGCAGCAAGCGACGCGCTACATATCCAAAGCTGTCTTTTTCGACTTGGGGAAGGCAGACGCTCCGGCAACTGCTCCGCAAACCGCGCGCCGTAACGCTCCGCCTGCTCACGCTGCCACTTCGCGGCCTGCGACTCCTCTTCCTTAAATGACAGGGCTGTCACCATCATGTCGCTTCGCTCCGCTCCGTCTGGAACCTGATCCATGACCGATGCGGCCTCCTCGATCGGAACCCGGTGCAGCCACCCCCACAGCAGGCCACCAAGACCCGCCGCAATCGGAATGACAACGGATGCGAAGGGAAGCCAGGCTATAGGCACGAATCTCCCAATCACGAGCAGCAGCAGCAGAGCGGCGAAACCCGCAATGAGCCCGTATAATGCATATGCGACTACACGAAAGCGCTGAAGCCGCCGTCTCGCTGCTTCAACAAAACGCATGATGTTGTCCATGGTAATTCCTCCTTACTCTGTACAATCCTTGGTACTTAAGCTCCGCTTACGGTCGGCTCTTGTTCAGGCGGAAGTGCGTCTTTGGCTTTATCCTTTCGCTTGCGTCTTGCGATGGGGCGTATATTCCGTATCGCAATCCACAGGGCAAACACGATCACGACCGAATACACAAGCAGAAACTCCAGCCATAATTCAACAGGAGCCTTACTATTCAGGCTTCCGCCGTACAGCAGGAACACGTCTTTTGAGAACGATGGATTAAACAAACTCATCATCGCTCCCCCCGGATTCAATCCAAGCAGATATCCTACCCAGGAATACGATCCCGGAGCTGGCGACTGTCCGTTAACATACATATTCCGCTGTTCAATTCCCATAAAGAACAGATACAACAGGCCCGTCACGAGAAATATAATAAGTCCTGTGCCATAGGTGACAATAATCGCTACGATGGTTCTCTTGAATAAGGTGGAGAACATCACGCCAAGCGAACCGAGCAGCAGCATCACGAATAAGTAGAATACAAATACCGAAATGAGCTGTTTCGGTGAAATTCCCCCATACAGGAACACGATGCTATATACCGGCAGTGTTGCAAGCACAATCAGTGTCATGAAACTAAGTGCCGACACCAGCTTGCTCAGGACAATCGTCGCCGAGCTTTGCTGCGTCGTTAGCAGCATGCTCAGCGTTTGCTTTTCACGTTCGCTGCTGATAACTCCGGCGGTTAGTGCCGGCGCCATGAACGCAATGAGGACAAGCTGGGCAAAACTCAGCACATAGAACATCATCTGGCTCGTTTGCGGATCGAACCGCTGCGGTCCCCGCTGGCCCAAGTATAAAAAGAGATAAATGAAACCCATTGCAATAGCCCCAAGCGCCAAAACGTACAACAACACCGACAGCATGGAACGCGTGGAACGCATCCGCAGCCGAAATTCCTTATCAATGACCGGGTTAATTAATTTTCTGCTCCAATTCATTCGCGGGGTCCTCCTTTGGTAATTTCGAGGAATACATCCTCCAGGTTGCTCTGCGCTTCCTGAAACGAGACAATCGGAATTTCCCAGGAGACCACCTGCCGAAGCAGTGCGCTTTGCTGTGCATCATCCCCGCTATAATGAACATGAACCCCGGTGTTGTCTGTTAATACAGAGGTGACAAACGGCTCATCCCTCAGCTTCTCGGCAAGCTCCTCTTCACGCTCAAGGGTGCGGATATGGATGACTTTTTTCACGCGAAGCCGGCTCTGAATATCGGCAACCTTGCCTTGGGCCACCATCTCCCCGTGCTCGATAACACCGATCTCGTCTACCATCTCGGCAAGCTCGGGCAAAATATGCGATGAAATGATAATGGTCTTGCCCATGAGTTTCAGTTCCTTCAATATTTCACGCATCTCGATCCGAGCCCGCGGATCAAGCCCCGAAGCCGGTTCATCCAGAATCAATACATCGGGATCATGCACCAGACACCGGGCAAGGCATAACCGCTGCTTCATGCCGCGCGAGAGACTGTCTACGTACGTATCCGCCTTGTCGCTTAAATTCACAAGCTCCAGCAGCTGCGGAATCAGCTGCTCCCGCTCAACACGCGGGATGCCGTAACTTGCCCCGTAAAAATGAAGGTATTCGGTTGACTTCAACTGGTCATATACGCCAAAGAAATCCGGCATATAACCGATCCGCTTGCGAACCTCTTTCGGGTGCTGCGTAACGTCGTATCCACCGACTTTGGCAACGCCCGAGGTTGGCAGCATCAGAGTGGCTAATATCGACATCGTTGTTGATTTTCCTGCTCCGTTAGGACCGACGAACCCGAACACAGTCCCCTTCTCGATATGAAGGCTGATGTCTTTTAAAGCATGGAATGTCCCGTATTTTTTGCTCAGGTTTGTAATTTCGATCATTGAATGGCTTCCCCCTTCACAGACAGCTCCGGCATCATAAAGTTGGTCTGATCCTTAGCGGTTAACATGAACCTGATCCGGTTAGCCACGATGTAGTCCTCCGGATTTCCCGTAATGGTATGCACATTGTTCGTATCGCTTACGGGCTCCCATTCATTCTTCTTCGCGTTCCAGATCTCCATCGTTACGTTGTTGTTTAATTTGGTGCCTTTGATGGACAGCTCCGAATATTGGATGTTGCCTTCCGATATTAACGGAAATTCAGCGATTACCGTGCCTTGTCCCATCTCAACGCCATGAGGGAAGGTCCCGAACATCGGCGTGTTCACCTGGGATACTTCAGGAGACAGGAAACCGTAAGGAATGTTAATCTCTCCGCTCAGGCCCCATTCCATAGTCACGGGCTGAATCCAGAAATTAAGCTGATCACTGTCCACCTCTGCCCCTTTCAGCGTATAATTCGTCAGATGGTCCTTGCTCCATCCCAGAATGTAAGCATCCTTGTTGACCATTCCCATCGAATACCCGTAATTGGATAAAATATCGCGCTCCCGCTGTTTCGGATCATTCGGAGAATAAGGGAACAGCATGCCGGATAAATCTCCACTCACAAACTTGATGATTTGTTGTGGGTCCTGAGGAATTGCCACCGCTTCACCCTTCTTGATATCTCCAAGCTTATAGGCATTGCCTCCAACAACAAGCACCACCTCGGTCAAATCGTTGATGGTTTCATTGGTGACCTTCCCGTTTAATGCTCCTTTGGCATCGAGCTTTAGATCCATGGCCAGACGCCCCATCTCCTCCGTTCCCTGGCGGTCGGCCCATACCTTGGCTAGCGACCACTGAGACATATCGCGAAGCTCAAGCGTGGTGGATTCCTGTTCCACCCGGACAAAGCTCTTGCTCTCGCCCATTCCCCCGAATGTATTCCGGGCACCTCCCGTCTTCAAATACGTATTCGCTGGAAACTCCAACGCATAATTCCCGCTTCTAGGTGTGAAAAAGGCCGAGGCTGTGGATTTAACCGCATCTCCCTGACCGTTCAGCTCAATCAAGTTTATGGTATGTGCGAGTTCCCTCGTCTTGTCGGATGAGCCAGCGACATAAACCGAAACGCTTGCAATGACGGCGATGATCGGAATCAGGAACCACGCCCATTCCCGTTTATCCGCCTTCTTCAAAATAAAGTAGAGAATCGGTGCCACCACAACCGCATAAATAATGAGCATCCACAACAACAGCGTGAAGGACGGCATCTTCAGGGAAGGGAAATATTCCAGCACATAATTCAGATTATCCATAAGCGAGTTGTAGATCATACCATTTTGCGAACCTGTCATCGGAAGATTGCTCCGCAATACCGATGCCCAGGCATCCGGATGGCCTGCCCAAGAACTTACCGGCTCCATAGCCAGATCATAGGCAGCGTATTGAACACTTCCTTGGCCGTAGGCATGCGAGGCAAACAAAGGCTGGCCGTCTGCTTCAATCCCGATTTTGGCGCCTTCCACCACCTTCGCTGTGGAGATGGTAAAGTCCCCATCCAGCTTCAGCGGCTTCCCTCCAAGCTTCTCGAGCTCGGATAGCGACTGAACAGAGGCCGTTCCATTCGCAACAACCGGTGCGATATCGGCAAACGGTGCTGCTGTTTTGGCGTAACCCGCTCCTCCTGCCAGAACCAGCGTGCCGCCGCCGTTAACCCAACCCGTTATCGCTTTGCGCTGAGGTTCTGATAACGTATCGGATGCAAAATTGTTAATAACGATCACGTCCAGCCCGCTAAGCAGCATCGGATCCATTGGTATGCTGTCCGCCTTAAGCGGAAATACGTTCAAGCTGTTGCCTTTACCATTAAGAACGTTCATGAAATTCATTGTATCCGGATCATCGGATAATACAGCAATGAGTGCACCTTGATACGGGGAGGCCTGGAGATAACTTTTCCCTGTTGCAAATGTCGTCGGCTTTCCCTTGGAATAAGATCCTTCATAGAACAGGATCTGATTATTATCTTTATTAAGCATCGTCCCCGGAATGCCAATGACTACTTCCTTCGGCGTATCCTTTGGCAGATCCACCTGCTGCACATAGGAAGTTTGATACCTATTGCCATTATTGTCCTGAATTTGCACAACCAAGTCACCGGAAATATCCCGGTCACTTGTTAAGGTCAGCTTGACAGGACTCCATTTTTGATTTTTGATCTTGCCTTGGTAACCCATTTCGGATTGAATTCCAATCTTCGCTCCGTCGGCGTAGACCTTTCCTGCCGGAATTGACAAGGATAACGTTGCCATAATCAGCAGTGCCACTATCGGCAGCAGAATCCACGTTTTTTTTGTATAAAACGACAACTGATGATTCCCCTCTCCACATATAAATTGCTTTCTCATGATAAATTACACCTATAAATCAGAAGACTTATGTAATGGTTCTCTTGGCAGTTCAACTATATTGACGAGTCGAAATTATAAAAAGTTTGACGTTTCTCTCCATAAAAGGATACTCAGGGCCGATTTTTGCGGGCTTCGGCTGGAGCTTGGGCTTATTTTCCAAAATAAAAATTAAATAAAAATCCCGCTCCAAGAAGAAGGAGCGGGATCAAGAGCTAATCCATTGCAGCGTTAAAGTGTCAGGCTGCTCCATTGTACTTTCTATGATGAATCGTCGGGATTGTAGTTGCTGCTGATGCAATTTAGGGTGTAAACTCTCTTATTCACCTATCGATACTTACACGCCAGGTTGATACACTTTAATTGAATACAACCGTTTTATTGTTATGCACCAGAATCCGATCCTCGACATGCCATTTGACGGCTCTTGCAAGCACCACGCGTTCAATGGTACGGCCAATGCGCTTCAGCTCGTTGACATCATCCCGGTGACTTACACGCTGCACGTCCTGCTCAATAATCGGTCCGCCATCAAGCTCCTCGGTTACATAGTGGGCGGTTGCTCCGATGATTTTCACGCCGCGATTATAGGCCTGTGCATAAGGCTTGCCACCGACAAAAGCCGGCAGGAAGGAATGGTGAATATTGATAATCCGGTTCCGGTAATGTTCGATAAAGGTTGGCGAAATAATCTGCATGTACCGCGCCAGAATGATAACGTCGATATCATCGCCGATTACATCCAGTTGACGTTTCTCCGCTTCGGGCTTTGTATCTGCCGTAACCGGAATATGGTGATACGGGATACCGAATGATTCCACATATTCTTTCATATCCAGGTGATTGCTTACCACCAGCGCAATATCTGCATCCAGGTCGCCTGCCTGCCATTGCCACAACAACTCTACAAGGCAGTGATCCTCTTTGGATACAAAAATCGCCAGCCGTTTCTTACGGGCTGCATGGTAGATATTCCATTCCATACGGAATTGGTCCGCAACTTCCAGGAACGATTCCTCCAGTTGAGGAAGCTTGGTGTTCAGATCCTCCAGATCAAATTCAACCCGCATAAAAAACATACCGCCTGCAGGATCCATCGTATACTGGTCAGACTGAACGATGTTCGCACCATGCTGATACAGAAACTGGGAGACCGCTGCCACGATTCCTGGTCCATCCGGACAGGAGATGAGCATGCGGGCACGATTAGGGTACTGGCCTGCCACAGACGGCAGATCCTTCTTGATGTGAATTTCCATGAGACTCGGTGATCCTCCTCTACATCTACAATTAGCGTGAATTGGCCTCACAAGAAAACCAACCGCAGCAAGCGGAAGTTTTCTTGAGAATGCCTTAGTCATCTTTACTTTAATGAATGCCTCTTCTATTGAAGCTTATGAAGTCAGAGAAGTCCCGGATAACCAGGCGATGATGCGCTGATTGATCTGCTCCTCCGCAAGTTCAGGCAATAATCCAGCTGCCATGACCATATCATACAGACGCTCCATCGGTTCGCGTGGATCTGCTTTTTTGGCTTTGGCATCATTCTTCAGAAGTGTCCACGTATCCAGCACGAACGAACGGGAGTCGATTCCTTCCTTAGCAAAGAAGGCTCGCAGCTCTTCCACTTGCTGAACAAAGGATTGCCCGAAACGTCCTTCCACATCTCCACGCAAAAGCGCGATTTCAATTTCGTACATCGGACGCTGCGTCTTCGGATCTTTACCGATCCACGGCGTCTCCAGAATGAACGGTCTGCCTTGAAGCTTCTCGTGATGAACCACGCTCTGAATGGCTTCATACCCGATCCAACCGGTTCCGATCGGTGTATGGCGGTCTTTACCCGCTCCACGCGGGTTCTTGCTGTCGTTTACGTGCACGACCGTTAACCGGTCGAGTCCGATCAGCTTATCGAACTGCTCCAGTACGTTGTCCAGATCATTCACGATGTCATAACCTGCATCATGAATATGGCAAGTGTCGAGGCAAATCGCCAATCGGTCATTGTACTTCACCTTATCAATAATGGAAGCAATTTCTTCAAAGCTGCGTCCCATTTCGGTGCCTTTGCCGGCCATCGTCTCCAGAGCGATCTTCACTTCGGTCTCATCCGTACCGCCCAGAACTTCATTGAGTCCTTCCGCAATACGGTCAATGCCGTATTCGGCATCCTTATCTGTATATGCACCAGGATGGAGAACGATATTCTTCACGCCAACCGCATGTGTCCGGCGAATCTCCTCCTGCAGGAAACTCACGGCAAGCTCAAACGTATTGGGCTTGTACGATCCGAGGTTGATAATGTATGGCGCATGGACCACAATCTCATCAATCCCGCTTGCTTGCATAGCGGCCTTGCCTTCTTCAATAAACATGGAATCGATCGGCTTGCGGCGCGTATTTTGCGGTGCGCCGGTATATATCATGAACGAGCTTGAGCCATATGATGTGGCCTCAGCCGTCGCAGTCAGCAATCCCTTGTCCGAAAACGACACGTGGGAACCAATTTTCAACATGCTGCATCCCCCTTTTTTAACACACAATTACACCTATTTTAGCTTGTATATCGAAATAAATCTAGAAGGGATGGAATGTAAGGGACGTTGCTGGAATGAAATCAGTAATGGTGCGGGTTTTCTTAGTTTGGTGTTGAAATACGAGGTGATGCAAAGTAATAGGTTGGAATACCCATTTGTGGGTGGATTGTGGAGAAAACATGAAAGCAGCCTTTATTGGGCCCACACACCGGAGAATACTTCATGCCCTTAACTTCCATTCGGTCCGCTATCCTCTTTTCGATTCTACATTTTTATTGAACTTCTCGATGTAATGCTGCTTGCCTAACCTATCCAATGCACCCATTGCACTGTTTAAGGCATCGCGGTTAAATACCACTTCCTCATACATCACTATCACCCTTCATATGAAATGAAGATGTACTCCTCTATAAGGAGACTTTAAAACCTTGTTATACGGCCTCCGCTCCGCTGGGTTATTCGGTCGCTTCGGGGGCCTTCGGCAAAACCAAAAAGAAAAAGGCCGCCGAGTTATGGACTGCACCCCAATTGTTAGACACACTCTAACAGTTGGAGGTGCAGTTTTTTTTATGACTAAATTTACTAAGGATAAGAAATTGGAGATAATTCAAGGGTATGACCCTGATCTTCTATCGCAGACGGAATACGCAAATCAAATGGGCGTTACCAAGTCCCATTTCCCTAAGAGATTGGAGATAGCCACTGGGGTAACCTATACTGCCGCCATGGTTTTCAAGGAAGAATACCCATAACTCATACTTCTTGATTTCGTTTTTGATGTACCCCTCTAAACTCATTCCGTCTTATCCCTCCTTATAGGGCTTCCCTAGCACGTTTCGATTGTCATAAATGTTCCCGTTCTCATCACAATAGAGGCATTTCCGTAATAATCAATCGCTTTCTAGCACATTTCTTTAAAATAGTCATTTGCTCGTTACATTTTTTTCTAATTTTCATATTTTGTAACATCACGAAAGGAGTAGATAATATGAAAATATCCGAGGCACTTTGTAAACGTCTAGCCACCATCTTAGGTGGTACAGGTATGTCTGACGGGAAAAGCTGCTCTATCATGGTTGAAAGAAAATTAAATGCTAGAGTCCTTGGTAGAAAATATGAAACCGAACATGAAATCACGATTCAATCCCCGCAAAACGGAACAACGTTAAACACGGGCGAAATAACTCTTTTACAATCCGAAGTACAACGTTTTATTGATGCGGCTCGAAAACGCAATTTTAAAGTATCTGCAATACACAACCATTGGTTATTCGATAAACCAAGATTGATGTATCTTCATATTGAATCCATTGAAAATCCTATTGTGTTTGCTAGAAAATTAAGATCAGCGTTAGATATTCTAAAAAAATGACTGGTTAGCATTGTGGCGTTCAGAATGAATCCTGAACGCCTCTTTTATCTTTGGTCACTCCCTGTTTTTAAATCAACCCTTGAAGAATAGAATCAGGAGTTGTCAATTTTCCGAGGTTTCTCGAAAAGAAGCAGTTGCAGCACTTACTTCAATACATCAGATTCCGCGCTAAACCGCAAGAGTATGCCGTCTTTTTATCTCTCGCTTACTGGCTTGAGGATCGGCGAACTCCTCGCGCTTAAAGTATCTGACTTCGATGAAGAGGAAAAAACTATTTCTGTAAAAAAATCTCTATGTCGATGGGTCTGTAAAAACTATGTACTCGGTCCCCCGAAAAATAAAAGCTCAGTCCGGGCGGTCACCATTGGTGAAATTGTAATTAAAGCCATCAAGGGACAGCTGGCTTGGAGAGAAAACAAAATCAATAACGGTGAACTACAACATGATGCAGATTTTATATTTTGGAGCTTGAAGTTTCCCGGATATCCAGCTTGTTATAGTCGCTATCAGAAACGATTTGAAAAGATCCTGAAAGACTGTGGACTTCCTGACAACCTTACTTCCCATAGTCTTAGACATACCCATGTTTCACTCCTTGCTGAAGCCAAAGAAGAATTAGCGGTAATCCAAGAAAGGCTCGGTCATAAGAACGACGAAATCACAAAAACAATATATCTACACATTACCGAGCAACAACGAAAACTTGTTCCTGACCGTTTCGAACAGGTAATGAATTCATAGCTGTGTGGGTAACACGTGGGCATATCCTCACCATAACTTCCGAAATCCCTATAGTACCGTGCATGATTTAATTATGTCTGGGCTATCGAAATAAATCTAGAAATGCGTTATAATTCTCATGAAAGTGACATGTGATAATAATCATTGAGGTGATATACAGATGAAGAGCACAGGAGCCGTCTTGGGATATTTGTCCTCCAGTGCGCCACCGTCATGGTTCATGAACTCCATTGCCTTCTGGGGATGGGTTATGCTTGGACTGATGGGCATCGGCGGATTTTTTATGTTCCGCAAGTTTCTGAAAGTGCTTCCCAAAGCAGACGGCAAATCCAAGCTGGATTGGCAGAACTACTGGGTCGAGCGAAGCCGCCCCCTGTGGACTGATGAAGCCAAAGCCTTTCTGGACGAGCTGGTGCAGCCCGTTCCGGGACCATTCCGGGATATTGCCAAACACTCCATTGCAGCGGAGATTGGCAAGATTGCTATTGAGGACCATGCCAAAGCAGTGACAAAAGACCACTGCATCAAAGGTTATATCGTGGCTACGCCAAAGCGGGATTACAAATTCTTGATGAATTTCCTCCAGAAGAAGGAAATTGACTACAAGCCTTATCAGCATTTGATTAATAAGTAATGATACAGCCTTAAATGGAACAACGGTGCTTGTCCTCACTGTGGGACAAGCACCGTATAGTCCAGAAGATAATTCCCCCTAGTCCTCATCCAGAGGATCTGGGGGATTCGTTTTTTAATTTCGTTAAGTTGAAGGGATATGAATGAACTTGGCCTGTTTTTTTACTCTTATACAGAAACAACAGCGTATTCTCCTCCTGTTTATTGAAGCGAATGATAAGCTCGCGGTCCGGTTCATTATTTCTGTCCAAGGCAACTTCTTCAAGGAACTGTTTCTCCGTAGGCGGAAGCGGGAGCAGCTCATGAACATAAGCAGTGATCTCACGCATTCGATGATAGAGTATCAGGTGCTGCGTTCCATACTCCCGTAAGATCATGTAATAATCCGTGATGTATTCGATCATATAGATCTCATCTTCTTTTCCAGTAAGTTCCCCCAGGTTATAGTAAGCCACTACTTCCCCTTCATGATTCAGAAACTCTGCATGCTTGCCATCCGAAAACAATACTTTATCTCGCAGATCGTACAGGTTATACGCATTAGTATCCGGATAATGCCCTATGAACTCAAAGTGTGCTTCCTTTATAATTTGTCCGTTCTTCACAAAAATCTGACCGGATCTCTTACCTAATTCGGACATCCCTTCGGCCTCGTATAGTCGGACGTACGAACTGTTGTCGGACAGTCGTTGGACTTGAAGATGCCTCAACTCCCCTCCCCTGCTCCAATGTCCCAATAAACGATGGCACCTTGTTACCTATGGCTTGGTAGAACTCGCCGTTCTTTCGATTAAGCCAAAATGTAATACCTTTATCTGTTCCCACAACGTAATTACTGCCAACAGACAGTGTCTTCGTATTGGAGTTCCACTTCACATCCTCATTCACGGCTTCTGCAACAAATCGGAGTGGGATGTAGAGTTTTCCGTTGATGACTTCCGCAGATGTCTTGAGTTTTTTCTGTTTCTTATTCAAATAAACAACATCGCTTCCAAGCTGCAGCGTCAACTCAAGATTTACTCCATACAGACTCGCCCTCTGTTGTGGTTGATTCCAATGAACCTTCAAACCCAAAATATCGCCGATCTCTCGCAGAGGAAGCAATAGCCTCCCATCCTTTATCATCACCGGGTCTTTCATGGAGAAGAGCGATTTGAATTGCCCATATTCCACATTTGCTTTTACAAAAGAAGAGGCAGCAGCATGGGATGGGCTTGATAGCAGTAACCCTAGCAAAAAAAATAAGGGTAACCATAATAGTCCTCTTTTTATCACTTCAATCAATCTCCTTCATCTCATAAGTTCAATCCTCTGTTATAACCCTCATCTAAGGAGATTAGTTACGGAACGGAACAAAAAGTTCAACCTATAACCTAGATATGGTGTTGCAGTTTGCCGATTCCAAGAAAATCATGGAAATAAAACACATATCAAGTATAATAGACTGTTATTAGAATGTAATCCAATAGTCCTAGGAGGAAAAAATGAAGTGAAATTAAAATTAGCAATAATCATAGTTTTACTATTTACATGGATCATTCCAGCAGCAGGAGCAGCCCCAGCAAAAATCGTCAACTTAGATGGCGTTAAAGTAGGGCTGCGGCAGGCCCCCATTTTGCGAGACGGAGTGACCCTGGTACAATTCGCCCCTATATTTAAAAGTTTGGGCCTCTCTGTAAAGTGGGATTCTTCCAGACAGCAGATTACAGGGACTAAAAAAGGCATCAGCCTTGTGCTGACCGTTGGCAACAAAAACGCATATGTAAACGGCACGCGCATGGTGTTAGAATCCCCACCTTTATCCTTGAACGGAAACGTTTTCGTCCCGCTTCGGTTCATAAGCGAAGCTACAGGTGCAACCCTGGCCGTAAACGGAAATACCATTAACATTACCAGTTACAAAGGGACAGAGCCTTTTGTTCCTAAGCCCACACCGATTCCACCCATAAAAACGAAAGCCAAAAAAATCCAAGAGGAATTGGAATTCAAATACTCAAATCTCTCTTCCGGAAAATTGCACCTGAACGACTTAACTTATGGCGTAATCGACGATTCGGATTCACTCACCATTGCCGTAGAAATTTCGGATGAACAAACGATGCAAAACATTATCGACACCTTTGACACCAAACCTTCAACAGGGCATCTGTTGACCAAAAATCTTGCCACCCATGTGCATAAAAAATATGGCTACAAAAACATCAATATCTTTATTATTACTTTTTTTATGAATTCGTCTTATCCAAGCGGATATGATGCTCAATATAATATCTTCGTTCCGGAATACAATGTGTACGTTACACGCTGGCCCCTATACGGAGGATCTTATAATTACTCAACAAGGGTCGCTAACTGGTACCTGGACCCAACCGGCGATACGGAGTACCTGATTCATTCAAGCAAGTTATAAAAAACTCATGCACACATTTCCACAAAAAATGCCGAGACCCCGGTCTTTGTTAAGGCAGGATCACTACCTTTCAAAACCCGGGGTTACTTTCTTCTACTACTTTATCCCCTATCAATATAACCCGCTACACAAGATAAACGACCAAACCTGCAATAACAAAGGTATCCCCCTCCTTCAGGGGATATTCTTTATACGGCACCATGGACTCTCCTTTTAAAATCGTACCGTTTCTTGAACCCAGGTCCTTTAATACGTATTCTCCACCTTCACGCGAGAGCTCGACATGTGCCCGCGAAGTTCCCACACCCTGAGCAACAAATTGTGCGACATCAGGGGATCTGCCGATGATAAAATGGGGTTGCGTCAATTCAATCCGCTGCGTGGCGGCTGCATTCGGTTCGTTCAGCTCCAGATAGGTTCTTGCTGAATGTGGATGAGCAGGAGGCTTCGTTTCCGGACCTAGCAGTACAGTAGCCCCTCCGCCTCTATGTGATGAAAGCACCTCCGTGCGCTGGGACAAATGAGCATAATAATCACCTTCCTCGCCATAAGAGACTGCAGGTTCAGCCTCTTGTGAATGCGAATAGGGATAGCCCTGCCCCTGCGGAGGGTAGCCTGCTTGTTTCTGATGGTCCTCTGGATGGGTTGGAGATTTGGGAACCTTCCATCTCCAGTTCTCCCTGCTCTCCCTAAGCTCCATATCTGCTGTTCCTGTTCCTG